>NZ_JAMXSK010000047.1:0-12451 GCF_024124645.1 Pseudoalteromonas sp. Ps84H-4 | reverse complement strand
AATCAAAACACACCGCCAAGTGAAAGAGCCGTAAAAACTTCACGCGCTTTAAGTCAGAAAAAAGACTAGTTACCTCTTGCTTGACTCGCCCTTGAAAGGGTGAGATTGCGCAAGCCTAATGTTCAATTCAAAAAACTTCTAAAATCTTCGCTTTTCATTAAATTCCTCACTATTCTGAAGGCGCATTGATACCAGAGCTAATTACGCAACAGTCATTAAAACGCCACAGTAAATATAAGTAGTCTTCAAGACCTGGGATGGTTCTACCACCTGCCGCTGTAGACCATTTATGTTCAGACTCTCCCAATGGGTGACAGCACTTACCATTTGGGGAGTTTCTATCAGCTTCTGCTACGGGATGAAGCATCGAAAGCTTATACTGGGATTTGGGGATCATTGGCCAAAACTCGGGTTTACACATTGCATCCTCTCCGATTGTTTTTCTAGCCAACCCCTTTCGGTGCAAACTCGCAAGTACACGTTGTGTCAAAAGAGAAGTTACACGCGGCCCAGACTCACCATGATAAACATTTCCAGTAAATGGATAGAGACTTCCGTCGCAGCCAGCACAACCATATGTAGATTCTTGAACATCTCCTGCTGTAATTGCGGCACAATCCGCAGTACACCACGCTTTTGCAATTGGATTTGCAAAAATAAATGCTTCTGGGGATAGTAAAATTGAGAGCAAATCATTGTTCCAAGTTGGATCAATCTCGCTAAGGTACATCAAATCAAAATCTGTATATTCACCACCACATTTAGGCAAATACAAAATTTCCAACATCGCAAATAATGGGTATGAATAGTAATGGTATTGGTACGTTGCCAAGTCTGCACCACCGGAACTTTTAACATCCACTCCAGTCGACAATGAAAATAGATCATCCTGAAGCCTAACTCCCCCTAATGCGGGTGCACACCATGGAACTCTCACATGTTCGACTAATCTAGACGGCTGCCAAAACCCCAGTTGATAGCCAAACTCCGGGATTCCAAGAGCATCATTACAAGCACAAATCGATTGGTCAGGTGCAGCCCCGTTTGGTTTTGGACCAACTCCCATCAATCGCACTGGTAAGAAGCACGACCAACAAACTTCATTTATTATATTGCTAAATACATTCGCGTTATTGCATGCGTTACCTTCGGCTTTTGTTTGCGTTGAAAATAAAGCTGCTAAGAAAATAAGGAAAATCAATGTAAAGCGCATTACAATTGAACCACTTTTGACTCTAACCAATTAAATGCGATTAGAAAGTAATGCCAAGCGGTATCCCAGATTTGCTTTGCTACAGTGGGGTACTCGTAACTTAAATAGACCCCACCCAAAACGCCTAAGCCAACTAAAATTAATTTCATTTTTCACTCCAATCGAATTGACGTACCAGTAAATAGCCATTGCTTTGTGTTTCGATTTTGCTTGGTGTAGCTTCCACTTTAAATTTCTCAATAACTTGTTTAGGCAAAATGAAAACTGGTGCCCCAAACTCATTTCGAAACTTACTAAGGTCATCCCACCCTTTGTCTTTATCCATATGGGTTAGATGAATCTGAAACTGTCCTGATATCAATTTTAATTCTTCCTTAACCCAATCAACCTGTGACTTCACATAGGGATCAATTACAAAAATGTTTAAATGCATAGGGTATTGTTTTAAAGGGTTTGTTATGTCGCCAGCTCGGGCCAATATTTCTCCACGGCCATTTTTGATATCTTGAGTTACGCGAACAGTCGTATCTATTAGCCACTGCTTAGATTCATCTGACGTGGGGAGAGGGTAAGTTTTATATTTCTTCCAGAACCTTTCTTTTGCTAAACGTTGCTTCTCAGCCCAATCAATCTTACCTGCTGCAGCTTTCATTTGCTCTATGATGTCAGGTTCGTCAATATTGAATAATTGGCCTAATGGCTCTAACTTGAAATCGCCTTGTTTTTGGTCAAATTGCTCTTTTGCATATTGCGCATTCAATGTGCCCGGAGCAATAAGATGCTTATTACCATTTCTTATGACGATAGTTGGTACACCGGTTACATTAAACTCTTTAAATCTTAGTGGGTTTATTCCTACATTTGGCTCTACTTTTGATATGGCACTTAATTTCTGAATAAGCTTCATCGTCGATGATATGTGTGTAGCCCCTTTTTCTAGCCCTCTAAATAAAATTGTTAAGTTATGCTCTTTGGCCACTTGGAAGGCATCAATAAGTGCTCTTCTGGGCATTGAGAAACTTACGAAAATAGCGCCATCTGTACCTTCTAATAAATCAATCTTATTTTGTTGTTGTGGAAGTGCTCTCTTCATTGTTTCACTGGAAATAACAACAGCCTGATCTGCAATTGACTTGGCTAAAGCTATATCGTTTTCTTGAATTGTTGGCTTATCTATATCTTTTAACCACCCATTTTCTTTGGCTTTCTCGACAGCCTTATTCGCAGCGTCTTGAAAACTAGAAACATCATATTTGTTTTTTTGATTGGCACTTACGGAGACTGAGAACGCACACAGCAAAAGTATCGACTTAAAAAATTGCATATGCTTTCCCCAAAATATCCTCTTCATTTATTGGCCCCCAAAACCTGCTGTCATAGCTATAAATAGTCTCACCAACCATAAAGAATTCATTTTCATTCAAGGTAATTTGTCGCTCATACTCTTTTGGGTTTAACTGTAAGAAATTAATGGCATGCGTCATTCCAGCAATTTTGGATTCGACTCGATTTACAAGCATTTCATTTGGCGAGAACTTGATTTCATCGCCAGGAACTCCAGCTGCAATTTTTATGAAGTTCAACCCTTTATCAAAATTTTTATCTTCCTTGTTAAATTTGAATGCAACTAAATCTCCCCTTTTAATATCCTTATCACGATTGTCGACTATGAACATGTGAGCATACAAACATTGCTCTTGAAATGTAGGAAAAGAAAATGTGAAGCGAGCAAAAAATAATTCCGCTAACCAATATAAGCCAAGTAGTGTAAGGCATACTATGACTGTGCTTTTCAACTTTATGCTATTCATAGCTAATTGTTTTTGTGAGAACGTAAATAAATTCTACAGTGAGATTTTTGAGTAATTCTGAGATTTTCTTTCGTATTGAATTTTTTTTGGCGATTAAGAAAGTATTTGTGGTACATTAACGACATACTAAAGTCTCCTCCAAAGAACTCTAGTATAAAAAAGGTAGCCTTTGGTTGAGGCTACCTTTTTTGTAACTTATACATTTTCTGTCTTAAATGTGCTTATTTAATTAAAGTTTTTAATATCTCATCAATTTCAGAGAATTGAACAATACCATCAAGTATAGGGTTCCTAGGTCGTGGAAACTAATTCTAAATTTCTGTGTCCCAAAAGTCGAAAGATCTATATGGTCAAGTCAAATCTCTTTCGCTAGTTACTCTATACCCGCAGAGTAGTTTTTGAGGTAACCAGCGATATCTCTCACCGCATTGCCTTGAAGTTCAGCCTTTGCTTTAGCACCTTACTTTATGCGTATTTCAATCATTTGTTAATTGTAACTGCTTCTACAGCCATTGTTAATTGATTATCAGCAAACGCAGGCTTAAAACGGAAACCTATGCGATACAAGCAAGTCATTAGCTTATCAATGCTGAACTTTTCAATTCGCCCATTAACTAAATCGCTCACGCGAGGTTGCGTTAGCCCTAATTGAGCTGCAGCGTCGGCCTGTGACCAATTTTTGGCATTGATAATGTCACGAATGACAATCATCAGATCTGATCGTGTCTGTAATTCAGAGGCTTCTGCTTTATCTTCGGTGATTGCATCAAAGATATTTGAGTATTCAAGAGTCATCTTAAAAACCTTATTGATTAACTTATAAGCACTATATATCAGCAATGATATATATACAAGTGTTGATATATTTTCATTTAATTTCTTTTTGCATTAGCTTGTACCGCTTCTTTGCAGTGTCCATAGCCTGTTTATCGACTTCGTTAGTCGTCTTGGTAAACGAATGCAAGATGAACACTGTATCTGCAAACTTAGCAACGTAAATCGTTCGATATGCTGGCCTGCCGTTCTCTATTAGCTCAACTGCACCAATGCCTACACTTTCCTTTAAGTGCTTAAACTTGCTAAATGGCTCTTTGTTTTGACAAATAGCGTTTAAATCATTTGCAAAGCGCTTTTGAATTTTATCGGGCAACGCTAGAAACTCTTTTTTTGATTGATTGTTTATAAACTTAAATTTTTTCAACTTCCTAATGCCCTGTCATTTTTATTCTTGAATATACGCTATTAATGGCGTCTGATAATTGCAGTAGATTACCGTTGTATTTATCTGTCACAACTTGTCTCGATGCATAACCAAACAGATCCGCTACAACACCATGATCAACATTTTTGGCCAAATGGATTACTAACGAGCCGCTCAATAATTTTCAACCTTTCAGCAACATTTGAGCCCAATTAAAAGTTGTTCATTTTTTATGAATATGGCAGTAAAAATAGCTGCCATATTCACATATCATTTAATGAATTGTCTGAGTGATATCTATGAATTCAAAACTATCGTCATAACA
The DNA here is from genome assembly GCF_024124645.1 of Pseudoalteromonas sp. Ps84H-4. Taxonomy (NCBI): domain Bacteria; kingdom Pseudomonadati; phylum Pseudomonadota; class Gammaproteobacteria; order Alteromonadales; family Pseudoalteromonadaceae; genus Pseudoalteromonas; species Pseudoalteromonas sp. Ps84H-4. The sequence goes on along the minus strand of NZ_JAMXSK010000047.1, from coordinate 7,901 downwards.
TCTACCTACAACATAATTTGTGCCTTTTAGCTTATCCTTGCTTAATTGGATAATATTATGAGAATGCGTTAGTAACTCACCATTTAACTGCCATGTAGTCGCAGCAATTCGACCATCCGAGTCATTACAGTTGAGATGTAATTCAAACACTTGATCTGTTTCATGCATATTAATACTTCCGGTTGGTTTCTGATTTGGTATCACGTTCACTTCAAATGACTGCGAACCAGTCTGACCAAACTCAGTTTCAACATCGACGCGGATAGAATGATTGCCAACTGATAAATCTCCAATACTTTCTCTATAACGCTTGCTTTCCATGACAAGCTCGCCATCCAAGTACCATTTATACACTGCAACTCTATCATCTGGGTGTGAAAGCCATACACGAGATCTAAGTGATACATCTAGTGGATATCTCAGGTATTCATTACTGAATGTACGCACAATCTCAATTTCTAATGGTGTTGGAGGTAAAACTTCTACAATTTGGCTTACTTCTTTACTTTGTCCCCTGCTGTTTGTAACCCTAAACATGAGATTTTTCATTCCTTCTTGGGAAAACTGCAGAGTAAACTTGCCGTCATCTTGATTTAACACTTTAACTCCGGGTGTTTTTAGTAGCTCATATGCATACTCGACGCCAGGAGCAAAATGACGCTCTAAGCCTACCCATGCAATATGTTTAGAAGGCATATAATTTACTGTAGCTGGCATGTTTAGTTCAATTTCAGGAAACTCGTATGTCCAGCTTTTCACACGAACTCTAGTCTCGTTGATTGTCTCTTGCTTTGACCCCTCTACCCAAGCTTGGTAGGTCAGAATAAAGTTTCTTCCTTCAAGAAGATTTTCACTAAATGTCAGGTCAAATTCACTATCATTTATTACTTTCCCATCCGGTAACACCCATTGGTTTTGAGTCCTACCATTAATAGACTCAGTTCTTGTGAAAGAGCTTCCTTTAATGTGGTGTGTAGAGCCAACTTCGACTAGATCAGGGATATCTAAATCAAAATAGAATCGTGGCGCTCTTAAGAAGTAATATCGAGCCCTAGCTTCGACAAAAGCTTCATCACCTAAACTACTGTCACTTGCTATTCCGTTGTATTTCATTCGGGCATTGATATCTCTTCCTGTAAAGTCATCTTTATAGAATGAGATTTTTGCTGGACCTGAGAACCAAGACTTACGATTATCAGTTGACCACTCGATAACACTATCCCCATTTTGAACGAGGTTATCTCCGTCATACAAAACGAACTTTGCAGCTTCATTAAATAGAACTTCATTAGTTTGTTGAATTAATAGTTCAGGTTTTTCATAAGCAACAACTTTTAGAGTACCGCTAGTTGACCATTCACCTGTAAACTTATTTTCAACTTTAACTCTCAAGTATTCAATTTCTTCGTTTTCATATCGCTTACGCCAACGTAAAGTGTCTTTATGTTCTGTAGACTCCCTCCAATCGGAACCGTTACTTGAAACTTCCCACACCACTCGGCCAAGTGAGCCAACATCTGCTCGGTCTTCCGGTGAATAAATTGCTGAAGCTCTCAATGGTATCCGGCCCTTAATTAAGCCATCCCTTAGCTCACCTTCAATTTCAGTGCCTTTGTACACAATAAAGTATGCACGAGCAGACTGAATATAGTACTCATAATCAGGTATAGGTGTTTTTGCTTTTGCTACTGCAACATAAATTCCACTTTCTTCGCCAATAACTTCCATTGGCATTTTTATGAAGGCTTCTCCTTTCGCATCTATTGTGACAGTTTCTGTTAATGGTTCAGGTATATTTCTTCTGTCATACTTACCTATGTAAACTTCCCATTCACCCATTGAGCTTTTGTCATAAACCCATCCATCGATTCGATTGTAATTCCCAAGGTTGATTTTAGCTGTTACTTCATCGGTAGATAGGATCTGATCATCTTGAAAATCTAGATTAACGCCAAGTGTGCTATCAGGAACGACTAAAGCTTTAATGCTTTGGGATGCATTTATTTCTGGCATTCTATGGTACTTAACGTTGTAATCGATAGGGAATACTTCCCATAGATTGCGTTCAACTTCAAAAGGCATATCGAACCTACCAGATGTTCTAAATATTTCACCTGTTCTTGTAGAAGGGTTTTTCGGAAATGTTTGGCTAACCCCTTTGGTGTCGAATGTCATATCTAATGAACCAGGGCTCGATACAGTACCCATTCTGACAATTTCACCACCCGAGTATTCAACTGGATAAAATCCGTTTATAAGTTCTCGCCTTGAGCTAGCTTCAACTGAAATCCCTGTTGGTTCCTGAGAAGAAATCAGTGTCTTTTCATTAGGTATGATCAGTGTTTCACCAAACTCATTAATTATTTCGATATCGCTTTCAATTTCTACAAGCGCTTTGTCTAAATAACCAACAGCCGATGGTGTTCTACCTCGCAATGATATTTCAAAGCCTTCTGGTAAATTAACCCAATTGAATATGCAACTTTTAACACCTTTGCGCGCATATTTAACCGCGAGGTCTCTTTCACTATAGAACCGGCACTCTTCGCCGCTCACTTGTTTAGAATCTAAATAAACCAATTCAATTAGTCTGAACGGTAGATAGTCGTTTTCACGATGCTTTATATCAAACGACATAGGAGCAAAGACAACATTTAGATCATAATTAAATTTATCACCTGAAGAGTTTTTAACTACAACACTAATTTCTGCATTATCTTTAGGTGATAACTGTTGAGTTAAGCCATTAATAGTGACGATACCGTCACCAACAGAATTTAAACTTAATGGCACACCGTTTGATTGTACACTCTCAATAGTGACACCATTTACGTAGCCATTAAACCCTGCTACTAACAGTTCACTATCAAAGTAGAACTCATCATCTTCCTCCATGCTTTGGCTGTTTCTGAAAATAGAAATTGATGGCTGCTTACGAGATAAGAATGCAGCGTTTTTAAATTCTTTTTTATCTGATTTTGAATATAAGTACTTTGAAGTAACCGTAATATCGTAGTGTCCATCTGGTACACTCTGCACATCAGCTGTATAAATAAACTTGTTATTAATAAGTTCAGGCCCGGTTAGATTTTTTACTATTACAGTTTCACCTTCAGTAATATTATCGTTTTTAAAAAGAGTAGTACCGTCAAATTCAAGTTCCTTAAGGACTTCGTGCGAACCACTAACTTTAAACTCAAGTTCAATCGATTTAGGAAGCCACCATGTACCTGATATAGCTGGAGACGGTTTATCAAATACAACTCTCGCTGTTTCGTTCTCAACATCTATAGAAGCGCCTAACAAGCCAAAGCTCAATGGCAAACCACTAGCCCTTGCATTAACTTTTACTTGCTCTACCCGAGAGTATGCATATTCCCAACTAACAACGGCCTGTGAGTTTATTTCTTTATCAGTAAAGTACTTATTAATTGAATTTACCTTAAACTGGTGAGAAACAATGCCATCCTCATAGCCAATGTAATTTTTATTTCCAAGGAAATATGGAGTGATATTTATTGTGCAGGATGTACTTCCAGCATTTATTAAACAATTCCCCAAATTATCGACAATCACCTGTTGTGAATAATTAACTGGCTTTGTAGTGATTGAAATGGCTTTAACCTGAGCGTTTGGATCGTGATTGACGTCGCTATTATTGTCGATCCATTTATTCCCTACATAAATAGAATATTTTGTTAATTCAGGCGCAATTGGGGCCTCGACGTTAAAAGATGTAGTTCCAGATTTGATTAGTGTTTTCTCTTTCTCCGCGCCAAAATAGGCAAACACTTTATACCCAACAGGCACAACTCCGCTCATTCTCAATCGACCTTTCAGAGAAAAGTTATCTCTATCAAGCTCATCCATACCAACCCATTCAAAATAACACTTTCCAGATACATTATTATTGGTACCAATTGCAACCGCTTCATTAGTCACAATGTCACAGAAACCTGAAAACTTAGTTTGGACTGCTTCAAAACTAGACTCTTTTACGTGAGATACTAATCGACCACCTAAATTGTTAATCTTAAACTCGATTTCATCTTGAACTTTATTTAGTGTGATTGTTCTGGAATATAAATGTCCCAGAGTATCCTTGACCGTAACTTTTATTGTATTTAAGCCATTTTTGAAAATAACAGTGTCAGGTATTGTGGCAACACCAATTTTTGGCTTGTTAAAAGCAACGTTAGAAGAATTAACTTGAATCGATACCAGGTCAACGTCATCTGTAAATGAATTGAAAGTTGAAATTACCAGCTCTTGATTGTATGCAAAGTTACTGCTGTTATTTTGCTTAACACCTGATTTGAAAATATCAATTTTTGGGGCCGTTTTGTTAATTCTTAACCCATTAAAATTTTGGTTGGAAGGGATGCCACTTGAATTTGTGAAAGCCACAGAAGCACCATAATAACCATCTTCAATTTGCGTCATATCGAAGGTGTAAACATATGCACCATTTACACTTTCTCTCTTAGTGCTCGTAATAGTCTTATTTGCTGTAACTAGTGAGCCATCTTTTGTATATAGAACATTCCCGCTATAGGTGATGCCACTTGAAATAGTTGGCTGACTGTTTCGGCTGAATTTTACATTTAACTCAGATGGGGCCCACCAATCGCCAACAATCTCGCTTGAAGGCTTATTTAAAACGAGTTTAGCTGTGTTATTCGAAACTTGAATTGATTTGCTATTAACGTTTATTGTCTTTGTTGTCGCATAACTAGCAGGCATAGAATTAACCTCAAAAAGGTCAATTTTTGTTGGTTGGTAATTCCAAGGAACAGTTAAAGCATGTTTGGTGTTACTAACTCCCCAATAACTATGACTCGAATCAACTGACACTTGATAGCTTAAAGAGCCCACTTTATTTGAAATAGCATCACCAAGCTTTATTTCTGAAAATGAAATATCGCATGAAGTAGCGCCACTTTCTACTGTACAGCTACCAAGCGATGGTATAGATACCTTCTGACTGTAATCCCTTGCGTCAACATTAACTCTAACTGCAGAAAACTTATTTGCGGGGTTGTAATTGGTATGACTACCTACGCTCTTCCATGAGTTCCCAAGCTTAACTGAGTATCCTTGGACAGTCGGCTTAACTGGAGCTGCAAAATTAAAAATAAAGTTTTTTGTATCAACTAACTTTTTAGCTTTTGCTGACCCTGAATAATAATAAATTGAGTAGCCAATACTATTCGGACCTGAATTGGAAGCAACGCCTTCAACTTTAAATCCATCAATTAAATAACCGGCTGTGTTATTCCATTCAAATAAGCAATATCCAGCGCTTAAGGTTCCCCCTTGTAATGCTGTATTGTTATCTGTAGTGACAGTACAGTAATCGTCTAAAACAGTTTGGCGAGCCTCAAGCTTGAAGTTTTTTACATTTGAAATAAGTGTGCCTGATTTGTTCTCGATGACAAATTCTGGTTTGTAGATATTCATCGTTCCTTTGATAGTTGTGATAGCAATAGCGCTAAATGAAAACACCAAAGTAGTTAAAGCCGCTGCCTTTAAATAACTCATTATTAGACCTTGTTGGAATTACTCAAAGTTAACTTACCAACTTAGCCAAACAATAAAGCCTGAAAAAAAATTGAATTAGAAGAAAAATTCATGTCAACTAAATTAAACCTATCGAAATTTACTAGAAAACTCATTGTCCAACGCGAAATGGCGTCGATGGGATAAATCGGAACAGTTAGTCATGTTCTTAATATATATCTAATTTTATCAGCAGAAGCGTTTCGAACAGATAGCCAATGAAAATGATATTTTGTGTTCGAAGATTTAAACGTAGAGGGGATACAAAAGTTTAATGGTAGCATGATTGCTGATAACATCATGGGGCTAATTACTCAGTTTTCGCAATACAAAGCCAATCTAGAAGGTTAGCTCTATCGTGGAATAGGTCTCTTTAAAAATCCACTGGAATTTGTGAAAATTGCGGCCAACATCATGTGTTAACATAGAATGAAAGACTTTTCACTTGTGTAGCTTGCGGAACGCATCAAAACCGAGATCTATCGTCGGCTAAAAGCATAGCCAATCCTGGTAAGTTTGACTGAATTGCGGCTGGAATCGTCGCCAGGGTTAATCCCATATATCAGCATAAATCAGCTATCAAAACGAAAGTCTTCGAGTTATCGAAGTTTGCTGGGGAAGCTGAGACAAAAGAAGCAGCCTAGCTCCCAAAAGTTAGACTGCAGAAGCACATTGTTCGACGCGAAGCGGCGCCGATGGGTAGTTCACAATTTAGTTAACTTGACGATTTTAGCTTTAATCCGATTGAAATAATTTTTTTATTTTCAACGCCTTTCACTATAAGGCAAATAAAGTCTAATTTAACTTGATCACCCACTACAGGTTTTCCATGAAATTGATTCAAAATATATTGCTCTAAACTAAGATCCTTATCGAAAGAACTCGCATCAACTCCATAAGCATTTGCTAAATCAATCAATTTTGCTTCAGGGTTTAAATCAAACTCACCAAAAAAGTCATCGTACCCAAGGTTATTTGATAAAATAACAGGACCAAAAAACTTACCTATTTCAATTCGCTCAGTATTTGAGGCCAATATAATCACTTGATCCTTACAAACTAATGCATGCTGTTCATAATCATTTAAAAGGCTACCATTGCGTACTACACCTACAACCTGGTCCCCTTTCATTGAGAAAATTGAGTCTACTGTTACGCCTTCTGCCTTACACCCTTCTAGCACGGTATAAATAAAGAGCTCCTTTTCCTTTTCATCCCTTATCGATAAATGTAAATATTCAGGTTCCTTTGCTGCAGGAGGTAAATCTACTTGAAGAAATTTAGCCAACGGTGAAATCGTCCAACCTTGAACAAGCAGTGAAATCAAAACTACAAAAAAAACCAATTCAAAGTAAGTCTGAGTATGTTCTAGTCCTGCTAAGGAAGGAAATAAGGCTAAAATTATAGGGACAGCGCCTCTTAAACCACACCATCCAATAAACACCTGTTCTCTCCATGGGAAGTGAAATGGTATTAAAGATAAAAAAACCGCTAAAGGCCTTGCAATGAAAATAAGTACGAAAGCAATAGCCAAAGCTGGGATAATGATTGGTATTAAATTAGTTGGCGTAATTAATAATCCTAACATTAAAAACATTCCAATCTGACTTAACCAAGCAATACCATCATGAAACTTATTAATGTCGTCACTATATGATAGCGATGTATTTCCTACTATTGCACCAATGATAAAAATTGCTAGAAAACCACTCCCACCTAAAAGAGTCGTGAATCCAAACAAGCTCAACCCACCAGCAAATGCTAATAAAGGATATAATGATGAAGGTAATGATAAATATCGCAACAAATTAGCTAGCAGTTTTCCTCCAGCAAACCCGATTATCAAGCCAAGTCCCATTTGACGGACAAGTTCTATGATGAACAGCCATCCCTCAATTTTACTACTGTTTATTTGTAGAATTTGAACAAGAGTAATAGTAAGAAATATTGCCATTGGATCATTTGAACCAGATTCAATTTCCAGCGTAGCGCTTGTACGTTCTTTCAACTCAAACCCAGCATTTCTAATTAACCCAAAAACGGCAGCCGCATCAGTTGAGGCAACAATCGCTCCAATTAAAAGACCTTCTTGCCATGGTAGCTTGAGAATTAAGTGAGCAGCCCATCCCGTAATTGCAGCTGTTATAATGACACCAAATGTTGCTAAAGAAAGTGCCGGTTTTAAGCTGACATTAAATGTAGTTTTACGAGTACCCCCGAATTCAGATAATAAGTGCACCACTCATGGTTAAACGGTGAGAAGAGATCAACTGCCTGTTGGTGGTACTCTATCGTCGCCAAACAAACAGAAGCATTTACCATGAGTTACAAGCAGTTGATCG
>NZ_JAMXSK010000046.1:0-12631 GCF_024124645.1 Pseudoalteromonas sp. Ps84H-4 | reverse complement strand
GCCAATATGATTGATGGTGTTTATATAAGATGGCAGAATATTGGAAGGTAACCCACCGCCACAGACCATATAATATAATACCTGTAGCGTTCTATGTTACTTTAGAGGGGAAAATCCCTAGAACCCCATTGAGCTTCATGGTACGTTCCCTGATGCCATCTGTAACAAAAATGTGCTGGGAAAGTAACATAATTTTAAAAAGAGTAAATACTCAGCTCTGTTGAAGAAATGAACTAAGGCGGTTAAATAAAAGGGTTGCTTAGAGTATTTATACTATATTTTTATATTAACTAAATGATAAATAAGAAAATAAAAATAAAAGATAAATTTTAAAAAATTAATATTTGGAGCAGGATTAATTGCTTGTAAAACAAGCAAATGATATGCAAGTGTATAAAATTAGAGTTAAAAAATAAAAACCACTCGAAAGTGGTTTTTATTTAATCAGAGCTTAGAAGCGATAGCCCATTTTTAAGCCGTAACCTAAAGCATGGTTATCTTCAAATTGTGCTACAGAGTTTCCTGTACCAAACATTGATGCAGGTTGAGCTTTAGCATCACCTAACCAGAAGTACTTCACACCACCAGCGATAAAGTAGTTTGCAGCAGGTGAGAATTGCAGACCTAGGCCAACATTCCAGTAACCTTCAGTTGGACCTAAAGTTGAAACAGGGTTGCCTGCACCTGAATCCCAACCTACAGAGACATTACCTGCCCATTTTTCATTAAATTTACGGCCTACACCTACAGTAGCTGACCATTGATCATCTGTATAACCCACTAAGTCAAAACCATTTGGATTATCTGGGGTTAAGCCTGCGGCACCTAAAGCTTCTGAAACTGTACCAAACTGTTCAGGACGAATTGAAAAATCTTCCCAGTTTACCCAGCGCACATTAGCAAAAGCGACTGTGTCAGCCATGATACCAGTTTGGAAATCAAGGTTTACAGATTGTGGAGTTGTAATTTTAGTAGTAGTGTTTTCGTTATATACCGCACCTGGCCCAGGAACTAAACCAGTTAAAATTAAGCTTGTACCATATTCATTCGTTGCTGCTTCATGATCAATTTCAGAACGATACGTTAAAGATGCTTTTAATGCGATTTCAGGAATTTGGTAAGCTAAACCTGCAATCCAGCCTACTGCAGAATCTTCTTTCACATCTGCATTATATTGGCCTAATGCAATAGTAGAACCGTATGCGGTACCACGTAATTGAACATTCCCTTTAACGGTCTGGTATACTGCACCACCATATAGGTTCCAGTTTTCAGTTGGTTGGAAACCTAATAGGAACGTTAAATTTTCGGTTGTAACTTCTACTTCAGTTGCTTCTTGGCCATCATGGAATAAGCCCTGTCCAGCAAATAATGCAGCTGGAAGTCCCAAGCCTGCTAATGCTGGGTTTGCTCCAGCATCACCAACTGAATAGGCTGCATCAGCACCAAAAGGTTGATCGTATAAAAGACCCACTGATAATTTATCAGCTACTTGAAACTTTAATGCTGCACTTGGGAAGTAATAATCTTCACCCATGTCTGATAGAGAGGTATTCTCAAGACCAGCTAATGCTGCAGGAATAGCAGCGTTAGGTGTATAACCTGCATTAGCTTTACCAGATACAGATGGGTCTAAAACAGAAATACCTGCTTCAAAATAGTTGCCAGGTTGTAGGAAGGCTGCAATAGATTGGCCTGAACGATCTAGTGCTGCTGCAAATGCGCCTGTCATAGGCACAGTTGCAAGAATCATTGCTGTGCTAAGTGCTTTTAATTTCATTATACATTTCCCTTGGGCTATAAAGTCTTTTATGACAGTTTTTGTTGATGCTTTAAGCTTTCATTTTGGATGATTTCGATTTGTGCAAACCGAGACCATTTGTTACTCCATGTGACAAAAATAGCACAATTAAAATAAGAGTAAATGCTCTAGAAAAAACTAATCAGTATAAAAAACACGCTGAATAGAGTATTTGTTCTAATTGGTGTAGGTTTTTGGCTTGTTAGTGATTGAAAATTAAAGAATAAAATTTAAAATCAATCTCTTGTTTGAATGTTTTTAATTGATTGAAATTTGATCGATTTTGGTAGTTAAAAATTTGAGGCTTATTTATGTGAAACTATAATTTTTGAGATTTAATTCATAATTTTAGAGACTCGCGTGCTCTTAAAAAATCAGGTGATTAGTGGGTTAAAAACAGAAGCAGCTATTTGGCTGCTCCTGATCTGTGTGATTTAAGCTGCATCTAGCCCCGTTGTGATCAGCTTGGCACCTGTAGCGGCCTGAATTTGTGCAAGGGTCACATCTTTGGCCAGTTCTACGAGTTTCAAACCCTGTTCAGCCACATCAATTACACCGAGATCACTAATAATTCGGTTGACGACACCTTGACCGGTCAGAGGCAGGCTACATTCGGAAAGCAGTTTTGGTCTGCCATCTTTGGCACAGTGTTCCATGAGCACCACGACTTTCTGTACCCCAACCACCAGATCCATGGCGCCGCCCATGCCTTTGACTTTTTTACCTGGAACCATCCAGTTAGCCAAATCGCCACGTTCAGACACTTCCATGGCACCTAAAATGGCAATGTTGACATGCCCACCACGAATCATGGCGAAGGACTCTGCGCTCGAGAAAAATGATGCCCCTGCTTGTGCGGTTACCGTCTGTTTCCCGGCATTAATCAGGTCGGGATCAACCGTGTCCTGAGTCGGAAACTCACCAATGCCCAGCAGGCCGTTTTCCGACTGTAGCCAGACGTTGATATGTTCTGGAATATAGTTGGCGACCAGGGTGGGCAGACCAATCCCTAAATTGACATAAAAGCCATCTTGCAGCTCAAGCGCAGCACGCTGGGCCATTTCATTTCGCGTCCATGCCAGAGTTTAAGACAAATTAACGCTATATACTATCCTCTGTGACAACTGGCTTTAAGGCTTGTTTCATGCGATTTAGGTCCAAAAACAGGAAGCAATTACGAAGTAAGTGTAGTCAAGATAAGAAAATAGGCTGATCATTGGGACTGAAAAATTCTCTCGATATGTGCAACATGATGCCTCAACACATGAGTGTTCAAGCTATATTGGCGGTGGAGCCGTTAAGCGCCAAAGTTGAAATCTCTCTGAATAACGTAATCGTCAGTTCTTATTTGTTTTGACTCAATCAGTGGCGGCGCTCTGCAAGAATTAGCGGTAATTGGTGAATCTTGCTTATCCAAATGCCAGAGTATCTTTTGGATGACGGCAGGCTCTGTAATGCATGCGATGATTTTGACATTCGCCTTTGTGCAAGCTTCGCAAATGGTAATGTCAATGTTGAATACACGTTTTAACCTCTGTGCCCATGACATGCTGCGCGCCTGGTAGGGCTTATCTGAATCTTTCAGATGCTCTGCTAAACGAGGGCTGTTCTTGCCGCGTTGTGAAGCAGTTACTTCTGCTCGTACATTGGCATTTGGCGCAAACACGCCATAAAACCGCGTCAGATTCAGTCTAGGCGGTGGTACCAAGGCAGCTAGCTTACTAATGAAGTCAATCGGCGAGAAGAATACGTGAGTCGTACCATTGCTGTAGGGTGTCTTGAGTTCGTATCTGACATTACCTGTCGTTGTGAGGCTTAAGCGTTTTTCGCTTATTGCAGGTCTTGCGATGTAACGACACAATCTTTCTAGTTTTTCTGGTTGATCTGCATCTGCGAAGACCCCTGCATGTAGGCTAAATCCAGCTATCTTTGCGAGTTGTCCTAAGTGATCAGGATCTTTTGCTGGCATGGTTTGCAAAGTAAACACTTTTTTACCAGTATCTGCACCAACTGCGATCCGGTAGCTGACCGAAGCAGCTTGCAGTGGTAACAAGCTGTCTTCATCGTTAATTGGCAAGTCCAGATAGGTATTGTCAATGTCGCGTTGAATTAGCCCTGCTTTTTCGAGATATTGTGCGATGCGCTGGCTGATGGTGTTTACCAACGCCTCCATATTGGAATGACTCGGCGCTTTGACTCGCTTAAATGTCATTTTTCCATGCTCTTGTGTGATGACACCTTCAAGGAACAGCATATGGAAATGTATATTTAAGTTAAGCGCACTACCAAAACGCTGAATGTAGGTGACTGCCCCTGTCTTAGCCTGCTTCTTCAAGTAGCCTGAACGATGGATGATGTCTGTGGAAATTGCGCGGTGAACGATTTGCAGGACGTTGCTGAGTTCTTTGGGGTATCTGGCGAGTAATAACCTTAGGGGAATAGGTAAGCTTAACACCCATTGCCTAACAGGGTAACCCTGCAATACATCATCAACCAGTAGTTTCGCACTCTCAGCCATCCTTCGAGCTCCGCAACTCGGGCAGAAACCTCTTCGCTTGCAACTGAAAGCTACAAGCTTCTCATGTTTGCAGTCATCACAGACTATGCGCAGAAATCCATGCTCAAGTCGACCACACTTAAGAAACTCTTCAAACTCTTTGATCACATGGTATGGTAATGCCTTTCCCTGAGATTGCATCATCTCGGCGAAGGCAGGGTAATGTTTCTCAACAAGTTGATAGAGCAATGTTTGCTCTGGACGATGGCGTTGATAGGTGTATTGCTCTGCAGCTAACATCAGCATCCTTGCTAATGTAAAAGTCTGTAGTGTACCTTGTTGGGCTGGTAAGTAAACTGACCAGAGTGACAGAAATTGGCAGTGGTTCGTGGTTATCTGAACGACCGGTATACGATCAGATAGCTAGTCTACAACGGAGGCTCCTCTAACGTCTGCTATACGTACAATGCAGCCCCTCATACTTTAGCTTCCAACCAACTGAGCCTTTTCATTGCCTTGGCAGAAAAGCTGATTTCCAACCTTAGAATGCAAATAGCCAAATAAAGGCGCGGTTTTTATTGTCGCGGCTACCAATCGGCTGGATAAACTTGATGAAGCATTATTACGTTCAGGAAGGCTTGATCTTCATGTCCATGTTCCTTTCCTGGATAAAAATGCCCGGCGCTGGTTTATCGAAAAGTTCTTGCAGTACGACGTTTACGAAGAGGCTATAGATGTTGATTTAATCGTATCACTAACGGCTGGTATGAGCGGTGCAGATTTAGAGAAGGTTCATCGGGAGACAGTGCTTCAGACTTTGAGTAAGAGTACCGGCAAAATTTGTCAAAGCACGTTAGTGGAAGAAATTAATATTCTTAAATATGGCGCTAAACGAACACTTGATAAGTGTGCATATTCCGGCCGGATCTGAACCCGATTCCGGAAACACTTGAACACCTATTCTGGAATTATTTGAACACTGATTCCGGATTTATTTAGTACACTTTTGGGCTGATTTCCGGAATCGGTGTTCAAGTACACCGGAATCATTTCAACGCATTGAAATCACTATTAATTTGATAACTTAACCACTGACTTTTCGTTGGCGAGTGAGGGTTAGGTTTGAAAAGGATTACAATGCGTAAAATCAGAGAGGTTTTAAGGCTGCATTTCTCGGCGGGATTGAGTATCCGCGAGATTCATCGCAGCACCAAAGTCAGTGTCGGCAGCATTCAAACGCTGCTCAGCAAAGCCAAGGTCATGAACCTATCCTGGCCGCTGCCAGATGAACTGGATGATGCTCAGCTAGCCCGGCGCTTTTATCCGCAAGCCGATACCCGCCATGCCAAGCGATTCCAAGAGCCGGACTGGGCAGACTTGCGTAAGCAATTAAGCCGTAAAGGCGTGACCAAATTGCTGCTGTGGGAAGAATACACCCAGCAATACCCCAATCGCTGTTACAGTTACTCCCAGTTCTGCGACCGTTATCTGCACTGGCTGAAGAAACAGCGCCGTTCGATGCGCCAGCATCACCGGGCGGGTGAAGTATTGTTCGTGGACTATGCGGGGCAAACCATGCCTGTCGTGAATCCACAAACAGGCGAAATCCGACACGCGCAAATCTTCGTCGCGGCCATGGGCGCGAGCAGTTATTACTACGCTGAAGCGACCTGGACACAGGGCTTACAAGACTGGCTGGGCAGCCATGTGCGGGCGTTTGAGTATCTCGGTGGTGTACCCACCATGGTGGTACCGGATAACTTAAAAAGTGCGGTGACCAAAGCCTGTAAAAGCGACCCGGATATCAACCCAGCCTATCAGCAACTAGCGGCTCATTATGATACGGCCATCGTGCCTGCCAGACCGTACAAACTTAAAAAGTGCGGTGACCAAAGCCTGTAAAAGCGACCCGGATATCAACCCAGCCTATCAGCAACTAGCGGCTCATTATGATACGGCCATCGTGCCTGCCAGACCGTACAAACCCAAAGATAAAGCCAAGGCCGAAGTGGGTGTGCAAATCATCGAACGATGGATATTAGCCCGGCTTCGCCATCACACCTTCTTCTCATTACATGAGTTAAACCAGTGCATCAACGCCTTGCTGACGGAGGTAAACAACAAGCCCTTCAAACAAATGTCAGGCACACGTCAGCAGTGGTTCGACGAACTGGATAAGCCCGCCTTAAAACAGCTACCGCGCCATGCCTATGAATACACCGACATCCGCCAGACATGGGCCTTACCGGTTTTGGACGCTGCGGATTCAATCACGTCCGGGTAGATGGTGCCCTGGGCCAGCCAGTTCACATCCTTGATCTTCGCGGCTTCAGCATCGAACACATCAATAAAGGTATTACCGATGATCTTGCGCTTCTGCTCGGGATCGTTCACGCCCTTGAGCTTGGACAGGAACAGATCTTCGGCATCGGCACGGATAACCTTCACGCCCATGTTGCTGGCGAACATGTCCATCACCTGGTCGCCTTCGTGCAGGCGCAGCAGGCCATTATCCACGAACACGCAGGTCAGCTGGTCACCAATGGCTTTGTGCAGCAGCGCGGCGGTGACCGAGGAATCAACGCCACCGGACAGGCCCAGCAGTACCTTGTCGGAACCCACCTGCTCGCGAATCTGACGAACGGCGTCGTCCACGATCTTGGCCGGGGTCCACAAGGCCTCACAACCGGCGATGGTCAGGACAAAGTGCTCGAGGATGCGCTTGCCCTGCAGGGTGTGAGTGACTTCCGGCAGCAGATGGTCGGTTACGGTACTTACGAGCAGGCGGTGGATACCCTGGCTCAGGCAATCTCTGGCCCCGGTTTCGTGGCCGGGGAGCGGTTCTCCGCCGCCGATGTGTACGTGGGCTCGCACGTGATGTGGGGGATGCAGTTTGGTTCACTGCCCAACCGCGCGGAGTTTGAGGCCTACGCCGAGCGTCTGGCTGGGCGGCCGGCTCTGGCCCGGGCACAGGCCATCGACGACGAGCTGGCGCCGATGACCTGAGCGTTCAGGGCGTGACGATGTTGAACGCGCCGTCGGGCTTGTCGAGCATGCTGAAGAAGCCAATCAGATCCAGCTTACTGCCTTCAACACTCAGGTCATCGCTGAACAGCAGTTCCTTGAGCCCGGCTTCACCGATCAGCAACGCCACAAACAGCGGTCGGGTGAGGTTGAGGGCAGCATCGGCTTCGGCGTCGTGCGCGGCACGCCGGTGGCGCAGCACCGAGTTTTCCAGCAGCAACAGGTAGCTTTCATCCAGGTCGGTGAAGGTGATTCGGAGCGACAGGGTTTCACCGTCCGCCGCCTCCGGGATCAGGCGCACCGCCATGCTGTCGAAAAAACGCTCGACCGGGGTCTTCAGTAGCAACTCCTTCATGATCGCCGGATTGAGCCCCTGCTCGGGGCCGCCGTGCCGGAGTTCGTAAGCGCCGGTCAGGTACGCATCCCGCCAGGGACCGGATTCGGCCAGGTAACCCAGTTGATCGTAGACCTTCGCCAGCAAGGCTTTGGCCGCCGGGTGGTCCGGCGCTGCGAACACCGCGTGATTGAGCAGTTCGGCCAGCCAGCGATAGTGCCGGTGTGCGGCCTCGGCGTCCATGTCGGCGGCGGCCGCAAAGTCTGCCTCGGCGGTCGCCAGTACCCGCTCAATGCCGCCCATCATCTCGACGTAACGCCGCGCCGCGTCGGCTTCCGGAAGTGGATGGAGCCGGGCGGGATTGCCGGTGTACCAGCCCATGTAATACTGATACACCGCCTTGGCGTTGTGGGCCACGGTGCCGTAGTAGCCCTGATTGTCGAAGTCCTGGTTCAGGGCCTCGGGCAGTTTCAGCTGATCGGCGATCTCGTTGGGCGTCAGGCCCCGGTTCATCAGCCGCACGCTCTGGTCGTGGATGAACTTGTAGGTGTCGCGCTGTCGGGCCAGAAAGTCCTGAATGTGGTCCCGGCCCCAGAGCGGCCAGTGGTGGCTGGCGAAGTACACTTCCGCGTCGGCAAACCGGGTCCGGGCCTCCTCGATAAATCCGCTCCAGATACGGGCGTCGCGGACCTTGGCGCCGCGCAGGGTGTACAGGTTGTGAAGGGTGCTACTGACCAGTTCGGCGCCGCAGAACGCCTTGTGTTCGGGCAGGTAGAAAGTGAATTCCGCCGGTGCTTCGGAACCGGAGACGATCTGGAATTCGAAGGCAACGCCGTCGATGGTCAGCCGGGTGCCGGTCTGGTGAATCAGGTCGGTGGGCTCGGCAAAGCCGAAGGTGCCGAAGGCCGGGCCTTTGCCCAGGCCGGTGCCAACATGGCCCCGCGCGTCCCGGCTCAGTGGCCGGCCATACATGTACATGGCGCGGCGACTCATGGCCGGGCCAGCGATGATGTTCTCGCTGGTGGCTTCCTCTTCAAAACCCGCCGGCGCCACGATCCGCAGTGACTGTCGCTCGGCGTCACTCAGGTGCTCAAGCACGCCCTGCACGCCTCCGAAGTGGTCGATGTGGCTGTGGGTGAACAGGATGGCCGTCACCGGTTTTTCCCCCAGATGCTGGCGGGCGAACAGGAACGCTTTGCTGGCGGTCTCCTTTGCCGTCAGGGGGTCGACCAGAATCCAGCCGGTGTCGCCTTCAATGATGGTCATGTTGGACAGATCGTAACCACGGATCTGGTATAGCCCCTTGGTGACTTCGAACAGACCGTGAATATTGTTCAGTGCCGCCTGGCGCCAGAGGCTGGGGTTCACCGAAGCGGGCGCGTTCTGGCCATCGGCATCGACAAAATCGTACGCCGGCATATCCCAGATGCGGCTGCCATCGGGGCGCTGAATCACCAGATTCGGATCGCGGGCGATCAGGCCCCGGCGGGCATGGTCGAAGTCGCTGCGGTTGCCAAACGGGCGTTGGTTCAGAATCTCACTGTTGCCGTGGGCGGTGCTTGCCGTCGGCGGTATGTGGCCGTTGGTATTGGCGCCGGCGGCTTGGGGCGGCGGGGTGTCGCAGCCGGTCAGGAACAAGCCGGCGGCGAGCGCCAGCATGGCGAGGTGGTGACGGCGGCAGTGGTGTTGGGGGCGCATGGTTGTCCTTGTGGTTGTCGTGGGTTAGCCCGGATTTCTCACCAGGATATAAACAAAAACGGCTGAAAGAGTATAAGAAATATTAACGCTATGTACTACCCACTGTGTCAGCTGTATTTACCAGTAGGCATTGCATTATTTTCTAAATTAGCGATTTTCATTTTCACATTCCTTTATAAAAAGCGGATCAAAATTAATCCAAAACCAGACTATCTATAAGAAATTACTGTGTCAATAGTGAAAAAATAAATAAGTAAATTTAGGGAGTATAAGAAATATTAACGCTATGTACTACCCACTGTGTCAGCTGTATTTAAGGCCAGTTGCACGTGTGTCAAATGGGTACTTTTCAGGAATCAGTGAAGTAGTTGTCATCAAGATAGACGCAATATAACTGGTCTTTGGTACTGAAATCCGCAATGAGATATGTGAAAGCCCTTACCTCAACATGTTGCATGTTCAAGTGATGGTCTGTTTTTTGTGCTTCATGCGCCAAAATCGAAGTCGCGTTGAATGATGTAGTCACTGAATGAGGCTGTGGCTGGTGGAGCTCGAAGTGGCGGCATTAGAGAATCGTTTTTTGCTTCAAGAAGAGTCTGCTTGTCAAGGTGCGCCAAAATCTTATGGATAACAGCCGGATCCGTAATACAAGTAATAATTTTGACGTTGGTTTTTTCACAAGCCTCACAGACTGTGATGTCAATATTGAATACTCTTTTTAACCTTTGTGCCCACGACATGCTTCGCGCATGGTATGGTTTATCTGAATCTTTCAGATGCTCTGCTAAGCGAGGGCTATTCTTACCGCGTTGTGAAGCCGTTACCTCGGCACGCACCTTAGCATTGGGAGCAAACACGCCATAAAACCTCGTAAGGTTTAGCCTCGGCACTGGCACCAGTGCCGCGAGCTTGCCTATGAAATCCAAGGGAGTAAAAAAGACATGTGTGGTACCGTCTTGATAGGGAGTTTTCAGTTGATATCTTACTTTTCCTGAATCGGTTAGACTCAATCGTTGCTCGCTTAACGCTGGCCTTGAGATATATCTGCATAGCCTTTCCAGTTTGTCAGTTTGATGGCTGTCTGCAAACACCCCAGCGTGTAAGCTAAAACCGTTTATTTGAGCTAATTGACCGTAATGTTGTTCGTCTTTGGCAGGTAAGGTTTGCAAGGCAAAGACTTTTTTGCCTGTATCTGGTCCTACAGCAATGCGGTAATTGACAGAGGCTGCTTGCAAGGGCAGTAAACTATCTTCGTCATCCATGGGTAAATCGAGAAATGTGTTGTCCATATCCCGTTGAACGAGCCCGGCCTTCTCCAAGTAGGTCGCGATGCGATGGCTAATGACATTCACGAGGGTTTCCATATCATTGTGGTTTGGTGCTTTAACGCACTTGAATTTGGACTGTCCACACTCCTGAGTGATAACGCCTTCCAAAAAGAGCATGTGAAAGTGAATATTGAGATTCAGTGCACTACCAAATCGCTGAATGTAAGTCACCGCTCCTGTGTTTGCTTGCTTCTTAAGATACCCAGCCCGATGCACAATATCGCAAGAAATAGCACGATGAATGATTTGCATGATTTTACTTAAGTGTTTGGGATACCTAGCTAGAAGTAGACGAAGCGGGATGGGTAAACTCAATACCCATTGGCGTACAGGGTAACCGTGAAGAACATCTTCAACTAACAACTTGGCACTTTCTGCCATCCTTCTTGCACCGCAACTTGGGCAAAATCCCCTGCGTTTGCAGCTGAACGCCAGCAGTTTCTCATGCTTGCAGTCGTCACAAACTACACGCAAAAAACCATGCTCAAGCCGACCACACCTAAGAAACTCTTCAAACTCTTTTACCACATGAAGTGGTAACGACTTCCCTTTTTGTGAAAGCTGCTTCTGAAATTCTGGGTAGTGGCGTTCGACCAATTGATACAGTAACGTCTGCTCTGGACGATGTCGTTTATAGGTATGAGAGTGAGTTACTAGCAATGGCGCCTTTATCTTGAATTGGCATCACAGTGTGTATATGATTTTAATGTAAATCTACTGATCAATAGGGTGGGAAATTTATAGTCTCAAGGTCCGAAAAACGTACATAGCTGCCTGTCAGATGGAGTCAAAACCGACTCATCGAAACTGTGAGATCAGATATGGTCAGTAATACCTGCTGTCGTTGACTCCTTTTTGCCATGCACCATGGCGGGAACCAATTTTTGCTTCTTATACACGCTGTAGAATATTACCGCGCCTATATGAAGTGCGATAACGTAAAGTAGCACATCAAAGGCAAGGTGATGCAGAGTGTTCATTAGCGCTAGTGTTTCTTCTCCGGCTAATTGGCGATAGGGACCGTCTAAGAAAATATCATCGGTCATGAACAATCCCGATACCGCTTGTATGGCTAGCAAGCTGTGTTATAGGTTGTGTTTATGTCTATAACCCCCACCCTATTTTAAACAGCGCAGATGTAACCGTGTTTAGCGATGCGCTTTTACATTCGATAAGACGTCGACCATTTGTGCTTGTAACAGGAGGACACCATGTCAACATACAAAGCAATTACACTCGTTAATCGCCCCCATGACAGAAAAATTGGGCCACATTTATTTGAAAGCAAAGAGCTCGAAATTCCCACGCCTAAAGACGGTCAAATTTTGATAAAGCAAACTCACATGTCTTTAGACCCTGCGATGTTAGGTTGGATGAGTGAAGACAGAGAGAGTTATATTCCACCTGTGGAGCTTGGCGATGTAATGCGCTCAAGCGGTGTGGGCGAAGTGGTTGAGTCTAACAACCCTAATTTTTCGGTAGGCGACAAAGTTATGGGAATGACTGGCTGGAGTGAATATGTGCTCAGTGACGGTTCTGGTTTTAACAAACTTCAGCCTGGCATTACTGAGGAAATGGCCCTTTGTGTTTTTGCACTACCAGGCCTAACGGCCACAACAGGTTTATATAACTTTGGCGAGCCCAAAGAAGGTGAGACACTTATTGTTACGGGTGCAGCAGGTTCTGTAGGCTCAATTGTAGGTCAGCTTGCTAAAGCAGACGGGCTGCGTGTAATTGGCGTAGTAGGAAGCGAAGACAAAGCCGATTGGATTGTTAACGAGCTTGGGTTTGATGGCGCTATAAACTACAAAACTGACAATTTGGGGTTCTAGGGATTTTCCCCTCTAAAAAGACATAATCCTCTGTAGACCACACCAATAAATGGCTGCGGAGGTGGTTTACTTTCAGCTTGGAGCCTAATCATCCACTATCGGCCTTGTTATTTCGCC
>NZ_JAMXSK010000045.1:0-12945 GCF_024124645.1 Pseudoalteromonas sp. Ps84H-4 | reverse complement strand
GCTAAATAAAGCGCACTGGCATGAAATAGAAAAAGGCTATTTATACCCCGTAAAAGCGTTATCAACAGTCTTTAGGGGTAAAATGCTAGCGGAACTCAATGAATGCGATAGTTCATTCGCGAAGATATACACCCCAACAAAGTGGTGTGTGTATAGCAAAGCCTGTTTAACGTACAGTGAAAAGCTCGTGAGCTACCTTGCGCGTTACACCCGAAAAGGCGTGATGTCAGAATCGCGGTTCGTGTCAGCGAATGAGCAGTCAGTGAGCTTTAAATATCGCGACTATGCAGATAACAACCGCGATAAAGTCATGACACTGAGTTGTGATGATTTTTTACGGCGCTACTTACAACATGTATTGCCGAAAGGGTTTATGCGTATTCGCCACTATGGCTTTTTAGCTAATGCGTGCCGTAAGCGAAAGTTAGGGTTAATAAAGGCTCAAGCATCAGCAACCCCATTCAAAGCGGTGAAGCCGAAGGTGAGCAAGAACGACTAATAACGTATTGGCCTTGCCAGTCATGTAAAGTGGGTATCTTACGATTTATTGGCGTGATGAATTCAGACATGGCGACAAATAAAATAGCGCGAACGAGTTAGTAGCCTTGCTTGCTGCATCAAATCAATGAGTTAACCTGCTTAACTGTTCAGGCTAGTCGCGGCTGCGCGTAAGAAAAACATCCTTGCTTAACGGTTAAACATTCGGTTTAATAAATAGATAATAAACGCTGAGCAATGCAGGGAAAGCTTAAATTATAATAGGTAAGCTTATTAAACTAGCTGATTTAGCTAGAGCCTCTAAAAAGCAAATTCCCATAGCATAAATAGCACCAACTCTGACATACCGAGCAGATAGCGCCTCAGTCCAACAAGCGATTATGCAACACAAACTGCGTGTCGCATAAATACTAAAATGTTAGAAGACTAGCGGTGATTTATGAGCCTAAGGTTGTAAAAGTAGAGACTGATTTCGAATCAGACTCTACAGTAGACATTCACAGAATTACATTCGACATAGAATGCTTAAACATTGCTGTTAAATCGAAGAGTTGGAGTATAAAAGTTCATTTCGATGCTATTTATGGTTTTAGAGTGCTTGATGAAGGTGATTTAGGCGAGTTTTGGAGTGAATGTAACTTAAAAACTGGTTGGTGTTTTGAAGTAATCGACGGTGGCTGGAATGCACTGGAAAACACTAGAGAACACTTCATTACGGGTAAGCTATATCATCCGAGGGAATACCTAATTATTGGTTTAAACGAGTGTGTTTCGGTTTTAGCTTTTGAGCAACCAAAGGTAGTAGAAACATCGTCTTCTAACAAACCACTGTAGTCACTCGCTGGCGCTCGTTGGGACACAAATACGCAGGCTCCCTTCGCTTCGCTACGTATTATAGCCTGCGTATTTGTGCCCATAAGTGGGGCGTTAGCTGCTTTGAAGTCAATAATTAGTAAGGTGTAGTAAATGAGAATATTGGTAACAGGCTCAGCGGGTAGAGTGGGGCGTGCAATCTATATCAAGTTAATGCGAACACATGACGTAGTTGGCTTTGATAAAACACCTTGTTCAACGGCTGATTACATTTGTGATATTCGTGATAGTGCGCTGCTCAATGAAGCTCTTGAAAATATCGACGTAATTATTCATACAGCAGCCCTTCATGCTCCTCATGTTGGCTTATTGCCTGATTCAGAGTTTCAATCTATCAACGTAGACGCAACCGAGAAACTGGCTTTGGCCGGTATAAAAGCAGGCGTCAAGCATTTCATTTTTACCAGTACAACAGCGTTGTACGGTTATGCTTCAACACCTAAAGGTGTTACTGGCTGGGTGAACGAGCAAACTATTCCTCAACCGAAATCGATTTATCACAAAAGCAAAATTGCAGCTGAAATCAAACTTAAAGAAATTTCAAATCTGTTCAATCTTCCGGTGACAGTGTTACAAATGTCTAGGTGTTTTCCAGAGCCCGCGGACTTAATGGCTGTGTTTCGCTTAACTCGTGGTATCGATGCTCGTGATGTAGCAAATGCTCATTTATGTGCAGTAGAAAAACGTTTAAGTGGTTTTAATCGGTTTATCATCTCGGGTGCAACACCTTTTAACCCTTTGGATTGCGAAGCTTTGTATAACGATGCAAGCTCAGTTCTCGCACAAAGGTGTCCGGAGATAGCTTCTGCCTTTAGACAAAGAGGGTGGCAATTACCCGAAACTTTGGATCGTGTATATGACTCATCGTTAGCGCAGAACAAGTTAGGCTGGTTGCCAAAACATGGCTTTGAGAGTGTTTTAGAAATGCTCGATACAGAAACGGCAGAAGTTTTGCCAGTTTCAAAACGCAGCTAACAAAGCATTTAAGAGTGATTCGCAACGCTTGGCGTTTTCGCTTCGCTCGAGTATAGCCAAGCGTCGCTCACACCTTAATGCGGCGTTACCGAATAAATACTCTAACGTGTTTCTGTCCGTGCGACTTGAAGTCGTATGAAGCGCTGTTCACCGCGATAAGAGTGAACCATCTGTATCACCAGATGACCCTATGGTTCTGAATAAAGCAGCGAGCCAAACAATGTAACAAAGCCAATTTGGCGGGAAACAAATCGTGAGAGGCGTTTCTTCCTGATAACCACAATTGGGTAAGTGCTAGGGAATCAGTATGATGAACGTATGTGAATCCATGTAAGGTGCGTTATACGAGAAGCAGCGGAAGTGGTTTTATACGCTGTGGCCAAACGGCAATGGGAGTAGGAAAGAGATTGGACAGTGCTCTTTCGTGATCGACATGCTCTCCGCACTATAGTGGGCATCTAACCTGATATTGCGCGACATACGGAACAAGGTAAGCCTGTATTTCTCCCTATGGGAAAGCTATCTGTGAAGATTGCCGATAGTTGTGCAGGTAAAGGAGGTTGGAAAAAGCCAATGCTGCATTGTAATGATGTAGATACAGAATTGTTTCTGGCACGAAAGTGAGCCCACTTCCAACTGGTCTCCCGTTGCAAGATGATTTGAAGAACTTTATTCATGAGGAAACGCAAATGATGACTTCGCTTGAAGTTAGTGCCTCTTCAGACAAAAGCGAATGGCAATCCATCAATTGGACGGCTATTGAGCAACATGTGTTAAAGCTTCAAATGCGCATTGCAAAGGCAATTCGAGAAGGTAAACAAGGCAAAGCGAAAGCGCTGCAATGGATACTGACTCACTCGAAGTCAGCAAAGTTACTTGCTGTCAGACGAGTATCACAAAACAAAGGTAAACGAACAGCCGGTGTTGATGGCGTCATTTGGAACTCTGATGCACAAAAGCTTGCGGCAGTTAACCAACTGAGCAGAAAAGGCTATAAAGCCAAACCGCTCAGACGCATCTATATCCCTAAGAAAAACGGCAAATTCAGACCATTAGGCATTCCGTGCATGATAGACCGTGCGCAACAAGCGTTACATCTTCTAGCCTTGGAACCAATATCTGAAACCATTGCCGACCCAAATAGCTACGGGTTTCGACCGAATCGCAGCACGGCTGATGCCATTGCACAATGCTTTAAGTGTTTGTGTAAACCAAGCTCAGCGCAGTGGGTACTCGAAGGTGACATCAAGGCATGTTTCGATAAAATTGGCCACCAATGGCTGATAGATAACATTCCAATGGATACACGAATGTTGAAACAGTGGCTAGGGTGCGGGTTTATCGACAAAGGATTATTCTACAGAACAGATGAAGGAACACCTCAAGGTGGAATAATCTCGCCAACATTGATGTTACTGACGTTAGCGGGCTTGGAAAAGCAGGTTAAGTCAATCGCGCGTCAAACAGGCTCAAGGATAAACTTTATTGGCTATGCGGACGATTTCATTATTACAGGCTCATCGAAAGAGGTGCTCGTTAATGAGGTTAAACCGCGACTAGTTAAGTTTCTACAGGAAAGAGGGTTAACTCTATCTGAGGAGAAAACACATGTTACCCATATTGATGACGGCTTTGACTTTTTAGGGTTTAACCTTCGAAAGTACAAAGGAAAACTGCTTATTAAACCAAGCAAGAGCAACGTGCTGTCATTCTTAAGTAACATGCGTGAACTTATCAGAGCACACGCAACTGTATCAACGACAGATCTCATTAAACTAATGAATCCAAAGTTGCACGGTTGGGCGAATTATTATCGCCATTGTGTGGCAAAGCGAACCTTTACCTATGTAGGTCATCAGATCTTCTGGGCGTTATGGCGGTGGGCGCGGCGGCGTCATACCCGTAGAAGCAGAATGTGGGTTGGCCGTAAATACTTTCAAGGTTTAAATGGTCAATGGCTATTTCATGGTTATCAAATGATAAACAATGAAATACGAGTTCTCATTCTTGCTCAAATTAACAAAACGCCAATCAAAAGACACGTTAAGATCCGAAGTGCGTCAACCCCGTACGATCCTAAATATCGGGATTACCTGGGGAATAGGAAGACCAATAATTACGGACGAAATACTTGGATCCAACCTGTCGTAGCAAGTTTGTGACATTGCTGGGTGACATTATGTTGCCTTAGTGGAGGCTTGAGCCGTATGCGGTGAAAGTTGCACGTACGGTTCTTAGGAGGGCGGCACTTGGTAACAAGTGCCGTCTATCCGACAGAAACTTTTTAGTACCACGGTCAGCAATTAGTGCACAATTGACTGTCAGATTTAATTAAGTTCTATTAGTCCAACCATCTATTAGTCCAACCAGTGTTAGTCCAACCAGAAAGAGCAAGCTAAGACTATTTCAATATACGTGTATGTACAAAGGTAACTACCCCCTACCCTTCTCTTTATTTGCAAGCTCTAGAGCTTCTTTAATTGAATAACCTTGAGACTTAAACTTATCTACTAACTCCCTGTCATCTGGATCTGTTGAGTAAACTAGTTGAGTTTCTTTATCTACAAAAAGCTTAACTATTTCCCTCGATTGCCCGTATCTCACTAAGATTTCTGAGTAATGGCCCTTATCAGTATGAACGCTTTTCATTAAATCATAGTCTTGATCTGTACCATCATACGCTTTTAACTCTTTGAGTTTATCAACGGCTTCCGGTTCCTGGGCCAACATAAACTTCCATGGACTATTGTTAACAATGGCCATCCCTGCTTGGCTTTGGTAAGCATCAAGTAAGCTCTGTGTGATACAAATGCCAGCTGCACGTGTTTTCCTGAATCGACGCCAACCAGTTTCAAGGAACTCGGCTAGATAATTGATTTTACCCGGCTTGTCTTTAAGGTATTCCCAAGCTTCATCGAGAATGAAAAGTTTTCTTTGTTTGTTGCCTGATAAAAACATTGCATGTTGAGCTGCGTTGATAAGGCTCATCAGAACACATTGTGATAAGTGAGGTTGCGAGGATAGTTCATCCATCTCACAAACGATTAATCGTGATTTGAAGTTTATTGGTGGGTATTTCTTACCAAAAAAGTCTCCAAAAATTCCGCCTTCACACCATGGTTTTAGTTGGCGCCCTATCCTCTTTATTTCAACATCTTGGTGCTTTTCACACAGCTCAGAAAAGTCTGTGATTGATGAACTTTTCCCTTTAAGGTTCCAAAGCTCAGTGAGTACTGTAAGCATTTCTGTAGATTGATAATCACTTAAATCACCTGATTCTGATGCCATTGCTTTCAGCAAGGAATGAACCATTGCTGCTTGACCTTCTTTGCCATAAAAGTCGTCAATATTTGCAAATGGATCAAGTGAAAACTTCATGTTCTCATTGAAGTCAATGAATTGAGCATTCTTATACTGGCTTGCTAAGTTTTCATATGAGCGGCCTTTGTCAATAACAAACACTTGAGCGCCGTCAGTATCGCTGCCCACATCAAGCCGGCTTTTAACACCAGAGCCTAGATATGAAGTGATTAGCTTATTATTGAAAAATGACTTACCAGCTCCAGAGCGAGCGCAAATAAGTGCATTAAAGGAACCATCTGTTTCAAATATGTCTAAACCGAATATTTGCCCAAAGCGCGTGACAAACTCTAGAATTGGCCGTGAAGTGTTTCCTTTCCAACTCGCGCTATGTGGTAATAAAAATACAGCCCCTTTTGCCGTCCATTCATCAAACCGGTCTGATAATTTTATATATTCATCATCAAGTCCAAGAGGTAAAGCGTTTAAGAAAGTGCTAGGCGCCAAAATTGTTTCTATGTTGAACTTATACTCTTTACGTTTGAAGAATGCCTGCAGCTTCCTAGTCGCAGTGAATGTTTCTTTCTTACTTTCACCAAGGATTATTAAATCAAGGCTAATTTTACATAATCTTGAGTTTTTCAGTTCATCTTCGATTGCAAAATAATCTTGTGCCTGGTCTTTTAAGGTTGAAACCCACTCCAGCATTTTTCCTTTTGCTTGTTTTTTTAGCCATTTGTTACGGCGCTCAAATTCTTCATTTGCCGAATGAATACTTGGTAACTGTACGTTAAGCGTCATTAAATATGGGTTCCAAGCAACCGTTCGCTTGCCAAAACGCCAATCACCTAGCAGGTTTATAATATCACCGTAGTTCAAGTAATCGGGTGTTTGCTTGAGGGTCATGACTGAAGCAAATCCATTTGACTTCTCATCTAAAGATGAAAATTCTAGACCATATTCATCACGGTTAATTATTCCGCCCTGCTCTAATATTTGCGCACCAAGTGGGACAAGCTTGTTGATTTTTACTTTATCTCGCCAAAGCGCATTAGGTGAGTGATTGAAGAAAGTCTGCATTCTTGAAAGCCATTCTTCATCATTTAAAATCAATGGGGCTAAGCCTAACCCTTCGAATATTGAATATGTTCTATCTTTTATCTCTAGGAACTCTTTGAGCTCTTTATCGGAAGGGATAAAGTTTTTAACTGGGATTTTTACTGTGATCCAATGTTCAAAATCTCTTGGCCGGATACCTGATTTTTTATCAAGAGACTCTTTTCTTGCTTTAGAGTAATAATTAATTACTGATTCGCTCATTGCATCAGCAAGCTCACCGTCTTCACCACCAATCCGCTTCCCTCGTAGTTGCCTGTAACCATTTAGAAAGCCATCTATTCGTGGTAAAGCAGCTAGGCTTAGTTGAATTAATGTGTTGTGAGGAAACTCATCAGATAGAAAGCCTTCGTAGGCTGTTCTTATTTCGTTGTTTACCCCGTTAGTTGGTTGGCAGGCGATAACAAATCCAATGTATCCCCCTTCCATTAAGAACATTTGATATTCTTTAATATATTCCATTACACAGTTTAATTCTGCGGCTTTATTACCTCCGAGAAGCTTTTGCTGATCTTCAATGGTGCTTCGCCAAAGGGGGCCAGCAAAATTCTGCTGGGTTTCTTCGATATCTGGATTCAATATCTTTTCGATAGCTTCTTGGATTTTATTCAGCATGCTATACACCTATTTTACTTATTAGCCTCAGGCTGAGGTCTAGAAATGCTCAACGGATCGATACCTTTGGCCATAGTTTCTTTTCTTTGGCTTGTTACTTTGCTTTTCTTTATTGTTTGAAATGGTAATACTCGACTTGGGCGCATTTGAGCTTGATGGCCTGTTACCCAGCGTCTTGGTTGTAATTCAACATAAACGAAGCCTGGAATATTCAAATCTCCAGACTTATCTTCCCAAGCAGCAACATAAATACGCATTGCTTTAGCTTCTTCTAGAACAGCGAGAGGCTCTGGCGCGATATCATTTGGAACGTAATTGAAAGTTCTTAAGTCATCTAACTCATCGTGTGATTGTTTCGAATATGACATTGTGTCATTGCTAGCGATACCAACAATGTTGGCTTTGTCATAATCCTGTGCGTTTTGTCTTCGCAAACTTCTTGGTTCATATACGTATGTGATGTCTTCCCCTTCACTATTAACGTAAATGATTTTTTGGTTTCCTTCTGAATTTGACTTTTTTTCACCTTCGTTTTTTGCATATTCTGCAGTCATCATGTGCTCAAGGTGGTCTTGATTGTTGGTTAACTCATAAACCTCCATCGGCCCTTTACAGAGACCAAGTTCTGGTTTACCTGCACATGAAAATTCCTCTTCACCAATCGTAAATGCTGAACACCCAGAAAATAATGAGGCTATGGCTAGAATTGAGCTGATTTTAAAGATTTGTTTCATTGCTAGTTACTCCATCTCAAGCCATGCATCAAAATCGCTTGGTAGCCCATTAAAGGTTAAACCATCTTCACGAACTAGGAATGGGGTCCCTCTAGCCTCAAGCAATCCCATAACGATAGGTGCTTTTTGAACAGCCTTGGCATCGCAGTCTTCTCTCATTTCTGTTGCTAGTTTTGTCTTGTTCATAAGGTCGATGACAGCTTTAGATTTATCAACAGCGCAATTTAGGCGTTTAGACTCAAGTAAAGATTGGCTGCCCAGCATCGCTGTTAGTACAAAGTCGACATTGTACTTTTCTGGAGATTGCTGAATTTTATTGAACAGGGCGTGGCAGTATCCGCAATTAGGGTCAACGAATATTGTTGCTTGCTTGGGTATGTCTTGGTTGCCAAATGATAGTGTTGCAAGCTCATCTAGTTTTACGCCCATTTTTTCAAGAGGGACACGGTGAGCATTTCTTGCTTCGCTCAATTCATCAATAGTTCGTCTAAACCATGTATCAATTAACTGCCCTTGAAATACAAAGCGGCCATTCTTAGATACAAAATATGTTTGTCCTGATTTAGTCTTAACCAGCATTAAGTTTTCAACAGGGAGTTCTTGAATACCTTCGATATCACCTTTTTGAGAAAGAGTTTGTTTTAATTCTTTCGGATTAATTGATTTCGCCATTGAAGATACGCTTAAAAGACTTACAGTTGCTAATAGACCAATAGCCGTAATTGTTTTCTTTAGTGACATTGTGACTTACTCTTTAAATTGACATACATGTCATTGTAATCTTGGCTATAGAGTGAAAAGGGGGGATTAATTACTGATTTTTACTTTTTTTCATGGATTTGGACAAAACAGAATTTTACTAACTCGATGGTTGATATGCTTGTTTAATCAACAAATTAAGGTGAATTTAGGATACTCAAAGCTCTAAATACTTAGTTTTAGGCATGATAAAGCCTTAGGTTGGTAAAATACTGATCTAGGGTTAAGGTTGATATATACCAACCTTAACGAATAAAGTTTATCGAAAATTCACCGAGAAAACCCCGTGATCAGAGCGAAGTGATGTCGCGGGGATGAATCGGTGTCACCCCTTCTCTTGAATATATTTTCGTATTATCTCTGCACTAGCATTTCCTACAGAACACACAAAGTATCCATCAGACCAAAATGTTTTCTCTTTCCAAAATTGGTTTTTGAGGTAAGGAAATGATTTCCAGATTTTAGTAGTTGTCCCTTGTTTAATCCTCCTTGCGTACTGGCCTACAGAATATCGAGTGCCGATTGTAATCAGCATATGAATGTGATCTTTGTCTATTTCAATCTCTTCGATCCTGAAGTCAGAAGATAGAGAAACATCGAAAACCGTTTTCTTAACAAACTCACCCAGATTTCCGTTTAGTAAAGGTTTTCTGTACTTAACTACCAGAATTAAATGAAGTGCAATTATATATTTGCAGTGAGATTTAGTTTCATATTCCAACTTGACAACTCGACCTTATACAGTAGTCTATACAGTATATGAAAAAGACGCTCAGATACAACTACAGGCTAAATCCTACGCCAGAGCAAGAAGCTAAGCTTATTGAGTTTGGTGCGACAGCGCGTGGCATTTGGAATCTGTTGTTGTCTGAAAATATGCGTCGATATGAGTACGATAAGACGTTCTTGTTTTACAAAGAAATGGCCTCGCTTCTTAAGGAATTAAAGCCTTTCGAAGAGTTTGCGTGGATTAAATCTTTTGATTCAGCAGCGGCTCAGCAGGTTGCTCGCGATTTAGAAACTGCTGTTAAGAATGCTTTTTCAAAGGTTCGTTTGCAGCGCTTTCCAAAGCATAAAGTCTCATACAAAAAGAAAAAACTTCACAACGACTCGTTTCGAGCCGTCAATAATTCCAATTGCATTCGAATCGAAAATGGCGCTATCAGTATTCCGAAGGTCGGCAAAGTGCCAATCGTTCTGCATCGTGAGCTAGTGAGCAAAATTAAGACCGTCACTGTTCAATATCGTCACGGAAAATGGGAATGCAGTATCACTCAGGAAGTGGAATGCAAAACGGCTAAACAAGTTTTGGAAACTATCACTGGCTTTGACATCAACTCAAAGCAAACGGTGGTTGGTTCGAACGGTTTCGTGGCCGACAACCCGAAGTTTTTAAAGCAAGCAATAGAGAAGTTAAATCAATTGTAACGCCAGCTTGCACGTCGAACCAAAGGTTCAAATCGCTGGCAAAAAACAAAACAACGCATCAATAAATTACACGGTAAAATCTCAAGGCAAAGGCTGGACTTTGCGCACAAAACTTCACGACAGATAACCAATGAAAATGATATTTTAGTGTTCGAAGATTTAAACGTAAAAGCGATGCAAAAGTTCAATGGTAGTATGGTTGCAGATAACGTGATGGGTTTGATCACTCAGCTTTCAAAGTACAAAGCTGAGCTAGAAGGCAAGCTCTATCATGAAATAGGTCGTTTTGAAAAATCCACTGGAATTTGTTCGGAGTGCGGGCAACGCCATGTTTTAACATTGAATGATAGGCGTTTTACTTGTGCGGCTTGCGGAGCGTATCAAAGCCGCGATCTAGCTGCAGCTAAAAGCATAGCTAGTACAGGTGAATTAGATATAATTGCGGCTGGAATCGTCGCAAGGGTAACACCCGCATCTCAGCAGAAACAATCTGTTAAAACGAAAGTCTTTGAATTATCGAAGTTGGATTTTGGATCTGAGAAAAAAGAAGCTGCCTAGCTGTTAAGCTAGACTGTAGAAGCCCTGTGATCAGAGTGAATCGATGTCGCTGGGTAGTTCACGTTTCGATTAAGACCATAGTAAGTCCGATTCCATAACGCGCACTTTTGAAATAATTAACCTCGAATAAGTGGCGAATTCACCCTGAATAATTTGAGTTAGCATTATGTAACTATTTGATAGTATGGTTTTTTTTGTTTTTTTGTGGCTGGCGAATATTTAAGGTTTTTTATAATTGATTGAGGTTGGCTTTATGATTTTTCGAGTTTATATTTTGGCGAATTCACCTTGAATAATTAAGTGTAAATATATTTTAGTTATTGTTCTGTATGACTTTTTTTTAAAAATAATCGTGGAGAATATTTAGTTATCATTTCAATCAAAGCACGTTCTATATCCTATGTGACCATAGTTACAAAATTTAAGTTGGAGTGTGAAGTGAGTGTTTTCAAAGTTAATCCAATAGACATCATTGATAGCGTTGTTGTTGGAACAGTTAACCAAGTAAGTAGAGAGAAATTAGTTGCTCAAGCCTTTTCTTCATCTGTAGCTGATATAAGAGCTCTAATTGAAAATGAGCGAGCAATAATTACTTCTTTATGTTCGTTTGGGAAAGACTCGACAGTTACACTGCTAATTGTGATGGAGGCTTAACGTCAAGCTATTGCAGCAAAAACCATTGAACCAGAACGCCCATTGATCGTATCGACAGTTAATACAAAAGCAGAAGCGATACCTATGCAAATGTTTGTTAACTATGCCAGTAAGAGAATGCTTGAATATGCTAAGTCTGTAGGTATCAATATTCAGTTTAAATTAGTCCAACCTTCATTGAACAATGAATTCTTCATTAGGTACGTTGGTGGCCAGAAAATTCCAGCAACACCAACTCGCTCCGGTGATTGCTCAGTAATTTTAAAGGTTAACCCAAACGAACACTTTGTTAACTCTCTTGTAGAGTCTATTAGGCACTCAAAGAAGTATGGCTATTATGCCAGTTCACCAATTATTTCTTGCTTAGGTTCTAGGGAAAAAGAGTCTTCGCGTAGGTCAAAGAATATGGAGCGACACAATCTAAAAGGTAAGTCTGCAGAAGATTTAATGAACTCAATGACATCACAGTCTATTGGAAACTCAAAAGTCTACAATTATGCTCCAATTCGTGACTGGGAGACTGATGATGTATTTCTTTTGCTCAGCTTGGCTGGTTCAAAACCACTACAAAGATCTTGCTATGACATACCAGGTTTCTTATCAAACTTTGGTCTTTTAATCGAGATATACGGTAATGGTACAAGTGAGACTTGCGAAATTGCTACAGGTCAAAGTGGTGGGGCAGGTTGCAATGGCAAAGCACGCTACGGGTGTTCTATTTGTACTATCGTTTCAAAGCAAGATAAAACAGCTACTAACCTTGCAAAGTTGAAACGTTGGGAAGTGCTTGGTGTAGAAAATACATTAAGGCTAAGAGATTGGCTATTTAGAATTAGCTCTAACATGAGCGAGCGCTCCACGCTCGGGCGTTTGATACTGTAGGGTACAATCGTGTTGCTTTGCAACCGAATACTTTAAAGCCTAAGCATTTAGATAAAATTGTAAGGTACGCCTGCCAGCTAACACAAGAAAGCATTTCTCATTCAGAGCGTTTCAAATCTTTAGTAGAGCAGGGTAGAGAAGCTGAGCATGAAGGTGTTCAGTGTATTCAAAACGATGTAACTCTACCCCCTAAAATAAAGAAAGCTTTTTTTAGAAATGTATACAGAAGCCTTACTAAACCCTCAGAACCTTAATTACTACTTTAGTGAAGTACATGCCGTGCTTTTATCTTTTCGGTGGTCTTTGGATGGTATCGGAGCAGCACCATTTAGGCCTTTAGCTATTTGGAAACAGATTGAGCAAGGAAAAGGGTGGATACCATACCCAAAATTGAACATTAGGCTTGCGCAATCTCACCCTTTCAAAGGCGAGTCAAGCAAGAGGTAACTAGTCTTTTTTCTGACTTAAAGCGCGTGAAGTTTTTACGGCTCTTTCACTTGGCGGTGTGTTTTGATTTTCAATGTACTGCTTAATTACATCCAAACTCGCGCCG
>NZ_JAMXSK010000044.1:0-13993 GCF_024124645.1 Pseudoalteromonas sp. Ps84H-4 | reverse complement strand
CTCACCCGTCCGCCGCTCGTCAGCAAAGTAGCAAGCTACTCTCTGTTACCGCTCGACTTGCATGTGTTAGGCCTGCCGCCAGCGTTCAATCTGAGCCATGATCAAACTCTTCAATTAAAAGTTTTTTGAAACCGAAGTTTCGTGCTCAATGAATTCTGAATTTTGATATCTTTCGATATCGAATTGACTGTGCTGAAACAAGTAAACTTGTTTCCGTTGGTCACTCAGTTCAATTGAGACTCTAAATTTGTTTGCATCATCTAGCGAACTAGAATCTGCTGTTAGAACTCAATCTGCACGAGTGCCCACACAGATGATTGCTTTATATTGTTAAAGAACGTTTCGAGTTGCTTTCGCGTCTCGAGGGATGCGTATAATACATCCTTAATTTTTTGAGTCAATACTTAATTTTAAACTTTCTTTTTAGACCGTTTTAAACCGAAGTTTTACTTAACTCTCTGTCAGTTTGTTCAGCGCTTTTCATTGCTGCCCGCCGTGTCAGTGGATGCGCATTATAGGGAGATGGATTTTTAACGCAAGCACTTTTTGAAGGTTTTTTTGAATATTTTCAAATTAATCAGATACCCACCAAGCGCAAACAGGTTACCCACAAACACCTGTGGATAACTGATGTTTTTTAGCAGAATAACTAAACTCTCCTCGCTTGTTATGGTAACTTGCGCCGCAGATTTTCCACTCGCTCACAAGGCAAGAAAAATGACAGACATTATAAATAGTATAAGTGGTCTCCTTTGGGGTCACATTCTGGTTTACCTTTTAATAGCTGCGGGGCTATTTTTCACTCTTCGACTCGGTTTTATTCAATTCACTCAATTCCCACATATGATCAAAGTGATGTTTCAGAGCCGCCAAGGTTCTGGCGATGGCATTTCTTCATTCCAAGCATTTTGTACTTCTTTAGCTGCGCGAGTAGGTACGGGTAATATGGCAGGTGTTGCCGTTGCACTTTATTTAGGCGGTGCCGGTGCAATTTTTTGGATGTGGCTTATTGCTTTAATAGGTATGGCGACAAGTTTTGCAGAAAGTACCCTTGCCCAAGCATATAAAACGGTCGATGAAGATGGCAACTTTCGTGGTGGCCCTGCTTATTATATGGAATATGGGTTAGGTAAACGTTGGATGGGAGTCATTTTCTCTCTTTGCCTTATTCTAGCTTTTGGTTTGGTATTTAATGCAGTTCAATCAAACTCTATTGCTGCTGCATTTGATGTGGCGTTTGGGATTCCAAACTATGTTGTCGGAATCGCCTTGGTATTAGGGTCTGGCATAATCATTTTTGGTGGCTTAAAAACTATTTCACGTTTTGCAGAAATGGTTGTGCCATTTATGGCGCTGGCTTATTTGCTAGTTGCACTCTATGTATGTGCCATGAACTACGATTTACTACCAAATGTGTTCATGCATGTTATTAATAGTGCCTTTGGTATCGAGCAAGCAGGCGCTGGTGCAATTGGTTATGGTGTTATGCAGGCGATGATCCAGGGTATTAAACGTGGCTTATTCTCAAATGAAGCTGGTATGGGTAGCGCTGCAAATGCTGCTGCAACGGCAACACCTAACCCGCCTCACCCTGCCTCACAAGGTTATGTGCAAATGCTCGGTGTATTTGTAGATACAATTATTATTTGTACAGCAACCGCAGCCCTTATTTTATTATCACAACAGCTTATACCTGATTCAGGTGTGACTGGTATTGCATTGACGCAAGCTGCCCTTGAAGAACATGTTGGTAGCTGGGGAGCAACCTTTGTTGCGATTGCAATTTTGTTTTTTGCATTTACCTCGATTGTTGCTAATTATTCTTACGCGGAAACCAATTTATTATTTTTAGAACATAACCATGCATCAGGCATGTTGATCTTCCGATTATTAGTACTTGGTATGGTGATGTTTGGTGCGCTCGGCGAATTACCTTTAGTATGGACGCTTGCCGATATTTCGATGGGGTTAATGGCAATTGTTAACGTCATCGCTTTATTTATGCTTTCAGGTGTCGTTATTTGGCTTGCGAAGGATTACAACTCACAACGTAAAGCAGGTAAATTACCTACTTTCGATCCTTCGCTAAACAAAAAGCTCGATCAAACTATTCCTAAAGGCGCGTGGCGCAAATAATCAAGCCAAGTGATTACTTAATTGGGGAGCGATTGTGCTCCCTTTTTTGTATTTGCTAATTTTTCAAAAACAGACAATATGAATGTGATTTGCTGTTCGTTAAGTTTGGATTCAAGCTGTGTAACAAGCTGCTCTTTTATTTGCGTTTTTAATGCTTGTTTTTGCTCTGCAGTTAATAATGGCTGCGATTGTTGCTGATAAGATTGCACGGCGGTGAGCATAGCCATCACCACGTCATTATCAAAGTCGGTTAGCGCCGCTTTAGCATTACTGATGACTTGTTCTGATTTTTCAAATGCGGTCGATACTTTATCAACAAGCACACTGACTTCATGAATTTTAAGTACGTCGTTAATGTTCGACATAATAATCGCAACAGGTATTAGTACTAATGAGATTGCTAAACAAAGCCCAAATACGGCGCCCACCCAAAACTGATTTAAACCACGTTTAAATTGCTCCATTCTCTTTCCTTGATCCTATTTATTGAGTTCAGTAGCACTTAAAACTGAAAAAGCGTTAGCTGATTTAAAATGACTAAGGAAACTATAAAGCTATTTTGGCAATAAAAAAATATTTAGCTGAGATTATAAAAAGAAATATAAATGAAATAGAGAAGTGGTATTAAATATAAATGGTGCCCGGGGCCGGACTTGAACCGGCACGCTGTTACCAGCGAGGGATTTTAAATCCCTTGTGTCTACCAATTCCACCACCCGGGCATCGGGTCGCTCGTAAGAGCATGTGGAGTATTATATGGAGGCGGAACCCGGAGTCGAACCGAGGTAGACGGATTTGCAATCCGCTGCATGGCCACTCTGCCATTCCGCCTTATCGCTTCCAAATAATTGGAGCGGCACACGAGGCTCGAACTCGTGACCTCAACCTTGGCAAGGTTGCGCTCTACCAACTGAGCTAGTGCCGCAAATTTTTTTCTGTCAGTGTTTTGTCCGTTGGTGCACAACCTTTAGGTTGCGATGATAACGTTCTGGCAACTGAGCTAGTGCCGCAAACTTGTTTGTTTATCCAATAAACTATTTAAGTTTAAATGGTGCCCGGGGCCGGACTTGAACCGGCACGCTGTTACCAGCGAGGGATTTTAAATCCCTTGTGTCTACCAATTCCACCACCCGGGCATCGGGTTTGCTATTTAAAGCAAGTGGATAAAGCTAATATGGAGCGGCACACGAGGCTCGAACTCGTGACCTCAACCTTGGCAAGGTTGCGCTCTACCAACTGAGCTAGTGCCGCATCATATTAACTCTAGAGTTAAATCGTAATTTTAAAACTACATTTGGTATTGTAGTTAACCACAAAATGGTGCCCGGGGCCGGACTTGAACCGGCACGCTGTTACCAGCGAGGGATTTTAAATCCCTTGTGTCTACCAATTCCACCACCCGGGCATCGGGTTGCTCATAGAGCGCGTGGAGTGTTGAATGGAGGCGGAACCCGGAGTCGAACCGAGGTGGACGGATTTGCAATCCGCTGCATGGCCACTCTGCCATTCCGCCAAATTAGATAATTGGAGCGGCACACGAGGCTCGAACTCGTGACCTCAACCTTGGCAAGGTTGCGCTCTACCAACTGAGCTAGTGCCGCTTTCTTTATCTTGGGGGCTATGCCCTCTCAACACGGACGCATTCTACAGAGATTATTAAACGCGTCAATATAAAAAATGCTAGTTTTGAACTGTTTGCTTATTTTTTATCTAAAACGGTGTGTAATTATACGCTTAGGATCAATTTTTGGTCAATTCTGACCATGCTGCCATTAAATACTGCAGCATAGAACTAAGCGTTAAGAATGTTGCAACGTATAAAAGACCATAACTTAAGTAGATCATCCATGTATCAAATTGCCAAATCAAACCAATAATGGCTAGCATTTGTGCCGCAGTTTTAAACTTACCCATGTTAGATACAGCTACATTGTCACGCTTACCCTGCTCTGCCATCCATTCACGTAATGCAGAAATAACGATTTCGCGGCTAATAATTACTAATGCAGGTATAGTCATATACAAACTTTGATAATGGCTTGATAAAGCAACAAGTGCCGCACAGACCATTACTTTGTCAGCAACAGGATCTAAAAACGCACCAAATGGCGTTGACTGATTTAAACGACGCGCAAGATAGCCATCAAGGATATCTGTGATTGACGCAAGCCAGAAAACAAACGCAGCTGCGAAAAACGCCCATGAGAAAGGCAAATAAAATATCACCAAAAAAATGGGGATAAGAAAAAGTCTAAAGGTTGTGAGTGTGTTTGGAATATTCCACATAACTACTTGGAGATGTCTTTTTTTACTATATTCGCACGAAGGCTACGCCTTGTCATGCAAATGATTAAATATCTTTTCAGCCATTTCAGGGCTGATCCCAGGAACTTGTTTTAATTGGTCTATATTAGCAGCTTTTACCCCTTGCATGCCCCCTAAATATTTTAATAATGCCTGTCGGCGCTTTTGTCCAACACCGGTAATTTCTTCTAATAATGATTGCGTGCGTTGTTTTTGACGTTTATTACGATGCCCAGCAATAGCAAAACGGTGCGACTCATCACGTATATGTTGGATTAAATGCAGTGCCGGCGCGTCTGAATCAAGTGGTATTGTTTTTCGTCCACCATCAATTAATAGCGTTTCTAAACCTGGTTTTCGGCTTGTGCCTTTTGCAACACCCACCAGCAATGGCATTTTATTATGTGGCCAGTTTTCAAAATATTGTTCAGCACGAGATAATTGCCCTTTACCCCCATCGATAAAGATGACATCTGGAATTTTTTCTTCATCGACTACTTTGTTGTAGCGTTTATTAAGTGCAAATTCCATCGCGGCATAATCATCGCCACCTGTGATGCCAGTAACATTAAAACGGCGATACTCTTTATTATTTGGACCTTGCGAATCAAACACCACACAACTTGCAACCGTGTTTTCACCCATTGTATGGCTGATATCAAAACATTCCATGCGATTAATATCATCTAGGCGTAACGTTTCTTTTAATTGTGCGTAGCGTTTATTAATTGAGTCCTGCGTGCTTTGCTTAACACTAATGCTGTTAAGGGCATTTTTATTAGCAAGCTTAAGATACTGAGCTCGCTCACCGCGATTAGCGACTTTTAAACTCACTTTACGCTCAGAAATTGCCGTAAGTGCATCGCTTAGAGGCTCACTCTCTTCGATTGTAAACGGTAATATGATTTCTTTGGCAATGCGCCCTGTTGCACCAGGTGCTAAGTAATACTGGCCTAAAAAGGAAGTTAAAATCTCTTCTTGCCCAGAGTCTTTGGGCACTTTAGGGAAATAGGTTTTGCTACCAAGTACCTTATGATCGCGGATCATTAATAAGTGAACCGCATTTAAACCATTTAAATGCGCAAAGCCAACCACATCCATTTCGGCATGATTACCGGAAATCGATTGCTGTTCCTGCATTTTCCGAAGTAACATAATTTGGTCGCGTACTTTTGCAGCGAGCTCAAATTTAAGCTCTTTGCTTGCTTGCTCCATTTTAGCAATTAAATCAGCAATAACTTCATGAGATTTGCCTAGTAAAAACTTACGTACAAAATCGACTTCTTGTTGATATTCTTCATCGGTAATTTTATTAACACACGGCGCTGAGCAACGTTTTAACTGATATTGTAAACATGGACGACTCCGAGCTCGGTAATAGGCATCTTCACATTGGCGAACCGGAAAGATTTTTTGCATTAAACGCAGGCTTTCAGATACCGCCCCTGCACTTGGGAATGGACCAAAATACTCACCTTTGATTTTACGACTACCACGATGAAAAGCGAGTCGCGGGTGTTTGTGATCAGTTAAAAGAATATAAGGGTATGATTTATCATCGCGCAGTAAAATGTTGTAGCGCGGCTGATATTTTTTTATTAAGTTGTTTTCAAGTAATAAGGCTTCGGTCTCTGTGTTAGTCAGGGTGACTTCGATACCGCAAATATTGCTTACTAAGACACGTGTTTTACTATCAGTTACATTACTGCGAAAGTAACTAGTGACGCGCTTTTTTAGATTTTTAGCCTTACCGACATAAATAACTTGCCCTTCACTATCAAGCATTCGGTAGACACCGGGCTCACTTGATAGTGTTTTAAGAAAACGGGCTGGTTCGAAATCAGACATTGAGCAAATTAATGCGAACTATCAATGTCGATCATTTTGTGACGAATTGCTAAATGCGTAAGTTCAACATCACCACCCACATTTAGCTTTTCAAACATGCGATAGCGATAGCTATTCACTGTTTTAGAACTTAGGTTCAAACGCTCTGCTATGTCTTGTGCCTTTTCACCTTTGGTGATCATCAGCATAATTTGCAGTTCACGCTCAGAAAGACTCTGAAACGGATTTTCGTCTGTGCGTCCGCTTACCTGTGCAAGGGCAATTTGCTGAGCAATTTCAGGCGCGATATAACGTTGGCCGGCATTTACAGCACGAATAGCGTTAACCATTTCATCAGAGCCGGCACCTTTAGTTAGATAACCATGAGCTCCGATTTGCATCACTTTGCTTGGGAATGGATCTTCACAATGCACCGTCAGCACGATAATTTTTACATCAGGGCAATAACGACAGATTTTCTTAGTTGCCTCTAAACCACCGATACCTGGCATGTTCATGTCCATCAACACGATATCAGGTGAATGTTGACGGCAAAATTGCACCGCTTCTTCACCGGTTTTAGCTTCACCAACCACTTTAAAACCACGAACATCATCAAGTATACGTCTGATACCTGTCCGTACAAGCTCATGGTCATCAACTAAAAGTACATTAATCAATGGAACACCCTCAAATAACCCAAATACATGCTTGTGTAAATTTAATGTGCCACATTAGCACAGAATGAGTGAAACAATAAATCAAATTATTGTTTCACTCATCATTTTATGCGGCGTTTTTCTCGCTAAAACGATCAACCCAAAGCGCAATAATACCATCACCTGTAACATTACAAGCTGTACCAAAACTATCCTGTGCTAAATAAAGTGCAATCATTAATGCCACTGCGCCTTCATTGAAGCCAAGCATGCTTGTTAATAGTCCTAATGCCGACATAACCGCACCACCCGGCGCTCCAGGAGCTGCAATCATGACAACACCTAACATCATAATAAATGGCAACATACCAAATAAAGATGGTACATCCATATTCGGTGATAAGAACATCACTGCCATTGCACATGTCACAATGGTAATTGTTGAACCCGATAAATGGATGGTTGCACATAACGGCACTGTAAAATTTGCAACATCTTCTTTTACATTATTAGCTTTACTTGAGCGCAGCGATACAGGAATTGTTGCAGCACTCGACATTGTACCTAAAGCAGTAAAGTAAGCGGGTAGCATATTTTTTACAAGCTCTAATGGGTTTCTTTTTAATAAAAGTCCCGTTGAGACATATAAAACGGTTAACCATAACCAATGCATGATCAATGCTGCAAGTAATACAATACCAAATGTTTGCAGCGTATCTACCACAGTGCCAGCGACTGTCATCTCTGCAAATACACCGGCAATATAAAACGGTAATGCTGGAATAATAACCTTTGCTAATAAGCCATCAATTACATCACGACCCTGATCAGAAACTTTCTTCAACATATCAAGTTGCATTTGGCTCATACCAATACCAAAAATGAAAGCCGCAGCTAACGCCGTCATTACGCTCATAAGTGGTGGAATTTCTAAATCAATAAAGCTGCCCACTTCTGTAGCTACTTCAGCTTCAAACGTTAAGCCCCCATCAAACAATGGGATCATGGCGCTAACTAATAAAAACGCTAAGGTGCCAGCAATAATCGTTGACCCATAAGCAAAACCGACAGTTTTGCCAAGTAAGTGGCCAGAACCTTTTGGTAAGCCAGCAATACCAGATGCGATAAAAAATAAAATAATCAGTGGAATGGTAAAGGTGATCAACTGACCTATTATTTCTTTTACTGTATAGAGGAGTTCAACACCTGTTAGCGGCACATACAAGCCCACTAAAATACCGGCAACAATACCAGCAATTAATTTTAGAATTAAATTCATAACGATCACTTCAATTTTT
Organism: Pseudoalteromonas sp. Ps84H-4; assembly: GCF_024124645.1. Taxonomy (NCBI): domain Bacteria; kingdom Pseudomonadati; phylum Pseudomonadota; class Gammaproteobacteria; order Alteromonadales; family Pseudoalteromonadaceae; genus Pseudoalteromonas; species Pseudoalteromonas sp. Ps84H-4. The sequence continues at coordinate 5,769 of NZ_JAMXSK010000044.1, read as the reverse complement.
AGGTGGTAACCTTTTACCACGTTTTAGTTTACTTTTGTTATAAAACAGCCAAATTAACGTTTAACTGCGCAAATTACCACCACAGCTTCGCAGAATCTAATTTGAACGTAAATATATGCGTCCTATCGCGTTGCATTTGTTAACAAAGTTGCAAGTTAATAACATGCTCGCAATTTTGAATACCCGTGTAGTTCTTATGTATAAATCGATATTAAGTGCCGCTCTACTGAGCACACCTTTTACTTCCTTGGCCACCAGCCAACCCATCACCCTCCCTTTTGTTGCAGAAAAAGCAATAATTGACGGAAAGCTAAATGAACCAAGTTGGCAACACGCAAAAAAAATCACGATTGATAATGTCACGTGGCCTTATGAAAACAGCAAAAGCCCAGTGACCACACACGCCTATGTCTATGAAGATGGCGAGACGTTATTTATTGGCTTTGAAGCAAACGACCCAAATCCAGAACTAATTCGCGCTTTCTATCGTGACCGTGATGCAGCATGGGATGATGACTTAGTGGGGCTGAAAATTGATTCATACAATAATGCTCAATTAGCTTATCAGTTTTTTATTAACCCACTTGGCGTACAACAAGACTCGATAGAAAACGAACTGACTAAACATGAAAGCTCATCATGGGACGGTATTTGGGATAGTGTTGGTGTTATTCACGATAAAGGCTACACAGTAGAAGTGGCTATTCCCTTACGCGTATTGAATTTTGACGACAGCGTAGCAACCAAAACGATGGCGATGGAGTTTTTACGATTTTTACCGCGTAGTGAACGTTTGCGTATCTCAAATATGCAAATTGACCATGGTAACAATTGTTGGATTTGCCAAATGCCAAGTTACCAAGGTTTTGAACAAGCAAAGCAAGGCAATAACGTAGCGATTATTCCATCTGTGGTGCTTGGCAAAAATGAGACTCGTGATATCGATGGCGCACAAGTGGCTGATTGGGAGTCAGAGAATAATACTGAAGCCAGCCTGGATGTTAAATGGGGGATCACCCCAGATATTACCTTAAATGCGACGATTAACCCTGACTTTTCACAGGTTGAAGCGGATGTTGCTCAATTGAGTGTGAATAATAATTTCAGCTTGTTCTTCCCAGAAAAGCGTGCCTTCTTTTTAGATAACGCTGACTACTTTGCATCAACACTTAACCTTATTCATACCCGTAATATTGCCCAACCAGATTATGGAACCAAGATCACAGGTAGCAAAAATGGCCATACATTTGCCGGTTTTATTGCCAATGATACGCAAACCAATGTGTTGATCCCGGGCAATTTAGGTTCATCTCTTGTCGCCCTTGACGAGAAAAGTGAAAACGGTGCTCTGCGATACCGATACGACTTTGAATCAGGGTTATCACTTGGTTCAACAGCAACTCACAGACAAAGTGATGATTATAAAAACACGGTTTATAGTATTGATAGTAAATACAAACCAACAGTGAACGATGTTTTCCTAGTTCAAGTATTAAAGTCACAAACGCAATACAGTCAGGATTTTATTGACGAGTTATGTGATGGTGATAACTGTTTACAACCTGAGCAAGTAATTTGTGAATTAAATAGTGATTGCGACTATAACGAAGGTGTACTTCGTGTTTTAAGTAAAGAACAACAATCGGGTACTGGCTACTATGTTAAGTATCAACATGATGAGAAGTACTGGCGTGCATTTGCTGACTATAATTATCGCGATGCTGATTTGAGAGCTGACTTAGGTTTTATCTCGCAAGTTGATTTTAAAAAGTTCACTACAGGTGGCGAATACCGCTGGTATGGTGATAAAGGTAATTGGTGGAACCGCGCTAACCTGTATGCCGATTGGGATATTACCCACAACGAAAATAATGAACTTCTTGAAAAAGAAGCACAAACCAGCTTTTCTGTCAGCGGCCCGTTACAAAGCTTTTTTGAAGTCTCTGTTGAACACCGAAACCGTACAGGTCTTCGACACGATAAATCACGTTTAGATATAGACGGCAACACAGATTTATTTAGCGAAAATGGCGTTGGCTTTTACAGTGATTTTAAACCAACCGCTGGGGTCTTTGCTTCTTTATATATGTATACAGGTAATGCCGTTGACTTAGCCAATAACCGCACTGGTGATAAGTTTCATATACGCCCGGTACTGAATATGAATCTTGGTAAACATTTTGAAGTACGTTTACGTCATACTTATGAGCAACTGGAAGCTGATGGTAGCGAAGTATTTACCGCAAATTTAAGTGATGTGCGGTTAACTTATCAGTTTAACGTGAATAGCTTTTTACGCCTTGCAGTCATTTACACCGATTTAGAACGTAATCAAGCTAATTACATTGATGATGTAGATAGCCAATATAAAAAGTTAGCCACCCAGTTATTGTATTCTTACAAACTGAACCCGCAAACAGTATTCTTTGCAGGTTACTCTGATAATGGCTATCAAGATGATGAACTTTCATCGATAACTAAAGAGCAGCGTACGTTATTTGCTAAATTTAGCTACGCTTGGTTACTTTAACACTCCATTAGCGCACCTTTCGGTGCGCGCCCTTCTTTTCTCACCTTATTACTAAATGCTATAAGCCTATTCGCTATATGTTATAGCCAAACTTTACTTTCGTTTTTTAATAGTAACAGTAAAGTGTGACTATTACAGATCAATAGCCTAAGCTAGTTGATCACGATTGAATAAATTGCTTCCAAGGGAACACTATGTCTAACATTTTTGAAGATAATTCATTAACAATTGGTAATACACCGATTGTAAAGCTTAACCGCGTAACCTCAGGTAATGTTTTTGCTAAAGTAGAATCACGTAACCCAAGCTTTAGTGTTAAATGCCGTATTGGCGCTTCAATGATCTGGGAAGCAGAAAAGTCAGGCGTATTAACCAAAGACAAAGAGTTAATCGAGCCGACTTCTGGCAACACAGGTATTGCACTTGCGTTTGTAGCAGCTTCTCGTGGCTATAAATTAACCCTGACTATGCCTAATACGATGAGCCTAGAGCGTCGTAAACTATTAAAAGCGTTAGGTGCTAACCTAGTTTTAACTGATGGCGCTAAAGGTATGAATGGCGCGATTGAAAAAGCAAAAGAAATTCAAGCAAGCGAGCCTGGAAAATACATTCTTTTACAACAATTCGAAAACCCAGCTAACCCAAAAATTCACTTTGAAACAACGGGTCCTGAAATCTATGAAGCAATGGACGGTAAAATCGACATCTTCGTAGCAGGTGTTGGTACGGGTGGTACTATTACCGGTGTTAGCCGTTATTTAAAACTCGAGAAAGGCCTAAACGTGCAATCTGTTGCTGTTGAGCCAACTAATTCTCCAGTTATTAGCCAAACCTTAGCTGGTGAAGAAATTAAACCGGGTCCTCATAAAATCCAAGGTATCGGTGCTGGCTTCATCCCAGGCAACCTTGATTTAGAAGTTGTTGATGCCGCTGAGCAAGTATCAAATGAAGATGCAATTGCAATGGCTCACGAGCTTATGAAAAACGAAGGTATTTTAGTAGGTATTTCGTCTGGTGCTGCAGTGGTTGCTGCAAAACGCCTTGCTGAAAAACCTGAAAATGCGGGTAAAAACATCGTTGTTATTTTACCAAGTGCTACTGAGCGTTACTTATCTAGCCCATTATTTGCTGAAGAATTCAGTGAAAAAGAGTTAGTTCAATAACGAGTGCAGTTAATTTAAGAAAGGATGCCAAGGCATCCTTTTTTATTACCAAGCAAAAATAAATCCCACAATTTTACTAAGTTAACTTTACATCTCAGTCATTTAGTCACACACTTAAAATTATTTAATCTAGCAAATCAAAGCATAATGAAAAACGTACTCTTAATTTTTGCTCTATTGAGTAGTTGCTTAATGTTGGGTTGTGGCTCTGAAGAGTCACCTCAGGGCGAAAAAAATACCCCAGGCAACACAGCCACGCTTTATTTTGATGCACTGTATAACCAAAACGATTTAAATCAAGCCATGGAATACGCAACTCCAAAAATGGCTCGCATTATGAAGTCTTATGGCACCGCAAACCAATTCGCTCGTAACCTAATTAACATGCAATACGACGAAGTTGTAATTGAAGTTGATATGACCAATATGAGTTTACGTGAACAGTACGGTGATAAGGCTAATATTAATTTAATCTTTACGGGTTACTTCAACGGTAAAAAAGTGGATGATATGCGCAGTGTAAAAATGATCCGCAAAAAAGGTAATTGGTATATAGAAAAGATTAACGCCGATCCATTTGCTCGATAGATAGTTATCTTAAAGTAAAAATGGGCCTAAAAAGGCCCATTTTTTGATTCCGTGTATAAATTACTCTTCATCAAATTCTTGGTGTTGACGCTGTGCAGGGCGCGCTAAGATCTCAACATAAAACGATGTTAAGCCTTTGGCTTCAATATCACTAATACATTTATTAATCTCTGCTACGTGAACAACTTCGGCTTCATCCGCTGATTCACCAAACTTACAGTCAAATGCCCAATAATCAGCACCAGCTGGGAGTGTTTTATTACGCTCACGTTTCAAATATTTTTTTACTTCGTGTTTGGCTGCATCAACCATGCGAGGGTACTTAATCTTCTCGTGGTTAAGCGTGAATGTCTTCTTCATTATAGTCCTAATAGCTTGGTTCAATGACAATGGCGCTAAGCCATAGGCACACAGTATAACAAGGCCATAAAAAATTAGCTGTATTTTTTCTTATGTTGCTTGAATTTACTTATTAAAGTGTAGATTAATTTATTTATGTGACAATGTAGTTAATCAATTAGGCTGAAATTAAATGCAAAGGTTGATGAATAGCATCTTCTGTTAAACTATCGTAAAAAGCTGCAGCGTCAATTTGGGCACGCTCAGTTGGTTGATTTTTATCAAGGTAGCGTTTTCTTACTGCGGGCTCACAATTGTCTATCACTTCTAGTGGAATGTGATTTTTATCATCTCGAACATGCAATGGCTCAGGTGCTAAACAATGACGTAAGCGAATGTCTGAAAGACCACCTTGAAGTAATCGAAGAGCATTATCTTGACCAATCAACATATCAAATTGCTCTGGTGCTAATGATTGCTTAGGACCTGCCCCTAACTGGGCTCTAAGCACCTCTTCTGAAACGTGAGGATTACTTATTTCTGTTTTAGGTAGATGAAATTGACTAAAATCAAGTGCGTCATGTGAGAGCATTGCTAATAATAATGCAAACTCACCAGAGCGATGTTCATGAACACTTTTATTAAGACGATTATCGAGTTGACTCTCATTGAGCAACAAACCATCAACTTGCATAGACTTTAGCCAAATAGATTCCAGATTAATCAGTTATCGGCATTAATCCAATTTTCTTTAGTTTTTTTCTTTACTTAAATAACCAGTTTGCTATTATCAGCGCCGTTGCATTGGAGGGGTTCCCGAGCGGCCAAAGGGATCAGACTGTAAATCTGACGGCTCAGCCTTCGCTGGTTCGAATCCAGCTCCCTCCACCACTTCCTTCTGGTAGTGTGGCCAAATGCAATAGTAAAATCTGTGTGGAGGGGTTCCCGAGCGGCCAAAGGGATCAGACTGTAAATCTGACGGCTCAGCCTTCGCTGGTTCGAATCCAGCTCCCTCCACCACTCTTTACTCTTTCTAGCTTTACTCTTTCTAGCTTTACTCTTTCTAGCTTTACTCTTTCTAGCTTTACTCTTTCTAGCTTTACTCTTTCTAGCTTTACTCTTTCTAGCTTTACTCTTTCTAGCTTTACT
>NZ_JAMXSK010000043.1:0-15207 GCF_024124645.1 Pseudoalteromonas sp. Ps84H-4 | reverse complement strand
AGTAGTGAATTATTCGCACTGCTACTGCATAAGCTTTACCGTATCGTTATTCATAGCTCAACTCTCAGGCGGTGGTTGCCACAAGTCGGCATCGTCTGGCGTCGTGCGGCACCGACGCTGTATATCCGTAAGCGTCCGGCCAACCCCACCTAGCAACACCATTTTTTGTATTTGAAAATACCTTCAACTTTTTATTGGAGGTCATTATGAATTCACCCATCCCTAAACGTTGGCTAGAAATCCTAGCGCTTCGCTCATCATTTACTGGAACGAATGAAGCGTTTTGCAAACACCATCAAGTATCTATCAGCTCGTTTTATAAATATAAAAGCATGCAACAGGTGAAATCTTCAGGTGCATCACCTCAATTTGTCCGAGTTGAGCAACAAGCCCAACGCACACACGTCAGTATCACTGAGCAACCAACGATTAACTTTAATACGCGCACTGGCCAACTGACATTACCCACAACACTTAACTGTGATGCTATCGTCTCAATTATTAAAGGTCTATCAGCATGAATATGTTTGTTAATCCGCCCGAGATGTACTTATGTGCTGAGCATGTGGACTTTCGTAAATCCATCAATGGCCTTGCGGCGTTGGTGGAATGTGAGCTTGAATTACCCGTGCTATCGGGCGCGCTGTTTGTGTTTTGTAATAAAAAGCGCGACAAGTTAAAGCTTCTCTATTGGGATAAGACAGGCTTTGCATTGTGGTACAAGCGACTTGATAAGCACAGGTTTAAATGGCCTAAGCTTAAACGTGACACCATGACACTGAATGAGCAACAATTACATTGGCTATTATCAGGGTATGACGTTATTGGCCATGAAGAAATCAACGTCAGTCAGCACACAGTGACTTAATTACTTAGATCAATTGATATGATCATCAAGGTTTAAGTTATTAACCCTATTCATTGTGCATAAAAGCCGTAAAATAAACGGCATGAACGATGTATTTACCTTACAACAACGCATTGCTGAGCTTGAAAAACAGCTTAAATATGAGCGCGAAGTATCTATACAGAAAGATGCTAAAATCGCCTATTTATATGAGCAATTCCGTTTAGCCCAACAAAAGCAATTCGGCAAAAGTGCTGAAGGCTTTGTAGGGCAAGGTGAATTATTTAATGAAGTTGAAGAGATTGCTGAGAAAGCTGAGCCTGAGCAGCAAGGAATTAGCTACACCCGCAACAAGCCTAAACGCAAGCCACTGCCAAAAGACTTACCCCGTGAACAAGTTATCCACGACATAGCAGATAAAAGCTGTGCATGTTGCGGTGGTGAGTTACATAAAAATCGGTGAAGATACTGCTGAAAAGCTTGAGTTCATTCCAGCACACGTCAAAGTGATTGAACATATTCGCCCTAAATACGCCTGTCGTGAGTGTGAAAAATCAGGCACTGGGTCAACGATAAAGCAACAGCCTATGCCCGCCATGCCCATTAACAAAGGCGTTGCCACCGCGAGCTTACTTAGCCAACTCATCACCAGTAAATATCAATATGGTTTACCGCTTCATCGCCAAGAGAGCATGTTTAAGCAATACGGCATTGAGCTGAGCCGCAAAACCATGAGCGATTGGGTGATTAAGTCAGCAGCGCTGTTTACCCCGCTGGTTAAACGGTTAAATGAAGAATTACTCAAGCAACCACTCCTTAACGCTGATGAAACCACGGTCAATGTGGTGAAATCAGATAAAGTGAATAGTTACATGTGGGTGTACTGCTCAGGTGCTGACTCACCTAAACCCGACAGCCCCATCCCTAACATCGTGCTTTACGACTACCACACTAGTCGCGCAGCCGCCTGCGTGATGGATTATCTTGATGGCTATCAAGGGTACTTACATGTTGATGGTTATTAAGCTTATGAAAAGACACAGGCCAGTCTTGTGGGGTGCTGGGCGCACGCACGTCGGAAATTCATTGAAGCGAAAAAGCTGCAAGGGAAAAATAAGACAGGCAAAGCCGATGTGGTGCTCAGCTTAATACAAAAGCTGTATGGGATAGAGTCACGGTTGAAAGATAAATCAGCGGATGAGAGTTACCAGACTCGACAAGCACAGAGTAAACCGATACTCGATAAACTCAAACAGTGGCTTGAAAACATCAGCCAAACCTTGTTGGTAATAGTAAACTCATTGATGCCGCCAATTACATGGCAAACCAGTGGCCGAAACTCATTGAGTACATTAATGATGGGCGACTGAGTATCGACAACAACCGTGCAGAAAGAGCCATCAAACCGTTTGTGATAGGCCGTAAGAACTGGCTGTTTAGCCAAACAGCGACAGGTGCTAACGCAAGCGCGATACTTTACAGCATCATCGAAACAGCCAAAGCCAACGGCTTAGCGCCATACGATTACATCACCGCGTGTTTAGATGAGCTGTGCCAATCAACACCTGATATCGATAGTCTATTACCGTGGAATTTTAAAGGCTAGGCGGTGATCACCGGACGGATACGAAATTATAGTATCGAATGGGCAAACGTTTCCTTAATAAAAAACAAGTAAGCAGCAGGCATTTCTAGAGCATCAGCTTGTGCTCTCACTATTTTAAAACCTGAAACATGTATCCGTTTTCATTATTTGCTATTCTGAATTTGAATGTGTACTGTGGTTTTTAATTGCATTAAATACAGTTGTTTACTGGGTTTTTTGGTCGTATTTTTTATCCTGGTAACCACTGTGGTAACCATCTTGCTCTATAGCTTTTATCTACCGCTTTAATCGTTATCGATTAAAGCCTGCAGGTGGAGCTTTTGTTTCTTTGTATGTTTTTGTCACTCTGGTAAAAGCATGTGGATCTATATCCGCCATGTTTATCGATATTTGTCCTGCTCCATGAACATGAGATATAACTTTCTCATGCTGTTGTTTGTAAGGAGCTTGAATCGTTGAACCGCCGAATTCGCCAATATTGCAAATGACTACATGTTGATACATATGCCATTGAAGCGCAGCGGCCATATTATCAAAAGTCTTAACGTCAGTATTGTAGGCTGCGACTATAAAAAGGTCTGTTTTATCTCTTAGATCGGCAGTTAGCTTGATATCTGTAGCATCGTAGCAAATCGCTCCGGTCATTTTAAACGTTGCTTCACCATGACCATGCACTTCAAAAATATGTTGGCAAGGACGGTGTGGAGTCACTCCCATCTTATTTTCAAGTTTAGTCATATGTTCTTTACCCTGGTCACGAATAACCCACTGTCTACTACCATCTTTGTATGTAGGAATTAACCATCTAGCTAGGTTAACTAACTTGTCATCTTTATCTTGAAACACATACCCTGCAAATATAATTGCATTGGTTTTATCTGCGAGTCTTTTGAGTAGATCTTCATCATCAGGGTGTACAGATACTTCAGGGAAAACAATTAAATCGCAGTATGGTTTACTTGGAGATTCCTCAGCTTTTACTTTTGCCTCAAGTGTACGCAGTGTTAGCTTACAAATTGCCGCTAAATGTTCGCGATGAATAGCCCTCGCTTCTTTCGACTCTAGTCTTGCACCATGTAACTTAAATAGCTCAGAAGTTGGTTGGAGCTGCTGGACAGTTACAATTCGGAATGTGTTCCTTGTTTGCTCAGGACGATAGATTTCACTCGGGATCGTTGGTAGGTTTGAAGTTTGACAAACAAGCTCTTCTAATTGCTTGAGCCGATTTTGTATACAGTGTTTCAAGTCGTTTAAGTTTTCAATATTAGCAATTACCTGATTTCTGATATAACTAGACTCAAAACCAGGCCATTGTAAGCAGTGCATTAATAACTCGCTAGTCCATTGGCTAACAGTTGCATATTCTCCAATCAATGCCTCGGGTGAATGAAGCATTCCCATCCTTCTTTTATACCAACTGCTTCTTAGGCCTGAGTAAGTTACTGTGTTTGATTTTTTCCACCGAGTTCCTGTACAGTCAGCTCCTCCCAAGACTGCAGCACGCAATATACAGCCAATCCAGTATATTTTTTGGTGGTCTGTATACGATCCTGGTTCATTCACAATCCAGCTTGGGAGCTTGAATCGAGGATCACTTAAAGGGATTTTCAATTCTAACTTGTCAAATTGGGCTTGCCATAGGTATTTCCATGTACTGCCGCTTGTCAGCTTTACAGCTATGGAGCTGGGTGGCATTTCCATTAAATGGGTATCTTTTTGAACTTGCTCAATTAGCTTTAAAGCAAGCTTTAAAAGTGCATGCTCTACTTGGAACCCGTTATATTCGGATGATATAACCCTTGAGAGCTTCTGTGTCATAGACCTCAACTCAGCTTGATTATTTGGCTCTGCCCACTTTAAAGTATTGAGTAATGGTTTCTCTCCTTGCTTTTTTAATTGTTTCCAAAGAGCTAACCAGAAAGGGCCCCCTCGCTTTGCGTACAAAGTTAAGTTATTTTCGATAGATGCTTTGTGCTGTCGAATAAAGTCCAAGTAAAGTGAAGCGTAGGTTTCTGGACTGTCAGTAATCTGGCTCGCAACCTCAAATAATGCACACTTTTGTGGTTGGTATGAGGGAAGGTTATTAGCCAAGACCTTGTGTAACTCTAGGTGCATTAGGAGCAATGTATTTTTGCTTGTAAAAGGTGAAGGTTTGTTAACCACAGCAAGCAACATAAGTGCTTGTCTTGTTATAAAAGCTTTAGTGTTCAGTAGGCGTTTTGTTTTTTTCGCTAATACTTTTTGAGCGAAGCGCGATATCAGTTCAATTAAACGTCGTGGTTTTATTAACTCCGGGTAATCCACCCGTTGAAAGTATCCATTAAAGTCGCTTGCAGATCTAAATATATCAGCAAGAAGATAGTCCATCACACTCCTTGCAATTTTATTTTTATTTAAAGTGTCATTAAAACTGCTTCGCTCGAAAATAGCGCTCAGAATTGGTTCGAAGAGATCTGCGTCGGGGCAAATTTCCATTGCTTTGCGGAGAACTAAACCTAAAGAAGGGTCATTCATCCAAGCTAAAATTAACTTTTTAGCTAGAAGTTCATTTTCAGCTTCCTCTCTAAGAAAAGAAGCCCCTTCAAAGCTCGACATTCTTCGTTTGCTTCTCGCTATGGACTCCAAACGGTTCGCTGCAAAGCGTTTTAAAGTATCAGCCCGTACATCATGATCAAAGTTAACTAATTGAAGTAAATCAGAGTCAGGGGAGTCAGCTGCCAGTTCAGGTAAAGCATTGTCATTTATACCAAGTAAATTCTCCAGCACAGCCGTTACTGATTCAATCGAGTCTCGATCTACCGGTCCGCTTAGCTCCGACTGGATAGCCTGGACACGGTTAGACATACTACCCTCATTATCCAAATCTTGGAGCAATGTTAGCTTTGTCTTAGATTCGTTAACTTTAATCGAATTACCAGCATGCTCTTCTAATAGTTGATTTACAAATAAGCTAATAGCCTCTTTAATAACTTCTGGCTCAAGACTTTCAGCAGAGATAACAAGTCTTAGGTCATCTACATACCGACAATAGTCGTGCAGTACAATGCCTTTTTGCTGCGATATCTCATTGAAGATTTTGCTACCTAATACATTGTCGAATTCACACAGGTAAGCATTGGCGAAAAAGCCAGATGCAACAAGACCTTGAGGTAAACCAAGCTTTAATGCATCTTTTTTAAGCCCACTACTCTTTGCTAAATTTTGGCTATTACTGGTCCACTTCCATGAGGTAAGAGCCTCAAACTTGGTCCAAAACTCTCCATCGGTATTCGCATCTTGTTGCTGTACGATTTTTTTGAGTCGCTTGACTAGTTCAAGATTATCAATTGAGTTAAAGAATTGAGAAATGTCCAAATTAACAACATATACATCTTCGTTCATGCCTTTTGTTGTTACTACGTCTCGTCCTAGCTCTAAAGGGCGGGTTAAAAAGTTTTGGTAATCGGTAAAAAATTTTCGGTAGGTTTCACTATTTCCCCAACGGAACCACGCTTTACCATTTTCACGCCAATCACAAAGTAGGCGGTTACCATAACTGAATACCCCCGCCTTACGGGCTTCAATAAAGTTTAAGTCACATCTACCTTGATGTGTCTCTACGGCATCTGCAAGACATAGCATAGCTGCCGTAGCCCATGTTTGATCGCGTATGCTGATATGTGCGAGAGGGCGGAGAGGCACGTTGTCAGAGTTTTCATTTTTCCTTGTCCAGCCATCGCTACTAAAGTGCCATGCGTCGCTTTTTGCTGCAGGAACAAGTTCTAGTTCAGTCAGAGGTTCTTGTTTCTTTAGGCTCGCTGCCCACTTCGGTGCATTTTCTTCAATTGTTAATGCAGAAATATCAAGTGATAAGGTATCGGCATACCAGTTAAAAGAACGTATATAGGCATGAGTTTTCTTCCATGCTTGAGCAATAACAACGTCATCAGTTAAATAATCGACGGTTGGCGAAAGTGCTCTATATTTTTCATTTATTAATTTCATGGTATGTCCTTATTCTGCAATCAATAGGGTTTACTTTTTAACTCTTGCTTTTTTCTTAGGTTTTAGCTGTTCGCGCTCGGCTTTGATCTTTGCTAACAAGGCCTCTGCGGAGTTGTCGCCGCTGATAAGCTCAGGGTTTTTCTCGCGCCATTTGGCAGTAAGTTCACCACGGAATGCTTTTGCTAAGATTGATTGAGTGAGTTTGTTGACGCGCTCTTGGGCGGCGTTTACTTCAGCTTCGACTTTATCGGCATAGGCGAATAGCTGCTCGACACGACGGACGATTTCGGTTTGTTCTTTAATATTTGTGTATGGCGCAGGTAATTCTTTAATCCTTTTTAATGCTAATTTACCTTGAGCTCCAGATTTAATTTCTAAACGAATTAAATCTTGCAAAGGTTGTGACCTCAGCCAGTATGCCAAGAACTTGCTTACAATAGGCTTCTTAAAATCGGTTAACTTCGCTGCATTCTCAGTTAAATTTGCTCCATTACTTTCAGAAGGTATTACTCCGGCGTCCCCTATAGAAGCCCCGACTATTGTTATGTATAAATCGTTTTCACTTACCGTGTATCTACTAATCTGAGCCTGAACTTCTTTAGTTATATACAACTGTTTAGATCTGGCGTCATCTGTTTTGATTACAGTACCCTGTTTCAATTGGCCGGCTCGGATATAGGGAAATCCTGTATTATCTTCGATCAGTTGTTCTCCTTTGGGTAAACGTTTTCCACCTTTAACTTCGGCTAGCTTTCCTAAGGTTAACTCCTCCCAATGTATGCCATTTTTTAAGCGCCACTCTTCGGTCAATTGACCGCTGACGGCGGCGGCGAGGACGGATTGGCGGAAGCGTTTTAGGGTGTTGGGGACGGCGTCGAGACGCGCTTTAATGCTATCGACTTTCGCTAATAACTTATCCAGCTTTTCAGCAATGACTTTCTGCTCGGCGATTGGGGGTAGTGGGAAACTACAATCCTTGATTCTGAACAATGCCAGTTTGGGCTGACCACTTGATGTAGCTTTGTCTTTGAACTGTTCAATAGCTCCATTGCTATTAAGCACAAAGCTCAAATATGGATTTAGTACTCCTGTAACTTCGGCTATTTTAGCTGCATTTTCTGTTAAATTAGCCCCACTTAAGTGCTTGGGGATTGTTCCAACTAGACCTATCGTTCCCGCAATACTTATATATAAGTCCTTGTCAGAAATCGTATAATTTTTTATAGCATCATAAGTTTCATCATCTAAATACTTAAGGCTCTGCGTATTTACAGAAGCATTTTCAAAATCAGTAACTCTGATATATGGATGGTCAGTTGGTTCGTCAAGAAGCTTTTTCCCTTTTGGAAGACGTTTTCCACCTTTGACGTCAGCAACTGTCTCTATTGTCGTCATTGACCAACTAGCTGGAATAGATTGACCGAACATTCTTATACCTCACCCAACTCAGCCAATAACTCATCCAACTCCAGCAGCGCACTGGTCAATCCGTCTTTTGCTTCTTGTGCTAATACCTCTGGTACTGGTAAGTCGGCAGCATCAACACTGTTTTTGTCTTTTAGCCAACTGATGTCCAGTGAGTCGCCTTTGGTGTCACTAATCCACTGGCGGGTAAAACAGCGCCAGCGGCTATGTGCGAGTTTATTGTCAACGCCTTTATTTTCTGCGGTAGCTTCTTTATCTACGGCGATTTCTTCTGCACCAAAGCTGTATTCGCCTTGGGTTCGGGCTGCAAGTATAGTGGCTATATCTGGTTGTCGCGATAAATCACGATCAACAGGATCAAATGCTTTTTCAAATGCCCCGAGGTGTGGGTCTTTACCAAAATCTTGTTGTGTAAAACCAATATCGGAGTTACCAAAGGGGGTACGTTTACCAAAGCTCGGCATATTGGTACGTAAGTCATACACCCAGACGTTGTCGGTGCAGTTTTCTTCTTGGTGTTTGTCGGTGGCTGAACCTTTGGTAAAAAACAGTACGTTGGTTTTTACGCCTTGAGCATAAAAAATACCTGTTGGTAAACGCAATATGGTGTGTAGGTTACACTTGTGCATTAGGTCGCGGCGCACCTCGGTGCCAACACCCGCTTCAAACAATACGTTATCAGGCAGCACTACGGCAGCACGGCCGCCAGGTTTGAGGTTGCGGTAAATATGCTGTAAAAATGCCAGTTGTTTGTTGCCTGTTTTGTGCGTTAAATCGTCACGAGTATTGCTGGCTTCACCGCCTTTACTAGTACCAAATGGCGGGTTGGCTAAAATGATGTCTGCGCTTTCAAGTGCTTTACCTGCATCACCAAGTGCATTGCCTAAATGCACCACGCCTTCGTCGTCGCCTTCCATACCATGGAGTAAACAATTCATCAGTGCTAAGCGGCGGGTGTTGGGTACAAGCTCAATGCCTACAAAGGCTTTATTCTTTTGGTATTCGGCGTCTTTGGGGCTTAAATCGAAATAGTCGTCGGTTTGCTCGCGCATGTATTGATCGGCTGTCACCAAGAATCCTGCGGTGCCTGCTGCGGGGTCTTGGATTACTTCGCCTGTTTGGGGCTTGATGCAACGTACCATTGAGTTTATGAGCGCACGTGGTGTAAAGTACTGTCCCGCGCCAGATTTAGTCTCGCTGGCGTTTTTCTCTAATAAACCTTCATATAAGTCACCAAGGCCGTCTTTTTGCGCACTAAACCAGTCAATTTGATCTAGGGTTTTAATCATTTGCTCTAAATGGCGCGGCTCACGCAGGCGGGTTTGTGCATCGGCATAAATAGCGCTGATCAATGGGTCTTCGTGTACCTGAACCTCTTTAGTTTGACCTGGGTTTTCTGGGTCTGCTTCAAGGCGTTTACCCGTTGAAAGCGCGAACAAAATGGCTTTGTAATCATTAAGTAAGTTGATACCTGATTTTTCGTTAATGTCTTGCCAACGGCAGCCCTCTGGCAGCGGGTGTTTTTTTAACACGCCTGCTTCGGTGTTTTCGTGAACCATTTTAATAAAAAGAAGCAGTACCAGTTCTGTTACATAGTCGCTGTAGTTAATGCCGTCGTCACGTAATATGTCACATAAGTTCCAAAGCTTTTGTACAATGTCGTTATTGGTCATGATGTTCTCAAAATTAGTAATAGGGTGTTAGCCGTGGGCAACCAGTAGGGCGCACAAAGGCTCGTTAATGTAGTAATTAGCACGGCCTACTTTTTGTTTAGTTAAAAAGCCGTGTTCCACCAGTTGTTCCAAATACTTGGTGGCGGTAATACGAGTGACACCGAGCTCTTCAACAATAAAGTCTATTTTGGTGTAGGGGTGGTTAAATAGGTTGTTGAGTAAATCTTGGCTATAAATTTTAGGAAGCTGCGCTCTAATGCCGTGCTTTGCTTCTGCCATAAGGTGTTTCATGGCGGTGATAAGTGAAATAGTGTTTTGCGCGGTATCAATGACACCATCAAGCATGAACTCTAACCACGGCTCCCAGTTGCCGGTATCGCGCACTGCTTGTAGGTTAGCGTAGTAATCGGCTTTGTTCTGAATTACAAATCGGCTCAGGTAAAGTACAGGCAAGTTTAGTAAATCTTTGGTGACCAAATATAAAATATTTAAAATACGCCCTGTACGGCCGTTGCCATCGTAAAAGGGATGAATACTTTCAAATTGGTGATGAATAATAGCCATTTTTACCAGAGGGTCGGCATCGCATAGTTCATCGTTGTTGATAAACTGCACAAGGTTATCCATTAGCTTTGTAATTTCATCAGCGTGCTGTGGTGGCGTGTAAACCACTTCACCAGTGCGTGCGTTTTTTAGGTCAGTACCAGGGAGCTTTCGTAAACCTGCATCGTTATGTTCTAGGTTTTTTTGTATTGCGAGTATGTCATCAAGACGAATAAGTTTGCTTTTACGCGCTGTTTCGAACCCTTGCTTTAAAGCAACGGCATAATCTTGTACTTCTTTAGTTGCGGGGTTAGTGACCGCTTCTTCAAACAGGTTCGCTTTATAGAGCTCATCGTGTGTTGTTACGATGTTTTCCACCTCAGAGCTGTCTTTTGCTTCTTGTAGGGCGAGTGTGTTAATCAATATGGCTTCATTAGGTATGCTGGCTGCAACGCCTTTTAACTCAGCTAAATGGCGATGGGCAGTGGCGGTTTTTTTTAAAACAGCGCGGGTTTCCCACTGTTCAATATTCGCAAGCGGTAACGGTTCTATAGTGGTCGACATAGATAGCTTTTATCCTTTTTTATACATGTCAGCGTTGTTATGTATAAATTTTTCATAAAATTATACATAACCTATATAACATGTATAGTAATTCCATTTATTTATATACGTTACTTTATGCGCTCTTAATAGGCCAAATAGCTTCACTTATTTCACCAAGTACAGTATCTAATTGATTATTAAGCACCTTGTCAAATTGCTTCGCGCCACCGTGCTGATCAAAGCGGTTATTAACAAACTCTCTGTCGACGATAACTTCATGCACAAGTTGTTTGGCAAGGCGCTCTAACCATTTGCGCTGATTAGGTGTCCATGAATGTGCTTGGTATATACGTAACATTGCTTGAGCAACACGTTGTTCAAAGGGGATAAGAGGTTCACCTAAGGCAGCACGCCGAATGTGTCCAACAATACTTGCTGCTATATCTTGATTGGTTTGATTACGTACCGCGCTTTGTAAATTCGCCTCTGAGAAGCCTGCACCATCAAGTAATAGTTTTACTTCAGTTAATTGCTCACGAGAAAGGTCGCGTGGTTTACTTACCACAGTCGCAAGGGCTATGTTTTGGTTTAACTGCTCTTTAACGAATTGATTAAAGCTCTCTAGGTAATCCTCTGGTTTTTTGTGTGTGCCCCAGCTTTGTGTTCTTTCACGTATTTCATCATGATGTTCAGAGATAACGGGCTGGTGTTCACTGCCCAATAAAGTATTGACCTGTGCAAGCTGGTGGATTAAACCACTATGTTCGGTGATAAAGTTTGCAGCTTGTTTTGGCCCTAGTTGGTGTAAATGGGTATGAAGGTTTTTAGGCTCTACTCCCCATAAGCTTTCAAGCTCGTTCAGTTTTTGTTTAAGTTCAGGCTTTGCTTCTGCCTTTTTTTCTGCCTTACGTAAAACCCGCATGACTTTTTGGCTTAACTGACTGAGTACAACGTCGGCGTGACTTTCTTGTGGTGAGTCGCCAGGTGTATTTAGAGCTTGTTCTAACAGCTCTGGATTAGTGATTTCATCCACCAACAGTTCTAGAGTTATATTAGGGTCTTTAACCAAAGGCTTCATGGTGTTTACTTCAGCCAAAGCTGAATAAATATCGACAGGGTCGTAGATACGGAATACGGTTTTACCTATTTCATCACAGCGGCGAGTAGCACGGCCGATCATTTGCTCGTATAAAATGCGTGATTTTACTCGGCGCATGAAAACAAGATTACAGACTTTAGGCACGTCAATACCTGTAGTGAGCAAGTCTACGGTTATTGCAATGTTAGGGTAGCGTTCGTTCTTAAACAGTCTAATTCTCTGGTCGACTTTATCAGAGTCTCCTTTAATAACTTCTACAGCCGCTTGGTTATACTCACCGTTATATAGGTCTTTAAATGCATCATCAAGTAATCGCTTCATCATATCGGCATGAAGGCCGTTTTGTGAGGGGGCACAAAATATAATGGTTTTTTCATCACCAAAGGGATCGAGTTCTTGAACAAGTTGTTCGCAAATGACTTTGTTGAAGTTCTCGTTAATAACCTTGCGGTTGAATGCATTAATCTCGAAATCAAGCTCATCATCCAGGTCTGCAGATTCAATTTCCCCCGTATGAGTATTAATTGATTGGACTTTATCACCTTTATCAAAGTGAATGCCATTTTGGCTTAGTAAGGTCTCATAACGGATAGGTGATTCATGATCGATAAGCCAATCTTCAGCAACAGCCTCACGGTAAGAATAGGTGTACACAGGTTTGCCAAAAATTTCACTGGTGTGCTTGGCTGGGGTTGCTGTGAGCGCTATTTTCACAGCATCGAAGTAATCGAGTACGCGTCGGTAACTAGATAAATATTGGCTAGCGTCCCGTGTAGCAAGTTCGCCCTCTGTCATTTCTTGATCAAGTGTGTAACCTCGGTGTGCTTCGTCGATAATGATACAGTCAAATTGATCGAGCGGAGGAGGGTTATCACTCATAAATATGCGTTTAACCATTGCTTGCACGGTAGCAACTTGTACGCGCGTTTCAGCCTCTGCACCCATATCACCAAGTTCTGCGACATTATAAATCTTTGAAAGAGTATGATTTTGCTCTAGTGGTGCTTCGTTAAAGGCATCGAGCGCTTGTTGGCCTAGTGCGGTTCTATCAACTAAAAATAAAATGCGTTTAAAGCGTTCTGCTTTTAAAAAACGGTACATTAAACCGATGATTGTGCGGGTTTTACCAGTACCCGTAGCCATTGCAAGTAATGCTCGCCGTTCGTTATTTGCAAGTGCATGCTCAACGGCACTAATTGCATTTTTTTGGTATTCCCTAAGCTTTAAGTAGCCAAATGGCTCTTTATCTAATTTTTTTTGTGCTTCGCTTTTGCTGCGCTTGAGAGTATCGAGTAGACCTGTTGGCGTGTGGAATTTACTTAAATCTCGTTTTGTATTTGAGCACTCCCGTACATCACGAAACCAAATACCAGATTGTTCAGCGAGTTGTTTTACATGAGGGCGACCGTTACAAGAATACACAAACGGGACTTTATAATGGTCTTCGGCCTCATCTGGCCATGCTATGGTCAAACCTTGCAATTCCCAAGCGGGTAGTAGCGGGGGATTGACTGTTAGCCCTTTGCTGTATCGCTCAGCTTGACGAATTTTACCTGCAACATTGGTATTTTCTTTCTTTGCTTCAACCACGGCTATGGGTGTTAAACCTGCAAATAATACGTAATCAGCTCTGCCGCGTTCGCCATTGTGTTGTGTTGGCCACTCAGCAATTGCGATATTTTTACCTTTTTCAGGACGAATGCCGTTTTTATAAGTAAGCTCTTCACTATCAGCCTGCCAACCTGCTTCTGTTAATTGCTGATCTATTAAAATACGAGTTAACGCTTCGTCGAGTACGATATGTTTAGTTGCTGCTTGAGTGTTATTGTTTAGCTTTTCACGTTGGTTAGCTTTTGACTTTTCATCTTGTGAAGCTAGCTGTATTTGCAGTGCCTTTATTTTGGCTTCGTACTCTTTTTGTTGTTGCTGCAATGCTTGTTCATGAGAGGCCGCTTGTTGCGCTAAAAATTTAGACTCTTCGTCCATTTCATACGCTAACTGCTCATATTCATGCTTTTCTTTGGCGATTAACTCATTCAGCTGGTGGCTTGAATTTAAATCAAGATTTGCTTTTTGTAGGTCAGTCTTTAAGTTAGCAATTTCACTTTGAAGTTTACGTAACTGTTCACTCGGATCTGAAGGCGCAATAAATGGCCCAGGCTTAAACTTTGGGCCAGCTTTACCAAATGACTGGTGAAACCAAATTGCTAATTTACGGGCAACTACTAAGCCGTTAATTGCTTCTTTATGCTTTGTTTTAAATTGGTGGGTTGCTTTATTACCTTCAACCCTAAGAGTGCGGAATAACTCTCGTACAACATTTTCTAATTGTAATTCACGATTAATTTTGTATAAAAGGTCAGCTTGTGTTGTTTGTTCATCAAACTCAATACCAGCCAATGCAGCAATATGTTGTGCTAATGCTTCGCCTAGCTGACGTAGTTTTATTAATGTGGTATTTGGATCACTGGCGAAAGAGCGCTCAGCGGATAAAGCAAGCTCAGTGAATAATGGATCATGTTCAGCTAAAAACCCAAAATTTCCATTAGACGCAGACATTCATAAACTCCATTTAAATGATAAACAACAAGCCAAGTATATGAGATATAAAGGTTCACAAGCCCTGTTGCCTGAATATTGAATACATTATCACTAATAGACGGATTTTCAACTTTCTTATGATTAGTGTGTTTTACAAAAATACATAGAGAAAATTAAATTTACACTCTTTCCCCCCCACCACAGCGCCAATTTTGTTTGGCATTATTCTCTCTGTTGTTAGGAGCACCTAACAATAAACCTATTTAGGAGAAATATAATGACGAAGAAAGAAACTCCAATGACTACCGATGCTTTGGCCCGTATTCAAAGAAATGAAGCTAAGCAAAATGGTGGCGGCGTTGATTCTAATGGTTTTGCTGCTCGCGCAGCTAGAGCCGCAAACAAAAACCAACAAGGGAAAAAATAAAATGGCCCAACATGATGATGACAACCGTTCACAGCAGCTAAACCCTGAGCATGACGCTTATTGGCAAAGCCGAGGTGAAGATGAGCGCCCTGAAGACTGGGAAGAGCGCTTAGACGATTAATTGCAAAAGCTAAGGCCGTCTAATTTTGAAGTTAGATGGCCGAATTCTCGCGTTCTGAATAGTACTTAAAGTAAGCAGGGTATTGCCCAATAATCTCATTGAAAATAGGAATAAGTTTTTCGCTTTCAGTTTGTTCAAAACATACTTGTATTTTTGTGTCTATCCCTCGACTAATCCTGAAGTACACAAGTAATGCTGAAGAATCTAAATCACATAATTTCTCGCAAATTGCACTTACAAACCTTTCTAACTTTAGAAAAGAAGGTAAGCCCGAATTCAGATAATAAGTGCACCACTCATGGTTAAACGGTGAGAAGAGATCAACTGCCTGTTGGTGGTACTCTATCGTCGCCAAACAAACAGAAGCATTTACCATGAGTTACAAGCAGTTGATC
>NZ_JAMXSK010000042.1:0-16381 GCF_024124645.1 Pseudoalteromonas sp. Ps84H-4 | reverse complement strand
GTAGCGTTGCCATAGCAGTTTCGCTCGCGCGGAGAAAATTGCGATACTGAGAAAAAATCGATCGCAACCATCTTAAATGGTTTCAAACTAAGAACATACCCAAGACAATTTATTAAAAATTAGTTTTTACACAGTCTGTGCCAAAAGCGGACACTTCTAGTCAATGGTGAGCAACGAATTTATAGCTTGCACAAATATCAGATGTACCTAAAAGTATTTGTAAGTTTAATTAAAGCAATATAGCTGACGAATCCCCACGAATGGCGTAGATAAAACAAATAGTTAGAGGCGAAGGGAACATTCATGGCAGTTCCCGATCTGATCTTTCGCCAAAAACACCTAACCATGAATGTAAAAACAATGCTCGCCGATTTCCTCTCATTTGTCACCCCCAAATGTATGCACAAAGCCCGATTTTTAGCTGTGGGGGCGGCAGTACAAAGCTTGATGCAGAATGCCAATGTACGGTAACGGCTATCGGCCGTAATTTTGACAGTGAAACGTCAGAAAAACACGGCATCAAACGAGCTGACCGTTTGCTAAGAAATGAAGCGCTTCAAGCAGAGGCGCCGCTTATTTATGGCGAAATGACCCGCTTGCTACGTCAGGGCAAACAGCCGCTGATTTTAGTGGACTGGAGCAATGCCGACACCGAAAAGCGCCATTTTATCCTGCGTGCCAGCCTGGCGCTAGAAGGTCGCCCACTGACGTTACATCAAGTTGTTGTGCCGATGGACGAGTATACGTGCCCACACGTACACAGGGCGTTTTTATACCGGTTAAAGCAGGTACTGCCGGCAGACTTTAAGCCGGTGATTATTACCGATGCGGGTTTTAAAGTGCCGTGGTTTAAGCAAATACGTAAGCTCGGCTGGCATTACATTGCCAGAGTTCGTGGCAACCAGACACTGCAACTACCCGGCCAGGATGCCTATATCACGGTTGCCAAAGCCTACAAAAAAGCACGCCCTACGCCCCAAGTCTTGGGTGAGGTTAAGCTGACCAAAGCCCAGCAATATCGCACTCAAGCCGTGCTGGTGGGCACCGGTTGGAAGCTGCGAAAATCCGACAAACACAAGCAATATAAAGAGCCGTGGTTGTTGGTCTCATCCTTGCCCAATTGCTTCGATTACGCGACGAAGATTGCCAAATGCTACGGCAAACGCATGCAAATAGAAGAGAGCTTCCGCGACCAGAAAAGCCAGACCTATGGCTTAGGTAGCGAAGCCCACCGTACTTATAAACGCGAACGATTGGAAGTGCTGTTGCTATTAGCGGCACTGGCAAATTGGTTGCATTACATGATAGGGCTGGCGGCAGAGCTGGCCGGGAAGCACTTGCAGTTTCAGGCTAACAGCATCAAACATCGGCGAGTACTCTCATTTAACTACCTGGGAATGCGATTATCAAAGGCCGCCCAGCTGGGCTTAACTGAAGAAGAGATACAAGCGGCAAGACGGCAAGTCATGCTCTGGGCCGCAGAGTTTGACTGGGGTGTCATCAAACTGGAAAAGAGCTGATACTATGGTCAAATTCGAGGGGATCCCTCAGCAAATATTCATAAATGTTTACATGACATCAATTTACTTATTCGAAAATTTGTATTAGCATAGGCCATGTATATTTTTTTGAGAATTTTATGTCTAAAGCATTTTCAAAAGTCTTAGTAATAACGCTTATGCTGGTTGCCTTTGTAGGGCAAGCATTTGCGTATTCTGCTATGTCTTGCGAAATGTCATCAGGTTCTCACGAATCACACATGAACATGAACATGAACATGAACCATGGTGATATGAATAAAAGCAGTAATGGTCAATCAGAAGATTGTTGTGACGTTGAATGTATTTGTCCTGCAAATGCTTGCTCATCTACGACAGTCCTAAATTCCAGTATTGATTCGACAGATATTCAAATATTCAGTGAATCTGTAGCTGCTCTGCAATCTAAACAACCTCATTCAATTTCCACTTCCCTTTATCGTCCACCAATTTTTGCCTAATACAGGATTAGTGCGTCCAAATTTCGCGCACATGTAATTAATTTTTCTGTTAGTCAATATAGCGTCGTAGCGCTATAGATATTTTCCAGCGATGTCTGGGGGCAAAAATGATCAATAAGTATTTAAAAATAGCAGTAGTAATGCTGCTTTCACCTGCGTTTGCAAACGCCAACGAACATAACCATGCACACAATAACGACGTAACACCTTTGGAGTTAATCGTTTATAAAACCCCTAATTGTGGGTGTTGTAAAAAATGGATAACTCATATTGAAGACAAAGGGAACGTTGCGCATTCCAAAGATTTCCGAAACATCGGCAACATCAAAACTAAGTATGGTATCAAACCTAATTACCGTTCATGCCACACGGCAGTGAGTAGAAATGGATTTGCCTTTGAAGGTCATATACCTGCTAAATTTATTCAGCAGTTCTTATCAGAAGAACATCCCAATGCGATTGGGCTTTCAGTTCCAGCAATGCCAGTTGGCTCTCCCGGTATGGAAGTCGATGACCGCTTTATGCCATACAACGTGTTAATTCTATTTAAAGATGGAACGAGCAAAGTCTATGCAAAAGTTAAAACATACGAGGAGCAATTCTAATGAAATTGAACTCTTCAAACCTTACTTCACTTTCAACTGCATTAATACTCGGCTTATCTGTATTCTCAGCTCAAGCTGAGAAAGTAGTGTCGCTTGAACAAGCTATCACCTTAGCTCAGCAAAATGATCCTTGGCTTCATGGTAGCCGGTTGAAACAAAGTGCAGTTGAAAATAGAAGTATTGCTTCAGGTACTTTGCCTGATCCGAAAGTATCGCTAGGGATAATGAATTTACCAACAGATACTTGGGATTTAGATCAGGAAGGAATGACTCAGCTAAAGGTTGGCGTCTCTCAAATGTTTCCGAGAGGCGACAGTCTAGAGATCAAGAAAGACCAGTTACAAATTGAGTCCACGAAATTTCCACTGTTACGAGAGGATCGTAAAGCTAAGTTGAAAAGCCAAGTGTCACAACTTTGGTTAGATGCTTACTTAGCCCAACAAACTATTAAATTGATTGAAGATGATTGGTCTCTTTTTGAGCAGATGGCGGAAGTGGCTAAAGCTAGCTATTCAAACGTTGTTGGTAAAACTAGACAGCAAGATGTTATTCGTGCTCAGTTGGAAATCGTGCAGTTAGATGACAGATTAACTTCGCAAAAGCAGAAACTAGAAACGACAATCGCTCGTCTCAATGAGTGGCTTCATATTTACGATGCGGATCGTTTGAATGAATCATTCAACTTTGACGCGCAACCATTAGAGTTTAGGGTTTCTAAAAAGTTACCTGCAATTACTCTGAATAATCCAACAGTCCTAAAAGCATCTAATTACTCAAGAAATCTATTGGCTCAGGAACTTGCTAATCATCCAGCCATACTTGCAATTGATGTAAAACGCAAAGCTTCAGAAAAAGGAGTTGAGTTAGCCAAACAGCAATATGAGCCGCAATGGGGTGTCAATGCGAGCTATGCCTATCGTGACAATATGCCTTCTGGTGATAGCCGAGCTGATTTATTTTCTGTTGGGGTAACGTTTGATTTGCCTTTGTTCACTGAGAATAGACAAGATAAGCAAGTTGCAGCTTCTATTGCTGATTCAGAAGCTATAAAAACCGAGAAATTATTGCTGACAAAACAAATGATCAGTGCGGTGGAAAAGGAGCTTAGACAGCTTAAACGTTTATCTGACAGGCAGTCTATTTATCAAAAACAACTTCTCAAACAAACGCATGACCAAGCTGAAGCGTCATTGACGGCTTACACCAACGATGATGGTGATTTTGCCGAAGTTGTTCGAGCAAGAATCGCAGAATTAAATGCCAGAATAGCAGCCTTAAAAATTGATGTTGACGCACTTAAAACAGTTGCTCGCATTAACTATTTCTTTTCGTACTCTCAAACTAACTCAAATGCTGAGCATAAGCCAATGCACACTTCGCACAGAATGAATCAACACTTATCCAATCAGCAATTTGGAGAAAAATAATGTCAACGAATACTAAAACACCAAATTTGAAACTAGTAGCCGCCATCATCATTGGGGCAGCACTAGGTGCTGGAGCATTAAGTTTATATCAAGGTACAGGTTCAAGCGGTAATGGCAATGAAGCTACATCAGGAGAGAAAAAACCGCTGTATTGGGTTGCACCGATGGATTCTAATTACCGTCGTGACAAGCCCGGTAAGTCGCCTATGGGTATGGATTTAATTCCTGTGTATGAAGAAGGATCATCTGGTGATGACTTTGGCCCCGGAGCCGTAAAAATCGCGCCTCATGTAGTGAATAATCTTGGGGTTCGCACTGCTCCTGTTGAGCTTAAAAATATGCATACTGAAATATCAACCGTAGGTTACGTTCAATATGATGAAGATAAGCTAATTCACATCCATCCACGTGTAGATGGTTGGATAGAAAAGCTCTACGTCAAAGCCGCAGGTAATCCTGTTGAGAAAGGGCAGCCTCTATATACACTATATTCTCCTCAGCTAGTTAACGCGCAAGAAGAACTATTAATAGCTATAAAGCGCAATAATAGTTCCTTAATTGCGGCGGCCAAAGATCGGCTTAAAGCGTTACAGCTTTCAGCAGACTTTATTCAAAAGCTAGAAAAGACACGAAAGGTTCAGCAAAACATCACCTTTTACTCCCCTCAGGCAGGTGTTGTTGATGGTTTGAAGATTAGAGAGGGTTTTTATGTAAAGCCGGGAAACACCATATTAAGCATTGGTCAGCTAGATCAAGTTTGGGTTGAAGCAGAAGTGTTTGAACGTGACGCAGCCTTAATTAAAGAGGGACTTCCTGTATCAATGACACTGGATTATTTACCCGGAGAGGACTGGGCTGGTGTCGTTGATTATGTTTATCCAACATTGAATAGTAAAACACGCACACTCAGAGTGAGACTGAAGTTTGACAACCCAGACTATCAATTAAAACCAAACATGTTTGCACAAGTCTCTATTCACGCTAATCAAGCTGATAGCACGATACTCGTACCTAAAGAAGCCGTCATTCGCACAGGTAAACAAGACAGAGTTGTACTTGCCTTGGGGGATGGGCAATTTAAGTCTATCGAAGTGACAATTGGCCGGGTTGATATCGATAGTATCGAAATCTTAGAGGGTCTTAATGAAGATGATGTTGTGGTGACATCTGCTCAATTCTTGATTGATTCTGAATCAAGTAAAAACTCTGATTTTAAACGAATGACTCATGACGAAGTGCCTAGCTCTGTTTGGATGGAAGGCGAAATCAACAGCGTCATGGCGGGACATCGTATGGTTAATATTACTCATGGTCCTGCTGAGGCTTGGGATTGGCCTGAAATGGTTATGGATTTTACTGTGGCTGAAAAAGTCGATATTGACTCATTAAAGTCAGGTCAATCTTTGCACTTTGAAGTGAGCAAAACCGAAGAGGGTGGATATGAAGTTACTGGAATTCATATCATGAGTGAGCCTGCTGATATGAGTGAAGAAGTATCATCAGCAACAGCATCAGGTTTAATTAATGCGATTGATATTGATACACGGATTCTAAATATTAGCCGAGGCCCAATAGAGAAGTGGGATAGACCTGCTGCGACGATGGATTTTATCGTCGCGGACAATATAGAAATAGTTGATTTCAATGTTGGTGATAATGTCACTTTCACTTTTGAGGTTAGGGATGACTTAGTTATCACTGACATTTCTCTTGAATCAGATGAACAACACGGCAAGGAAAATAAGCCGGTCGTTGATCACTCGAATCATTAAGTTGGGAGAAAAATAATGATTGAATCAATTATTAGATGGTCAATTGGCAATCGCTTCTTTGTTATCTTAGCTACCTTAATTTTGATTGGTGGTGGGCTATTTTCAATAAAGAATACGCCTGTTGATGCACTACCAGATTTATCTGACGTTCAAGTAATAATTAAAACGAATTACCCCGGTCAGGCACCGCAAGTTGTTCAAGATCAGGTTACTTATCCACTGACAACTGCAATGTTGTCTGTTCCCGGCGCTGTTACTGTTCGTGGCTATTCATTTTTTGGTGACTCATTTGTTTACGTCATCTTTGACGAAGACACTGACTTATATTGGGCAAGGAGCAGAGTACTTGAATATTTAAGTCAAGTAGCCCCTTCACTACCCGCTAGTGCGCGTCCACAACTAGGGCCAGATGCGACAGGTGTTGGCTGGGTTTACCTATATTCTCTTGTAGATAAAACGGGCAACTTGGATATTAGCCAATTGCGTAGTATTCAAGATTGGTTCTTAAAATATGAATTGCAAACTGTCCCCGGAGTGTCAGAGGTTGCTGCCGTTGGTGGAATGGTTAAACAATATCAAATACAAGTCGATCCCGATAAGTTAAGAGCCTACGGTATACCACTTAGTCACATTCAAATGGCCCTTAAGCGTGGTAACCAAGAAACAGGTGCCTCTGTTGTTGAAATGGCTGAAGCAGAGTACATGGTTACCGCTACTGGCTATATCAAAAGTATTTCAGATATAGAGTTGATCCCTCTCGGTGTGAACGAACAAGGAACGCCGCTTACTATTGGCGATGTGGCAGAAGTTAACTTAGGTCCACAAATGAGACGGGGCATCGCGGAACTTAATGGTGAAGGAGAAGTTGTTGGTGGTGTGGTTGTTATGCGCTTTGGTGAAAACGCACAAAAAACCATTGATGGAGTAAAAGCCAAATTAGAAGAGTTAAAAAAAGGTTTACCCGAAGGAGTTGAAATAGTTACGGTTTATGATCGCTCTGGCTTAATAGGAGAGGCGGTAGAAAACCTATGGAGTAAATTGCTCGAAGAGCTTGCTGTCGTCGCGATTGTATGTGTTGCATTTCTGTTTCATTTGCGATCTTCGATTGTTGCAGTTGTCACTCTACCTATTGGCATCTTAGCTTCATTTATCATCATGCATATGCAAGGTATCAATGCGAATATTATGTCATTAGGTGGTATCGCTATTGCAATTGGTGCGATGACAGATGGCGCAATAGTGATGATTGAAAATATGCATAAACATATGGAAAAGACACCGCTAACAGATGAAAATCGTTGGCAAATAGTCTCAAAGGCGGCAAGTGAAGTCGGTCCTGCATTATTCTTTAGTTTGCTCATCATTACAGTCTCATTCTTGCCTGTATTTATTTTGGAAGCGCAAGAAGGAAGAATGTTCTCTCCTCTTGCTTACACAAAAACATATGCAATGGCTGCATCAGCAGGCTTAGCGATAACATTGGTGCCTGTATTAATGGGGTACTTTATTCGAGGCAAAATTGTTTCAGAAAAGAAAAATCCGTTAAACCGATTGCTAATTGCTATTTACATGCCTGTTTTAAAGCAAGTAATGAAGTTTCCAAAATCGACAATTGTAGCAGCAATATTAGTGACTATCGTCGGTTTTTGGCCTGTTGATAAGATTGGTAGCGAGTTTATTCCTCCTCTAGATGAAGGAGATTTAATGTACATGCCGACTACATATCCGGGGATCTCTATTGGTAAGGCAAGAGAAATTCTACAGCAGACAGACAAGCTAATTAAAACAGTGCCAGAAGTTGAAACAGTATTTGGTAAAGTAGGAAGAGCTGAAACTGCAACTGATCCCGCGCCTCTAACTATGATTGAGACCTTCATTCAGTTGAAGCCTCAAGAAGAGTGGCGTGAGGGAGTTACAACAGAATCTTTAAAAGCTGAGTTTGATAAGTTGGTTAAGTTTCCGGGCTTGACGAATGCTTGGGTTATGCCAATCAAAACTCGTATTGATATGTTGGCAACAGGTATTAAAACGCCAGTAGGTATTAAAGTAGCAGGAGCTGATTTAAATACGATTCAAGAGATAGGGCAACAAATAGAGCAATTGTTACCTGAGGTGACAGGAACCGCTTCAGTTTATTCTGAACGAGTTGCAGGTGGACGATATATCAAAGTTGATATTTCTCGTGAGAAAGCAAGTCGTTTTGGATTAAACATCGATGACGTACAACAAGTAGTTTCAACTGCTATTGGTGGGATGAATGTCACTCAAACAGTAGAAGGTCAAGAGCGTTATCCTGTCAACTTGCGATACCCACAAGATTATCGTGACTCTCCAGAGCAGTTGTCGCGCTTGCCTGTTGTCACTCCAAATGGACAACGCATCGCACTAGGTGACGTAGCTGAAATAAAAGTAGAAGTAGGCCCTCCGGGGATCAAGAGTGAAAATGCACGTATTAATGGTTGGACGTTCATTGATATAGAGGGCGTTGACGTAGGTACTTATGTTGAAAGTGCAAAAGAGCATTTAGCTAAAAATCTTATATTACCAGCAGGTTATTCGATTACTTGGGCTGGTCAATACGAATATATGGAAAGAGCCAAAGCCAAGCTTACTTACGTTGTTCCATTGACGCTCGCCATTATTGTTATTTTGCTTTATTTGAACTTCAGAGCGTTTAGCGAAGTTGCGATCATCATTGTGACTTTACCGATGGCAATGATCGGTGGGTTATGGTTGATGTATTTAGAAGGGTTCAACTTCTCTGTAGCAGTTGGTGTAGGCTTTATTGCTCTGGCTGGAGTAGCTGTTGAGATTGGCGTAATAATGTTGGTATATCTCAATCAGGCGCTCGCTGAACTTAAGGAAAAAGCGAAAGAGCGAGCAGAACTCATCTCAGAAGATGAATATCAAGATGCCTTATTGCACGGTGCTGGATTACGTGTTCGTCCTGTAATGATGACAGTAGCGACAATCATTATCGGCCTAATGCCTATTTTATATGGTACAGGAACAGGCTCTGAGGTAATGAGTCGTATTGCTGCACCAATGGTAGGTGGGATGACAAGTGCAGTCCTGCTAACTCTAATTGTTTTACCCGCGATTTATTCAATCGTTAAAAAGCCCGAAGTAAACGCCTTTAACAAGGAACTTTCTAACTCGGAGCTAAAAAACAATGCTTAGAAAAGCTAGGAAGTACCATAAATGGCTAATGGCATTTGTAGGGATACAATTCCTTTTCTGGTCGATTACTGGTGTGTATATGGTGACTATGGATATTCACTATATACACGGCGAAACCTTGGCTAAGAGTGAGGAAGCCAAAATAGATTTAGCAAGTATGGATTACTCCATTGTAAAGCTAGCTGCGGATTATCCTAAAGCTAGCCAAGTTACACTTACTCAAAGTATGGGCCGTCCTTTGTATTCTTTTATTAATGGAGAAAATGGAAAAGTAGCAATAGATGCTAAAACTGGAGCTGTTCAGGCCCTTGTAGATGAAACCAAGGCTAAAGAAATCGCACAATACCATTATGTGCTGAATCATCAAATCGACAGCATAAGGTTGATTAAGTCAGCGACAAACTTGCCTGCTGAGTTGTCCCCAAGGCATTTACCTGTTTGGAGAGTGACGTTTGAGCAATTCTCCACACCGACATTTTATATAAGTCAACAAACAGGATCACTTGTTGCCAAGCGTCATGATTACTGGCGATTGTTTGATTGGATGTGGCGGTTCCACATTATGGATTACTATGATGGAGAAAACGTATCTAACTGGTTTTTGTTCTTGGTCGCAACTCTAGGTCTAATGGGAGCAATTACTGGCGCAGTATTGACTTATTACCGAGTGCTTTCCCCAAATAAAAAGAGAGTCATTTGATGCGACTATTTAAGTTAAATACAACGATACACAAGTGGCTTTCTTTATTTGTTGGTTTACAACTGCTTATTTGGTTGGGAACGGGCCTTTACTTCAATTTGATGGATCACAGTAAAGCCAGTGGTAATGAACTTAGAGTTCATTCTCATCATGAAGGTAGCATTACAGGCTTTGACCTATTCCCTATTAAAGACATTACTAGTAATGCTCCGCAGGAAGTAAACCTTATATGGGTTTTACATCAGCCTTACTATCATTTTGTGTTCGATAAGGGGCAGCATAGCTATCAAGAACGCCACTCAAAGCTATTTGATGCTGTAACAGGAAAGCCATTTAATTTGTCTGAAGAACAAGTACTAACTTTGGCAAAAAACTCCTACTCAGGACAGGGTAAGTTAACTACTCCAGTGTTATCTCAACCTCCGTTTTCTGATCACGTAAGGCAGCAAAATCCTATGTGGCAAGTTGCCGTTGAGGATGAGAACAATACAACTATTTATTTAGATAGTATTACAGGTCAAGTACTTCGCCATGCCAATGATGATTTCAGATTGAAAGATCTGATGATGAAGCTTCACTTTATGGACTATGGCAATTCTGGAGGATTTAACCATTGGTTGATCATTGCATTTGCTTTTGCAACGCTATTCCTTTCAATTACTGGTGTTACTTGGCTGATACAACAGTATCGAAGTGGTTTACTGAAGCTAGGTTGGGGCACTAACAGGCAAAAAGTGGCAGTGACGTTTTCCAATGAAAATACTATTACTGACATCTCAGCAGTTGGTCGCTCAACTGTACTAGAAGGGCTAGCTAGTTCACATGTATACCTTCCTTCAGGTTGCGGTGGTGGCGGTACTTGTGGCAAATGCGTGTTCTTAAGTTCAACTAAATTACCTATCACACTATCTGAACAGGAACATTTATCTCAGGAGCAACTTAAGGAAGGTTATCGGCTTGGATGTCAGCATAGGTTCTCTGAAATTAGTTCGATTGAAGTTAATACTGATCGCAATATTGAAAATCATGAGCTAGTTGTGGTTGCGACTAATTTCATTACTCCTTTTATCAAGGAAGTGAAATTTAAGCTGAAATCAGGCAAACAGTTGGCATTTAAAGCTGGTGCATATATGCAATTTGATGTGCCAGCAGGGATGAATAGCTTACGTCCAGATGATATGCCAGAGTGCTATGAAAAATACTGGGATAGCTACTATCATGGAAAATTTTCTCATAACGGTGTAACTCGCCACTACTCATTAGTTAACTTTGACGAGGAGTCTGATGAGTTAATGTTTAATATCCGTTGGCAGACCGCAAAGAATGGTTTTAAAGCAGGAATAGGTTCAAGTTATTTAGGTTCACTCCAAGTAGGTGAAACGATAACTGCAAAAGGCCCTTTTTCTGATTTTTATGCCACTTCAAATAAAAAAGTTAGTCGCGTGTTTATAGGTGCGGGTTCAGGACTTGCACCACTAAGGTCTATTATTTTTGAACAGTTGAAAAAGCATAAAGATAAAAGTGGTTTGACTCTTATCTATGGTGCGCGAACTGAAGATGACTTGCTATACCATAATGAATTGAAGTCACTGAGTGAGAAGCATAAAAACTTCTCTTATATTCCTACTCTTTCTAATCCTTCAGAAGAATGGCAAGGGCACTCAGGCTATGTTCAAAAAGTACTTCTGCCGTATATGAACCAAAAATCAGAACTGCTTTTGGCTGAGTTTTACTTGTGCGGTCCAGAAGCAATGATGAGTGAAGTGGAAAAAATAATTACAGATGCTGGGATTCCAAGTAATCAAATTTTCAAAGATAAATTTAGTCGTTAATCCATTAAATAAATAGAGGTAAATATGAAAAAACTAATTAAATTTTTAACCGTAATCAGTGTCGTTTTTAGTAGTGCGGTATTTGCGCATGTGCATCTTGAAAAAAGTGTGCCTGCTGATAATGCAATGCTAATGAATCCTCCAGAAGAGTTAACTTTGGTGTTCACCAAAGAGGTACGGGTTGTAAAAGTTTCATTGGCCAATAAACAAGGCGAAGAATTTAAATTTGGATTCGAGCCTTCTAAAGTCGCTACTAGCAAATTTACATGGAAACTACCTAAATTAGCTCCTGCAAACTATGCTGTGGATGTAACCTTCTTAGGTAACGATGGTCATAAAATGAAACATAGCTTCGGCTTTATGGTTCACTAAAATAGGCGGTGTGATTGATATGGAAATGTATATCTGGAATACAGTCATTGTACTGTCAAAAATTGTATTTTACGTCGGCTTTGCCTGTATTGCTGGTTATACATTTTTCAGGCAAATATTTGAGAATAATGAATCTCATACTAATGCTGTAATCGCGAATTTAACGTGTACAAGAACTTATATAGTTATGGCTTTGATCGCTAATATTACTTGGTTCTTTGCCAGTACTGGTGCAATGGCAGAAGAGGGAATTCAGGGGGCGATAGACGCTGATATATTGGCTATTATGTGGGACTCCTCTGTCGGCACTGGAGCTTTGCTTCGAGCGCTTGGGCTAGTTACCGCAATAATCGCTTTAGCTTTAAGGTTCAAACTCGCTGTGAACTCGTACTTAAAACAAAGCGCTTTAATGTTGAGTTTATTAATCCTTGCATACTCATTCACGTTACTGGGTCATATTTCTGAGTTAGGCACAATTGAAAAAGGCTTGCTTATTTTGCATGTGCTCGTTATGGCATGGTGGTTTGGGGCGTTATTGCCACTAAAACAGGCTTGCCATCAGCTAAGTTATGCAGAACTTCATTTGCTGATGGAAAGCTTTGGCAAACAAGCAAGTTTTACATTGAGCCTATTGTTGGTAGCAGGCCTCTGGCTCGTGATTCAATTGGTCGGAAGTCTTGATGCACTAATAAGCTCAAGTTACGGACAAACACTGTTGTTTAAATTGGCCCTTGTAGTGTCTATTTTGGCACTTGCTGCTAAACATAAACTAATACTCGTTCCACAACTTAAAAATAGTCAAGGCAGAGAGGCTTTATCTAAATCTATCTCGATAGAAATGGTAGTAGCTTTTGCCATTTTATCTGTAACGGCTGGGCTTACTAGTGTTGTTGGCCCTGCAAATTAAAACCTAAAAGAGAGAATGAAAATGAAAACAATAAATATATTACTCGTTTTATTAATGACGTTTAGTTTCGCAGCAAACGCTCATGGTGATAAGAACAAAGACAAAGGTTTGTTTAAAGGTATAGATACCCCAGCCGCAAAAGTTGTTTTGGCATTTCATCAAGCACTTGAAACTGGCAATCAAAAACAGGCTAGAGCGCAGTTAGCGGATGATGTCACCATCTTCGAGGGAGGCCGCGTTGAAAGGAGCGCTGATGAATATGCTCATCATCATATGTTGTCGGATATGAAGTATTTAGCAGCGATGAAGAGCGACACACTTGAACATCAAGTGACGATACTTGGAAATACCGCTATCTCTGCGTCGCGCAGTCAAACTACAGGTACTCATAAAGGTGTTGAACGCGATTATCAAGGCATGGAAACGATGGTGCTGGAAAAACAAAATGGTGAATGGAAGATTAAGCACATTCATTGGTCACATTAATTTATTGGTCAAACAACGGAGAGTAAAATGAGAAACAACAATCCATTACATCAAGTTTCTACGCCACGTAGACGCTTTGTACAAGGATTAGCTGCTGGCGGTGTATTAGCTGCTTTTCCAAGTGTTCTTCATGCAGCTTCATCTTTGCTTGCTGGAACTTCAACAGGTACTGCGCCCGAACTAAGTGGGGAAGTCATAGATCTGGTGATAGATGAGTCACCAGTAAACTTCACAGGTGTTGTAAGAATGGCTACAACAATCAATGGCTCAATACCAGCTCCTACCTTGCGCCTCAGAGAAGGTGATGACGTTACTATCAGGGTAACGAATAAATTATCAGTGCCGAGTTCAATTCATTGGCATGGGATCATTCTTCCGTATCAAATGGATGGCGTACCGGGTATTAGCTTTAAAGGTATAATGCCGGGTGAAACCTTTGTTTATAAATTTAAGCTGCAACAAAGCGGCACATATTGGTATCACTCACACAGTGGTTTTCAAGAAATGACAGGTATGTACGGCGCATTAATTATTGAGCCAAGAGAAAAGGATATTATTAGTGCTGACAATGAGCATGTCATCCAATTGTCTGATTGGACTGATGATGACCCAATGGATTTGTTTCGCAAGTTAAAAGTACAGAGCGATGTATTTAACTTTAATCAACCTACTGTTCCAGAGTTTTTTGATGACATTTCAAATAGCAGCGTTTCAAATGCGCTACAACGCCGGGAAATGTGGAATAAAATGAGAATGAACCCTACAGATCTTGCAGACTTATCAGCATCTGCAATGACTTTTTTAATGAATGGTTGTGCGCCTTTGACAAACTGGCGTGGAATGTTTAAAGCTGGCGAAAAGGTTAGGCTTAGATTTATTAACGGTTCTAGCAATACGTTTTTTGATGTAAGAATACCTGAGCTGAAGTTAACAGTTGTACAAGCTGATGGACAAAATGTTGAACCTGTGACAGTAGATGAATTTAGATTTGGTCCCGGTGAAACTTATGATGTACTTGTCGAGCCAAAAAATGATGCATATACGATTTTTGCACAAAGCATGGATCGCTCAGGTTATGCTAAAGGTACTTTATCAATGGCACCTAATATTGATGCACCAGTACCTGCTCTAGATCCCGTTGAATGGTTAACGATGACAGATATGATGGGGAATATGGCCCAAGGTGGTGAGCATTCCGCGATGGCAGGTATGGCAGACATGTCGGGCATGAATTCTAATAAAATGGATCATAGTGCAATGGGTCATGGAGCGATGGCAATGGATCATAGTAAACATGGAATGACTAAAAACCCATTAGCTGTTGCTAGCACTAAAGTGCGTCATGCAAAAACAGAGTATGGAGCTTCTGTTGATATGCGTGTTGATATGCCTAGAACAAACCTTGATGATCCCGGTATAGGTTTACGTAAAAATGGACGCCGTGTTTTAACACTTGCAGATTTACATTCTCTTGAGGGAATTACAAACCAGCAAGAGCCAGAGGCTGAAATTGAATTACATTTAACTGGAAACATGGAGCGTTATAGCTGGTCATTTGATGGCTTGGAATTTGGAAAAAGCACGCCAGTTCACATGAAGCATAATCAACGTTTAAGAGTTATTTTACAAAACGATACAATGATGACACATCCCATGCACCTGCATGGTATGTGGAGCGATTTGGAGAATGAAAAAGGTGATGTACAGGTTCGTCGCCATACTATCCCTGTACAACCAGCGCAAAGAATTAGTTTTTTAACAACACCTCATGACGTAGGTCGCTGGGCATGGCATTGCCATTTATTATTCCACATGGATGCAGGTATGTTTAGAGAGGTAGTTGTATCATGAAAAAATTAATACTAACCAATACGTTAAGACTATTATTAATAGGTTTGCCCCTTATAAGTGTATCTGTATCTGCAAAAGATGAGATGACTGAGATGGGTGATTCTAAAATGCAAGCACAAGGTGGAGATGCACCTAAAGATGCTAGAGACCCCCATGCTTATGCAGCAGGTACAACTTTGACTGAAGGTCCTTATGCACTCAGTAGCGACAAACGACTGACTTTGGCAGATGAGCATTCATTTTACGCGCTACTAGGGGATCGTCTTGAATATAATGAGCAAACAAACGCAGGTGTTTTTGACTTTCAGGCATGGTATGGCACTACTTTTGATAGATTAGTCATCAAAACTGAGGGAGATTTTAGCGAAGGTAATTTAGAGGAGAACCAAACAGATTTTCTATGGGGCCACGCAATATCTGCTTATTGGGATACACAAGTCGGTATTCGACTTGATTACAATAACGAAGGTGAAAACCGCAAATGGCTAGCTTTTGGTTTACAAGGTCTAGCCCCCTACTGGTTTGAAATTGATATGACTGCGTATTTAGGAGAGCAAGGTAATAGTGCATTTTCGATCGAAGCTGAGTATGAGCTATTACTTACTCAAAAGTTAATTGTTCAACCACGAGCAGAGTTGACGCTTTACGGTAAGGATGACGTCCAAAATAACCTTGGTAGTGGCTTATCTAGCAGTGCTATTGGTTTTCGGGTTCGTTATGAGTTTACCCGCCAGTTTGCTCCCTATGTTGGCGTTGAGTGGACAAATAAATTTGGTAATACAGCCGACTTTGCGAAGTTAAATGGGCAAAGTACGCGTGATACTGCTTTTGTTGCAGGTATCAAGTTCTGGCTCTGATGTGAAGAAATACTATATTGACTTGATGAGAGCTACCGCAACTATATTGATGGTAGCTTTCGTTTTTTGGGATTTAAACCATTTTAGTTATGTTAGGAAAGGCCTAGCTAATAGTTTTTTGGAAAGAACTAAGAGCAGTAATAGTAAGCTACTTCTTGTTTTCAGTCGGTGCCAGTCTGGTGTATACCTATCAAGGTGGAATATCAGCTAAGAAGTAAAGTTGGCGAATGTTTAAGGTTAAAGAGTCAAGCCAAAAAACATCGCCATTGAACATTAGGCTTGCGCAATCTCACCCTTTCAAGGGCGAGTCAAGCAAGAGGTAACTAGTCTTTTTTCTGACTTAAAGCGCGTGAAGTTTTTACGGCTCTTTCACTTGGCGGTGTGTTTTGATTT
>NZ_JAMXSK010000041.1:0-18037 GCF_024124645.1 Pseudoalteromonas sp. Ps84H-4 | reverse complement strand
TCAACTGCTTGTAACTCATGGTAAATGCTTCTGTTTGTTTGGCGACGATAGAGTACCACCAACAGGCAGTTGATCTCTTCTCACCGTTTAACCATGAGTGGTGCACTTATTATCTGAATTCGGGCAACATGTATTGCCTAAAGGGTTTATGCGCATTCGCCACTACGGTTTTTTAGCTAATGCGTGTCGCAAGCGAAAGTTAGCGTTAATAAAGGCTCAATCAACACACAAATGCAAACTAGTGCAGGCAAAGCCAGAAAC
Source organism: Pseudoalteromonas sp. Ps84H-4 (assembly GCF_024124645.1). Lineage (NCBI taxonomy): Bacteria > Pseudomonadati > Pseudomonadota > Gammaproteobacteria > Alteromonadales > Pseudoalteromonadaceae > Pseudoalteromonas > Pseudoalteromonas sp. Ps84H-4. The sequence goes on along the minus strand of NZ_JAMXSK010000041.1, from coordinate 17,776 downwards.
AGAATCATTGGTACCGCATTGGTTTTGTCAGTCATGCAAGGTGGGTATTTTACGATTTATTGGTGTGATGAATTCAGATACGCCAACAAATGAAATAGTGCGAACGAGTTAGCAGCCTTGCTTGCTGCTTAAAATCAATGAGTTAACCTGCTTAATTGCTCAGGCTAACGACCTCTGTGTGCGTAAAAATATAATTGCTTCTTAAGGCAAATTTAGGTGTAATGGAAGCATAATAAACGCTGAGTAAAGCAGGGATAGCTTAGATGCGATAGGCTCGCCAGTAACGTTGGCTTGATATCGCTTAGGCCAGAAAAAGCAAATTCCCATAGCATAAACAACACCAACTCTGACACACCGAGCAGGTAGCGGCTCAGTCCAACAAGCGATTATGCAACACAAACTGCGTGTCGCATAAATACTAAAATGTTATGTGACTCAAGGATGACGAAGAATGCATTTGCCTTTAAAAGATTTGGAAAAGGAACATTCAATACCGGAAGTATGGAAAGACTCCATTTGCAAAGTGGTTATTCAATTAACCAAAGATAATTTCGAACTCCACAATGTCTCGGAATACATCACTCTTCAATCTAGTGATTTGGCCGAGTTTAATAGAGAAAATGTTCTTGAATATGGTTGTTGTCTAAAGGCGTTATCTACTGAATGTTGGGAACGTTCATGCTATCAATGGCAAGGTGATTATTGGGATTTAATCATCGATTTATGTACTGTAGAAGAAGGCGTTAGTGATCTCGTTCTGAAAGGTCGAATTTATCCCATAGTTTCAGGCTACAAATATGAGTTTGGCATGGTATATGTTCCGTAGTTTTATTAGGCCGTCACATAACAAACGCATTAACACTCGCTTTGCTCGCTAGGGACAAATACACGTAGGCTCCCCTCGCGTTGCTCGGTAGTTTAGCCTACGTATATTTGCCCGTTATGCGGGCGTTACTGATTAAATACTCTAACGTGTTTTTGTCCAGAAGAGAGTTACAAGAGTATGATACTTTAATATTCAGTTGTAGCTTGATTTGGACTTGATAGTAGCTTTTAGTATGAATCTTTATTCCTCTCCTACACTAACTCGCACTGGTTAGCTGAAGCCATAGTCATGAACTCATCAACTATCGTGCTTAGCTGGGGAAACCTAGTTTTGACCTCGTATAAGTACATCAAAAGCTTTTGATTGTTGGTTTCGCAATTCAGATAAAAAGGTATGGTTATTAAGTAGTCAGCAAGTGCTGGTGGTATGATTTCAACATGATCGGCATTGTTACGAAGCTCGAAAAACTCTAAGTCACTAACAGCAGAAATGTTAAGCTCATCTAGTTCATCACTTTTGCTCTTAACATACTCAATATCTGCCTTCATTGCCCAAAAAGGTACCCAAGCTGAGTTGCTGAAGTTATTTATAAGTTTTTTATAATCACATTTTTCAGTCAGGCTACAATCTAAGAATTCTACATTAGCTTCGTTGATGTCATAATGTAATGATTTTAGAGACTCAAAACTGTCTTTTATGACACCAGTCTCTTCAGTAGAGGCAAACTTTATACGATGAAGCCAATATAAAACTAAACCATCAGCATGCTCGCTGCTTAAACTTTTAAGGTTTATTCCAGCATAACTCTCAACAGGAATAAATCGGCCGTTCCAAGTAACCGGTTCAGAGAACAGAAATGTACCTTGGTTAAGCTTGTCACTAAAGTGATCGATAATAGTTGAGTAGTCAAAAGTTGACTCTACACTAGAGTTGTCAGCGGGATGACGTATTTGCAAATAAACTATTGATAAAATAGAGCAAAGTAAAATGACAATGATAAACCACTTTGAGTTTTGATGTTTTGAGTATTTATTCAGGTTTGTAAACATAACAGCCTCCATATATATGCTTAATAATGTACAGGTATACGCAACATATAGAGGCAAAAAAAGCCTAATATTTTTAAAAAATTACTTTTTATCTAAACTCACCGAGAAAACCCCGTGATCAGAACAAAGTGATGTCGCGGGGATGAATAGGTGTCACCCCTGCTCTTGGATATATTTTCGTATAGTCTCTGCGCTTGCATTCCCTACAGAACACACAAAGTACCCATCTGACCAAAATGTTTTCTCTTTCCAAAATTGGTTTTTCAGATAAGGAAATGATTTCCAGATTTTAGCGGTTGTGGCTTGCTTAATCCTCCTTGCGTGCTGGCCTACTGAATATCGAGTGCCGATTGTAATCAGCATATGAATGTGATCTTTGTCTATCTCAACCTCTTCGATCCTAAAGTCAGATGATAGAGAAACATCGAAAACCGTTTTCTTTACAAACTCACCCAGCCTTCCGTTTAGCAGGGGTTTTCTGTACTTAACCTCCAAAATTAAATGAAGCGCAATTAGATATTTGTAGTGAGATTTAGTTTCATAATCCATCTTGACAACTAGGCCTTATACAGTAGTCTATACAGTATATGAAAAAGACGCTCAGATACAACTACAGGCTAAACCCTAGGCCAGAACAAGAAGTTAAGCTCATTGAGTTTGGTGCGACAGCGCGTGGCATTTGGAATCTGTTGTTGTCTGAAAATATGCGTCGATATGAATACGATAAAACATTCCTGTTTTACAAAGATATGGCTTCTCTCCTCAAGGAAATTAAGCCATTCGAGGAATTTAGCTGGATTAAAGCCTTTGATTCTGCTGCTCAGCAGGTTGCTCGCGACTTGGAAACAGCGATGAAGAATGCATTTTCTAAAGGTCGTTTGCAGCATTTTCCAAAGCACAAAGTTTCCTACAAAAGGAAGCGGCTTCACAATGATAGCTTCCGAGCGGTCAATAATTCCAACTGTATTCGAATTGAAAATGACGCTATAAGCATCCCAAAGGTCGGCAAAGTGCCAATCGTTTTGCATCGTGGGCTTGCGAGCAAAATTAAGACCGTAACTATTCAATATCGTCACGGAAAGTGGGGATGCAGCATCACACAGGAAGTAGAGTGTAAAACGGCTAAACAGGTTTTGGAAAAGATCACTGGTTTTGATATCAACTCAAAGCAAACGGTTGTTGGTTCGAACGGATTTGTGGCCGATAATCCGAAGTTTTTAAAACAGTCAAAAGAGAAGCTAAATCAATTGCAACGCCAGCTTGCGCGTCGAACCAAAGGCTCAAATCGTTGGCACAAAACTAAACAACGCATCAATAAGCTACACGGTAAAATCTCAAGGCAAAGGCTCGACTTTGCGCACAAAATTTCACGACAGATAATCAATGAAACTGATATAGCGTGTTTTGAAAATTGGGTAAGCGGATTAAATGGTTGATCTTACCTTTGCATGAGAGTGAGACAGACCGGCATCTCATCGGATTATCTGGTTGATGCTTCACCTACTGCTGGTGCATGTTTCCTTCGCTAATTCCAGCAAGAACCCCACACGCCTCAACTTCCCGGTCATCGTTGCAACTCGCTCTCAGTGAAACGAGTTGTTTCTCAAGCGCTTGCAGAGCGGTTATCTGCGACCGCACATGAGAGATGTGATCATCGAGCAAGGCGTTGACGGCGGTACAAGGCTGATGAGGGTCGTCCTGATAGCTCTGTAGTTCGTGAATCTCAGCCAGTGACAGGCCCAGGATTCTGCAGCGACGGATGAAGGCCAGCCCCTCACCATGCTTCTCGGTATAGACACGGTAACCGTTGTCCTGCCGATCAGGCGGCGGCAACAAGCCCTGCTGTTCATAGAAGCGGATCGTCTGTGTTTCGACCCCTACCAACTGCGCCAACTGACCAATGCGCATCAGCCTCCTCCCCAACGGATTATTTACTCTATTGACCTTATAGTAGCTTTATAGTTTAAAATGGTACCACAACATTGTTCAAGTGGAGTCGTATCATGAGCAAATCCTGTGGTGGCGCCTGTGGCGCTGATGCAACGTCCGCAGCGGATACCGATATACAGGCCTCCTCCGAGGCGCCAGGGAGATGGGTCAGTGTTTATGCCGTGCCGAAGATGGACTGTCCATCAGAAGAACGAATGATTCGCCTAGCCCTGAACGGCTTTGAGGAGATTCGGGCGCTGTCCTTCGACTTGTCGAACCGCCGGCTGAAGGTCGTGCATGACGGCGAGGTCGAGCCCGTCACCTCGAAACTGAAGACCTTGGGGCTAGGCGCCTCGCTTCAGGAAACCGTCGCTGCAAATCCGGAGACCATCAAGGCCGCCGAGTTTTCGGCAGCTTCTGCTAAGCAAGAATCCGGGACCCTGCGCTGGTTGCTCGGCATCAATGCACTTCTGTTCGTGGTGGAAATGACTGCCGGTCTGATCGCCCGGTCCACCGGCCTGATTGGAGAATCCCTGGACAATTTTGCCGATGCGGCGGTGTACGGGCTTGCCCTTTATGCGGTTGGACATAGCGTGAAAATGCAGGTACGTGCCGCGCATCTTGCTGGTGTACTGCAACTGATCTTGGCTGTGGGCGTACTCATAGAGGTGGTGAGACGCTTTGTATTCGGTAGTGAGCCTGAATCGCTGGTGATGATGGCTATCGCATTCGTCGCATTGATTGCCAATACCAGTTGTCTGCTGCTCATATCCAAACATCGGGAGGGCGGGGCGCACATGAAGGCAAGCTGGATATTCTCGGCCAACGACGTGGTGATCAACCTGGGGGTCATCACCGCCGGCGCTCTGGTCGCGTGGACCGGGTCCAATTATCCGGATCTGATTATCGGCACCATCGCGGGGGTAATTGTACTTAACGGTGCTAGACGCATTCTGGCGCTCAAGGATTAAGCAATGTCCATTTTTGGCAAACATCTGTCACCGTACGCTCTGTTGTCCATCTCCGGCCTGCTGGCAGCGTCTGATCAGGCCGTAAAATGGCTGGTGCAACAATCAATGGCATATGGCGAGTCTATTTCAGTGACCTCATTCTTTAACTGGGTACACGTATGGAATACCGGTGCCGCATTCAGTCTTTTTGCGAATGGTGGAGGCTGGCAGCGCTACTTTTTTATCGGAATCGCGGTAGTGGTCTCGATTTTTCTGATCAAGCTGATCCTTGAAAATCGTCATAAAGGAGAAGCCATCGCTTACAGTCTTATCCTCGGTGGCGCCATGGGCAACCTGATTGACCGGGTCTTTCGCGGCTATGTTGTGGATTCCTTTGATTTCTATTGGCGAGACTGGCATTGGCCGGCCTTCAACCTGGCTGATATTGCAATTGTCCTCGGTGCCTTACTTTTAGTTTCCAGCAGCTTGTTGGGTAAAAAAGCAAACACCAATGCCGAGTCGGATGGATCTGACTGACACCTACGCCTATACAACACCATGACCGAACTTCCCGACAACATCCTTCACCTGCCGCAATACCAAGTACTGGGCTGCAAATCAACCGACGACGAAATGCACTTCCAGGTGGACGTGCCCGATCCCATCGCCTGCGAGGAATGCGGCGTGCAGGGTGAGTTCGTACGGTTCGGCAAGCGTGACGTTCCCTATCGTGATCTGCCCATCCACGGCAAGCGGGTCACTCTCTGGGTGGTCCGCCGCCGATACACCTGCCGGGCCTGCAAGACAACATTCAGGCCCCAGCTACCGGAGATGGTGGACGGATTCCGTATGACACTGCGGCTGCATGAGTACGTGGAGAAGGAATCCTTCAACCACCCCTACACCTTTGTGGCGGCACAGACCGGCCTGGACGAGAAGACGGTGCGCGACATCTTCAACGCCCGCGCCGAGTTCCTGGGGCACTGGCACCGCTTCGAGACGCCCCGCATCCTGGGCATTGACGAGCTATACCTGAACAAGCGCTACCGCTGCATTCTGACCAACATTGAGGAGCGAACCCTGCTCGACCTGCTGGCCACCCGCCGCCAGGACGTGGTGACCAACTACCTGATGAAGCTGAAAGACCGGCAGAAGGTCGAGATCGTCAGCATGGACATGTGGAACCCCTACCGGGCAGCGGTCAAGGCTGTGCTGCCCCAGGCCCGTATCGTGGTCGATAAGTTCCATGTGGTGCGCATGGCCAACGATGCCCTAGAGAGAGTGCGCAAGGGCCTCAGAAAGGAGCTGAAACCGTCCCAGAGTCGGACTCAAGGGAGACCGGAAAATCCTGCTGAAACGCGCTCACGAAGTCTCAGACCGGGAGCGCCTCATCATGGAGACCTGGACAGGCGCGTTCCCGCAACTGCTGGCCGCCTACGAGCACAAGGAGCGCTTCTACGGCATCTGGGACGCCACCACACGGCTCCAGGCAGAAGCCGCCCTGGACGAGTGGATAGCCACCATCCCGAAGGGCCAAAAGGAAGTCTGGAGCGATCTGGTCAGGGCAGTGGGAAACTGGCGCGAAGAGACCATGACCTACTTCGAGACGGACATGCCCGTCACCAACGCTTACACGGAGTCCATCAACCGACTGGCCAAGGACAAGAACCGTGAAGGGCGCGGTTACTCCTTCGAGGTGATGCGGGCACGAATGCTCTACACCACGAAGTACAAGAAGAAGGCACCGACTGCGAAGGTCTCTCCTTTCTACAAGAAAACCATCGGTTACAGACTGCCGGACTTCGCAGAGGAACTCAACTACGGAGTCGATCTATCAACCATCTGAGGGTGGTATCAGATTGATGGGGTGAAGGTGCCCCATCAACCATTAAATCCGTATACCCTGAAAATTTAAACGTAAAAGCGATGCAAAAGTTCAATGGCAGCATGGTTGCCGATAACGTAATGGGGCTGATAACTCAGCTTTCAAAATACAAAGCTGAGTTAGAGGGTAAGTTGTATCACGAAATTGGTCGATTTGAGAAGTCCACAGGGATCTGCTCAGAGTGCGGCCAAAACCATGTTTTAACATTGAACGATAGGTATTTCACTTGTGTAGCTTGCGGAACGCATCAAAACCGTGATCTATCGTCGGCTAAGAGCATAGAAAAGACAGGTGAATTAGATTTAATTGCGGCTGGCATCGTCGCAAGGGTAGCACCCGTATCTCAGGAGAAACAATCCGTTAAAACGAAAGTCTTCGAATTATCGAAGTTGGATTTTGGATCTGAGAAAAAAGAAGCAGCCTAGCCGTTAAGCTAGACTGTAGAAGCCCAGTGATCAGAGCGAAGCGATGTCGCTGGGTAGTTCACTTTGAGGTTGCTCAGCTTTTCGTAGCTCTACCTCTTTTTTGATCTCAAGCTCTTTAAGCTCAACATCACGCTGGTGAGTGGCTTGAATTGCTTTTTGTTCATCGCTCTTTCTATTCTGCAGTCGCTTTTCAAGTTCATCGAATGCAACAGACATTTTCTCTTCTACTGTTTTAGCACGCAAAGACTGTATTGCTCGGTTATATTCTTCATAAGGCATTTTTACAAGAACATATGCATTTGCTACTCCATCAACATTATACAATTCACGCTTTACTCTCTGCGCACCGGCAACACTAACTTCTTCGACAATTGAATCAATAAGCATATTAATTTGAGTCTCAAGGTTTGAATCTAGAGTCTGGTTTTCATATGAACGCTCTTGGCCAGAGATAAGCTGTTTAAAGCTCTTTGCTACATCAAATTTAGCTCTGAGCTCGGCTGCTTTTAATGCAAAAGGAGGTTTGTTTGATGAACCGAATCCAACGCCAAATACACCTGTTGAGTCAGATTGTGGTACATCTAAGTACCAATCTGGAATACTATTAATGAGTTGGTCCATTTTCTCGGTTTTTTTATCAACTTGCTTTTGGTGAGCAACTTCTATCTGTTCAATTTTTTCATGAATACCGTTACTAGAACATGCTGAAACTGTTAGTACAGTGATCGCGATTAATAGGTGACGTTTTAAAGTTTTCATGCATTTCTCCAAATTTGAATTTCAAAAGTAACGATACAGGATGTTTAAAAACGCGCATTTTTGAAAAAATTTAAATTTGATAAATCAGCAGGACAGCATTTAAGATTCGTATAACCCCCAAATTTGAGAGGGTTAATGAAGAAACTAAAGGATTTTTGCATGAACAAATTCGCCATATTGTTTGGGTTGTCATTTATTTTGCCCAGTAAAGTAATCGCTGTAACTGGTGGAGGAGATCAAGGCGGCCCAGCATATGAAAGTTGGCAAGGGTTGATTATTAAAGATGAAAATCGTTGCTCTGCGTATGATAAAAAGGCGGATTATGAGTATGACCAGAATGTAGAAGATGCCATTGTTGCAAGTATGAATGGGCAAGTTTATGGACCATATACAGGTAGCTATTTTGAATCAGATTCCGAAACCGATATAGAACACATTGTTGCCACTTCTGAGGCTCATGACTCAGGCTTGTGCTCAGCTCCTGTCAGTATAAGAAAAGCCTTCGCCTCTGACTTACTGAATTTAACGCTTGCTTCACCTAAAGTTAATCGATGTAGTAAAACAGGTAAGTGCGGCTTTGATGCCGGTGAGTGGTTGCCAGAAAAAAATAAATGCTGGTTCGTAAATCGCATTGTTCAAGTTAAGCAAAAATATAAATTGAGTATAGATTTAAATGAATATCACGCATTAAGCTCTGTACTGATGAACTGTACTAGTACGGATATGGTATACCACAGCAAAGTTAAATCTTTGCAGCCTACTACTTATGATACGTCCTATCCAACTGGTGCCTTGTCAATTTATGATGATAACCAAAATGGTAAAATTAGCTGCAAAGAAGCAAGAAACCATAAAATAACGCCTGTCTATAGTGGTCACCCAGCCTATCCGTATATGAATGATCGCGATGGCGATGGAGTTGTTTGTAGATGATATTGTAGTCTAAGAAAGGCGGTATATTTTTTCAAAACACACTTGTACAGCCCTTCTTAACTAAAAGCGCGATAGAAAGAATAAATACGAGGGATAGATGATATTAGAATTTTAAAAACTCATAATGTTTAAAATTTTAAAAATTGATCGTAGAATTGAAAGATATGTGTCAGACACGTTAAACAAATGTCCCAAGATAAATACGTATCAATTACAGAAGCAGCAAGATATGCTCGAGAGAAAAAGTTATCTTCAATTAAAGAGTGGCTTGAGGCCAGTGAAGGTGATGAATTTCCAGAGTCTATGCCTAAGCGCCCACCTAATGTATATGGCTGTAAATGGTCAGAAGTTTTAGCTCCAAAAAATTCACCTGGTTGTGGTCGGTTCGTTGAGTTTCATGAAGCTTGTCGAATAGCTCGTACACTGGGTGTTGAGACGATGACACAATTTAGGGAGCTGAGTAAAGAGGGGGGTAGGCCTGCTAATATACCATCAAATCCAAACCTTCATTACAAAAGTGAATGGAAAGGTTGGGTTCATTTCTTAACTGGAAAAACTGAGTAAAGATTTCAGCTATTATTAATCTTCAATCTTTTTTGAAAACTGTATTAGCATTGTGACAGCCGAAAGCATTATATGCTTAGCATTACATCCCCTCAAAAATAATTACTACCGAAAAGACAGTGTAACTGCGAAAGGATAAATGCTCCTTAACCTTTAATGGCTATTCTGTCTCTTAAGTTACCCTTTCACTTAACAACGTTTATATATTGGTGGCACTTTTTATAAAAATCACTTTTTTTTAGGTAAATTTCATTTTCCAAGCTGCTTTAATTAATAAATTAACTTCAGTGGAGATCAAAATGATTTTGCATAGGTTTTTACTATTTCTATTTGTTTTTTCCCCCTTTGCAGCGTTATCAGGACAAGAGGTGACTGTTAATACAGTAAATACACTCTCATCTAATCAACTATTAAAAAGCAGATTTAATGAACCACTCTCTATTATTCGTATACCACCCCTTTATACGGCTGAAGGTAACGTAGCTTATGGAGAGCAAGAAGTAAGCTTTAAGCTCCATGATACTGCCCCAAATGCTGTGATTGTGAATGAGCAAAAAGTAGTTAAGGGGCAGACTATAGACTTTTTGAAAGAGGTTAATGCCGATGGGGGTTTGGATATACCAATATACCCAGCTGCCACCGGTTATACTGGTGAAGCGCATTACACTATAACAGTAAGTGTAAAAGGAGCTAGCTGCCCTGAAGATTATTTATTTTCCGATGGTATGTGCTCAAAAACGCTTATAATTGATGCTACAAACATCTGTCCTACTGGTTATGACTATTTGAAGACAGAAGATAAATGTGTCAAAGAGCTTAATGAACCGGCATTAGTTACTTGCTCAGAAGGTTCTGAGAATTTAGATGGCGTTTGCATTACATCAACTGTTACAAATCCAATCGTATCTTGCCCTGGTGTATGGTCTGAAAAGTACAAGGTGTGCTTTTCAAAGGTGCAGGATTACCCTGGGGAGGCTTATTGTGCTCATGATGAACGAGTGTATCTAATCGAAGATACAGAGAATAAAAAGCCTAACCATGAAAGCATATGTGTTTCTCATGGCCTGCTTGATACTAATGATGCCGAGTATGAACCTTGCACAGCAGGATATACCTTACATAAGTGGGGGGAAGGTGAGTGCACTGACTCAAGAGCTTACTCTGTTGATGTGGAAACCGCGAAACCTTCGGTTGATTGGTGTGATGGAGATGGGCTTGAGTATTATGATAATCAGAATTATCTATGCATTTTTAAGAACCCATATATGTATAAAGCTAATGTCCGTTATGAGTGTGTGGTGGGCGAATACATTGATGGAAATTGCGTTAACCCTTCAAACTACCAAGAACCCAGCTATATGTGTGAGCATGGTGGAGCATATCAGGAAATTAGCTGGGATCTTGATGGAAACCCCCAGTTAAATGTGTGTGTAAATAGAGAGCAGATAGATGGAGACTCAATATACTCATGCCCTGAAAATGCGGAGCTGAACGGAAATAAATGTATTGCCATTACTGAGTCTGAACCAGCCTATAGTTGCCCTGATGATTATGTTTTTTTAGATCAATCTTGCAAGTTGACTCAGACCGCTCATAGCCAAAAAGCTTGTCCAACTGGATGGCAGTTGCATGGTGATAGCTGCATGACTGTAGAGAATCTTTCGCGCCTTAACTTTTTATGTGGGTCCGAGAACCCGCAAATCTTATATTCAGTTATAAAAATTCACTAAAGTTTCCCTGAATTATCTGTCAAAAATAGTTTTTTTTCAGGCATTTCTAAAATCCATTTCAAGTAAATTAATAAGCTCAACTTAATAGATTTTCAAATTTGGACCAAATTCAAAAAGGAATTCTATTTAGAATAACAACTTACTTTGGGTTCTAAAATGCTATTTCGTAAACTATTACTACTGGCCTTGGTATATATATCTTTCAGCACTAAAGCTGAAACCACAGTAAATGTTGAACCTGTAAACACCCTGTCTTCTAAAAGCTTACTAAGTAGTAAAGCTGATGAGCCGTTTACAATAATAAAGGTACCAACATTGTACACCTTGGACGGAAATAAGGCTTTTGGTGAACAGCAGATCACATTTAAGTTACATAGTGACGCACCAAGCTCTGTTGTTGTAAATGGAATTACTGTAACAAAAGGGCAAACTGTTCAATTTGACAAGGCTATTAACTCAGCTGGCGGACTAGATATTCCAATTTACCCAGGGGTAGTTGGATCATCAGGAGCTGCAAATTATACCATCACTCTAAGTGTCAAAGGGGCAACATGTCCTGAAGGTTACATTTTATCTGGCGGAATGTGTTACAGAACAACGACTCAACCAGCAATTAAAGTATGTCCATCAGGTTATTTGTACAGTCTCAGTTCGGGAGATTGTTCTAAAACATATACAGTAGACGCCACTAAGAATTGCCCTGCAGGTACGACGTATTCAAATGGTGTATGTATGGGTTCATCGAGCTCGCCTGCTAGCTCATCTTGCCCCGCTGGATATACGCGCTCAGGAAGTAGTTGTTATAAAGACACTCAAATTGATGCAACTAAAAATTGCCCAGTTGGTACCACGTACTCAAATGGTTTATGTCTAGGTTCATCGAGCTCGCCTGCAAGTTCATCATGCCCTGCTGGATATACGCGTTCCGGTAATAGTTGTTATAAAGATGTTCAAATTGATGCATCTAAGAGTTGCCCTTCTGGATATTCGAATACTGGTTCTGGTTGTGTGAAAAATGAATATGGTACTCCAGCGTACTCGTGTCCATCAGGTTATACATTAAATGGAACTAAGTGTGAAAGAAAAGAATATGCCTTCAAAGTATACGTATGTCCGGCAGGTCAGACTGCTTCACCGGATGTAACGTCATACCCAATGAAATATTATTGTTACTCCAACGGTGTCAGCATGGGTGAAACAACAACTAAAAGTTGCCCTGCAGGATATGTAAGCGACACAAGTCGATATCCATTCGAATGTTCGGCTACTGCATCAGTGGCATCAGTTGCCTCTTGTCCAAGTGGATATACTTCTAGTGGCTCTAACTGTGTTAAATCAACAACAGTTTCATATAATTACTCTTGTCCATCACAATACAGTTTATCAGGGTCGAAGTGTAACAAGAGAGATAATGCGAATTTAGTTTACTCATGTCCGGCTGATGGTAAATTAAATGGTACTAGCTGTGTTAGCTCCACATCTACAGCTGTGACTTACTCTTGCCCGTCACAATATAGTTTGTCAGGGTCGAAATGTAATAAGAGAGAGAATGCGAGTTTAGTTTACTCATGTCCGGCTGGTGGCTCACTAAGTGGCACTAGCTGCGTTAGCTCCACATCTACCGCTGTAACTTACTCTTGCCCAACAGATTATATTTTATCAGGGGAGCAGTGTAGTAAAACTGAAGAAGTTCCAAGTACCAATACTTGCCCTACAGGTTGGAGCCTAGAAGGGGAGGAGTGCACCAAAACCGAATCAGTTGCACCATAACGCTTTTCGCCAAGTCCAATTTTAAAAATTGGACTTGGTTTTAAAACACTTCAACCTGAAACATTTTAAAAAATAGATTAAATTTAAAATTTACTCTTTTTTCCCGCCTTTTAATTAGAAACAAGCTGTAAATTATAAGTAGTTATTCGACCTTGGTATTTTACATATGTCATTGAAAGATATTAAAAATCAAATTCAAAAGGCTTTAAATGTATTTTTAATGCCTTATCCAGAGCTAATTAAAAATGGGGTTGGGACCACTAAACAAGAAATGAATGACATTGGTTTTGCTATTTTCTCGGAGCTGAAGTCTGCAATGGATATCATTTCTGAATTAGGAAAAACACCAATCGTAGAGCCCATGAATTTAAACCAATTCACAATTCCTGCAGATGTATTTTTAAAAAATGAAGATGTAAGAAACGCAATTCTAAAAAACAATCCTGATTTCACTTTAGAATCTTTAGCTGAAATGAACGGCCTATTTATAAACCCAAAAACAGGTGATGTGTTTAAGAAACATGCTCAGCTAAGGATTTAATATGGAACTAAATTTGTCAAAAGGTTTTGCTGAAGCAGAGAAAAATTTAAAGTCTGCTCAATCATTATTGCTTGCTAAGTATGATGTCTCTTGGATATCCAACCCGGAAAAAATAGATTTAGATCGAATAACGTTAATAGATAAAGAAACTTTAACCGAAATTAATGACGCACTTGAAATGATCGCTCAAGCCAAAGATGCTCATGAATTAGAGAGGGTATTATGAAAACTCAGTTCTTAACTTGGTTTTTAATTGGAGTAATTATATTTTTTTTGGACTTCATGAAATTTGATACAGAAAATATAAAATGGCTGTTAGCTGTAGTGGTTGGTGAATTTATAATTGCCTTTATTTTCTTATCAAGTAAAGTTGGTGGTTTTAAGTAATTACTAACAATTCAATTGCTTAAGTCCGATACTGGTTAGTATCGGACTAATCTCCCGATTCGAAAGTTAATATGCTCTTACTAATAACTCTCATTTAGGAACTAAAACATCCCCTTATACCTAGATAAATCTTTTTAATTAATAGAGTCTAATTTCCCAAGATTCTATTTTACAGTTGATTTAACATAACATGTTAATTGCATAAATGGGCATTTACACAAGTTTATTTTGGATGTATAAATGTACAGTGCTTATGGTTTCGTATGAATTTAAATTATGAACAGCAGATTGGAAAAGATTATCGATTTAAAACAGCCTCAATTACCGGCTACCAAGATTAAACAAAAATTAAATGAGATTTATGTAAACCCTAAATGTCCGATATTCAATTATGTTAACTCTTTGGCGGCGGATACATCCAAAGAGACCGTCACTCGATGTTTGCAAGCAATTGCAAAACATACCGGCTACCCAGATTTTTATGAAATTAATTGGGCAGAAATTACTTCAACTGATTTGAATAGCCTTATCCATAACCTAAAAGCCAAGGAGCTATCTCCAAAAACGATTTCATTATATGTTTCCGTTGTAAAGGGTGTATGTGAGCATGCCTATTTGTTAGGACAGATTTCTAGATTGCAGCTAGATGGTATTCTAAAAGTGAAAGGAGAAACCGGCTCTAGAATTAAAAAACATCAGGTAATTTCTCGTTCTAGTTTCCAAGTGCTTTTGGAGAGAATAGCAAGCTCAAACCCAACTAATAGAAATAAAATGCTTAGAGATTTGGCGCTTTTTCATATTTTAATTGGTACCGGGTTAAGAAGAAGTGAGTTGGCCACAATAGAGATTTCATCATTAGTCTTAGAGCTTAGTAGCGAAGATAGAGTCACAATAAACACTCAGTATTTGAAGATTATTGGTAAAGGTAATAAGGAAAGATATGTTGCGATCCACCCTATTACAAAACTTGCTTTGGAAGACTGGTTGAATGTTCGAGGCATAATGCCTGGCCCGTTATTTGTCAAAGTATCACATAGTGGAAATATTGATGTTGAAAATAGTAAGCCTTTATCTGGCAGCGCTATTTATGAGCTTTGTAAAATATATAACACAGTTGCTCCCCATTCTCTAAGACGATCATACGCGACCTGGCTGGATGAAAAAGGCGTAAAGATAAGCAGAATTAGTAAACTGCTTGGTCATTCTAAAGAAGTTACAACTGCAATGTATATTGTAGATGAAGATTCAAAGGCATTTGAGGATGTGTTGAATAATTTGTTTTGAGATCTAAAATTTTGTTTCTACTGCCGTTTATATTAAAAAACATTGATTTTTAAGGTTTTATCGATTTACAAAAAGTGACTGAAATCAACATAAATTTTTGTTCATTTTAAATTTATCTTTTTTTGTTAGAATATAGAGTAGTGAACTTACAAGAACAACTAAACATGGCTGATACATATTTTAAAAATCTAGATGATGACTCAAAGAAAAAATACGTCTCACAAGTTTTAGAGCGCTGCAAGCAAGTGTGGGGGGTTGATGAATTATATGAAATTGAAGATGAAAGTGGACGAAGAGCTTTAGGACATAATGCGAGCACTATGAAAATGTGGTTTAGCCGCCCTTCTATGCCATGGGATTTTATTTTAACTACAGCGATTAGAAGAAATGTAAGTCTAGACTACCTTCTTCTGAACATAAATGAAAACACAAATTTAGAAGATGTTAGACCTGAAGAACTTCTTGAAACTGTAAATAAAGTAGTTGCAAGTTCGTTAGAAGAAAGTGCTGATTACGGAATTATTGACCCTACTTTTGTTCCAACAATTACTAAGAAGATTAAAACGTCATTAGAAGGTGCTTTAACAATTAAAGCCAAACCCTCCAAATCAGCCTAGCAAAGTAAAATTAGCAAGAAAATGGCCAGAAAGACCTTGGCCATTTTTAATCCGACAGGCGTAAAAGCAATTTTTCCGTAAAAAGAAGTTTTACTTTAGTAATAAAAGTTGGTGCTAGAAATGCACTAAGTAATATCAAGTCGTTTATATTTACAGTAATAGAGTAAAAAAAGCCTAAATAAGGGTTAAGGGAATTTTGCGTAATATAATTTAACATCAAAATTAGGTGCAAGACTGAATTTATCAAAAAGATACACATTGTGATTACTGAAGCATCTGAGTATCCTTTACCCTTTCTTATAAAAGGAAATAATAAGGCAATGATAAGCGCTGTAATGCTATCAAAAAGAGAGAACATCAAATACATATTGACTACACCATCTATAAAACTACCCGCTTCTCTTAAGTACTCTAGAGCCATTAAATAATCAGTTGATAAATAGGATATTGTAACGAATGTTACTAAACACATGTGTGAGAATGATGTTTTTTTAAAGTAGGCTTTAATGATAGTTAGGCAGAAAACCACAAAAAGTAAGCCTGAAAAGCTCATCAAGTATTTAAAAAAGAAGTCACTAGCTCCTGCAGTAAATAACTTGTTATAAGAAACTACAAATGCATTTATATGTTCCATATTAAGCTCTGCGTTTGTAGCTGGCTAAATTAACAACATTTTTAAGCTCTATCTTGGATGCATAGGCAGGGGTAATACTACTCTTTTGAGGAAAGCCTTCTATTCCAGCAAGTTCAGCTTTAATTTCTTGAATTCTACGGAAGGCAGCAGAACGCTCATCATTAACTGGCAGCCCTTTCATGTAGATCTCCAGTTGAATTGACTCTTGAACCAACTTTCTGACGCGCTGCGCTATTGCAAGAGAACGAATAAATTCACGCTTTAAGAATACAGATAAAGAAATCACCCAAAATATGAAGCAAAATAATAAGCTCATTAAGGCTATAGGTGAGGCTCCCATACAAACATCCAACTCTAACTACTACATCGAATTTAATAATAATGTACTGAGAGTTTACCAGCAATAGTCCTTTATTATTGCTTTTATGTGACCAACTGTCATCTTTTGCCTGCGTATTTGAGGAGAAGAATTTACATCTGTTTAGATGAAAAGGAGTCATAGTGTGGCGAAAATAGCACTAAAAACGGCATTAGCTTCATTAAAAAGAAACAAAGCCCAGTACGCGGGTTATTTTACATTTCACTTTGTATTTCATTATCTATTTTAAGTTGCAGCTTGAATTCATATTTTCGATACGGCATGAGTTTGCCACTTGAATTTTACACACCCTTAATCATTACTTTGATATTGCCTCTATTGAGCTCAAAGCAAGGAACTGTGCGTTTCGGCCCTGTAAAATTGTTTAATTCTGGAAAAGGGGTTTTGCGCCCATCCCCTCGAAATTAACCTTAGCTTGAATTTTCACGCTTAGAGTAACTTTTCGTACCATTGGACTTCACCCCTTGAGTAACACAGTTTGTATTATTTAGCCCATCCCCTCGAAATCGGCATTAGTATTCTTAAGTAATAATACACAGTGGTAAACTATCTTATGAAAAGTTTACCACTTTAGTCGCTTAAATCGGCTTTATGGTAATGTTAAGCAGTTGACTGGTAAACATTAACCTCATTGATTAAGGTATGCTGATTAAAAATAACAAGAAAGGCTTACCACTATTTCTTCATCAAACACCAAGCGTATACAAATTCTCAGCGAATCAGAAATCAACGAACTCTATGCCTTACCCAATTTTAACCGTAAAGATCGTGATGATTATTTTTCGTTAGATAGTGAAACTCAAAGGCTCGTCAACGAATTAAGACGTATTGAAACCAGAGTGTATTTTATCTTACTGCTTGGTTACTTTAGGTCACGGCCAATAGTATTTAATTTCTCATTTACTCAAGTCAGTAATGATTTAGATTATGTAAGATCCAAGTATTTCAGCGATAAAGATATGTCTCTTGAGGATTTATCACCAACAAGGCCTTGTTGATCAAATGCAGCTCTCTAACAAATTCACTTAACTTACTGATATTTAGGCAGACCAAGGGTGTTGATCTTATTTAGCGCCTTCACTTTGATCATCGCTTCAACCAGTTGGCGATTGTA
>NZ_JAMXSK010000040.1:0-19393 GCF_024124645.1 Pseudoalteromonas sp. Ps84H-4 | reverse complement strand
TACAATCGCCAACTGGTTGAAGCGATGATCAAAGTGAAGGCGCTAAATAAGATCAACACCCTTGGTCTGCCTAAATATCAGTAAGTTAAGTGAATTTGTTAGAGAGTTGCATTTGATCAACAAGGCCGTTTGTTCACTAACTTCAAAATACCTTTCTATCGGCGTTTTTCCATTGTGAGCACTATGTGGTCTCTCCCAATTGTAATAGTGCTGCCACTCAGAAAGTTGCTCGTGAATATCTTCAGATTCCAAATCAACAGTTGCATAAAACTCAGCTTTATCTGTTTTTTGAGAGCGTTCAACTTTGCCATTAAGGTGCGGTGAAGCTGGCTTATTTGGTCGGAATTTTATCTTGTATCTCATTAATAACTTTTGCACTTTTTCAGCAAAAAATTCTGTACCTCGGTCTGTCTGAAATCGCTGTATAGGGAATAGCATTTCTTCAATTACAGACTCTACAAAGTCAATGGTATTAGTGGCACTACGTCGCTTATAAAGCCTTAACACTCGATAGCGTGTACAGTCATCAATAGCTGTGTACTGGTATAAATTAGGGGCTATTTTACAGGTGTCCATTTGAACTCTTTCGACAGGAATAGGCTTAGAGTATCTTTTGAAGTCAGGCTTTCTACGATAAATAACTATAGGGTCAACTTGGTGCTTTTTAAGCACTTTATGAATAGTAGCTAGCCCTAACTTAATTTGCTCATTTCTAAGCAACTCACTTTGGATTCTTCGAGCGCCTAAGTTTCTAGATTTTCTTAAGACTAAAATCTTAGCTTCCAATTCTGGAGACATTTTTTGATTTGGTGAACTGTGGGGTCTTTTACTCAAACTTTTAAGGCCATCAAGACCTTGCTCTTGATACCTAGACCACCACTTTCGTAATGTTGGCCTAGATATTCCACAACGCAGACAAACTAAACCTGCGTTGTTTGTTTCTTGATAAAGCTTTATCCACTTAAGTCTTTGTTGAATTTCATCGTTCATAACATCCAAGTATAGAAAGGATGTCTATGAATCACACACACTACTACATATAAGCCAAATTGATTTTTTTGCATTTATCATTAATTTAATGATGGCACCTTGCTATCAAATTTACCGTAAGGTAATTAATTTTGATAAAGCATAAAAGCTACTCAGATCCTTGTATTTGTGTAGAACAAGTACCGACGTCTCGTTGTTACTTTGGGTTTAACCCTAGATTTAGCATAAGCGAGTTCAGCTTGCTTGTGTTCAACAAACTTAAATCAACCCATAGGGGATTATTATCCTCTGGGTAATTGTCTCCGCTTAATGTTTCTTTGGAGGAGACAATGACTATTTCTAACTTAAAACTAAATGAAGAAACTGGTAAATATATAATCACGTCAGAGCTTAGCTCTGATGAAATTATTGAAACAGCCAAGAAGCTTCTAAACAATAGGCTGAGACGAGGTGCTATTTTTAAGAGCCCTACCCAAGTCACAGATTATCTAGAGGTCCATTTAAAGGGATTGGAGCATGAGGTCTTTTACATGCTTTATCTTGATAACCAAAATAGACTTATAGACAAAGAAATACTGTTTACCGGAACGATAAATGCTGCAAGTGTTTATCCTCGGGAGATTGTAAAAAGTGTACTAAAAAAGAATGCATCTTCTGTCATTTTAGCGCACAACCACCCATCAGGTATTGCCGAACCATCGCAAGCAGACAAGCTAATAACCACTAAGATCCAACATGCACTCAATCATATTGATGTACAAGTGTTAGATCACATCATTATTGGCGAAAATACTGTCTCTTTTGCTGAGCGCGGTCTTATCTAACTCAAATTAAAACCATTCCTTGTGGGGATACTTCCCATAAGGGGCGTATCCCCTTTTTTGTACTCTTTGGAGGAGATACGCATGAATAATGTAATTAAAAAGGCAATTATGCCAATCCCATCGTCAATACCTAACACTGAAGTGAGAGAGGTATACATTGGCGGTAGAACGATTCTTTCATTACGTGCTAAGTGGGGACCTTTATTTGAAGGTCAACAACGAGCTCAAGCTCAAGGCTAAACGTATGAGTTAGCCTTAGGGCTAACTCTTCTTTTTATTCGAGGCGACCACCTAAAGCGCCTTGTATTCAGGACGCTTTAGGGTCGTCTTGAGGAATAGGAGAGTTGTAATGATTGAATCAAAAATAGATAAAGTACTTGCTTTAGTTAAGTCAAATGGCGGGTGGTCTTCTGTCTACTCAGCCTACCCAGGACTTAATGAAGCAGTTTCAAAATCAAGTAACCACGGTGGTTCACCACAAGTACCATGCCCAAAAACTGGAAACGGAAGAACTAAGTTTCGCCTTTTCCGAGATTGGGTTGATACCGGTGGTGCATACCATAACGATGTAGGTGCTTTACCCGGTGGAATAGATGTAATTGCGTTTATGGAGAGTTGCTCAAAAAGCGACGCTTTAAACAAAATAATCGATATCTGTGGTGGTGACTTATCAAGCATCTCGCGCGAATACGTTCAAAATGTGAAAGCTTCACAGCCAAAAGGTATTAACGATGATGAAAAAGCAAAACGAGTCGCAAAACTTGAGAAGCTTTTTCAACACGCTATTCCTGCAGCTCATGATCAATCTGGTCGGATACAAGCTTACTTGAACAGCCGTGGACTTAAAACTGATGCGAAAACTCTACCGTATACACTTGGGTATGCTGATGAGCTTTGGTGGGGAGATGGTCAGTCTAAGCCTAAGAAACTTCACGGTTTATTAGGCTCAATGACTGATTCAGATGGTAATCGAATCACGATTCATCGAATTTTCCTGAACAATCAAGGCTTAAAAGCTGATGTACCTAATGCGAAAATGTTAATGCCTCCGCCAAGCTATATTGGTGGATGTTCTATCAAAATTGACTCACCTGTAACTGAAGGAGATAACACCTTCATTGGCGTATGTGAGGGGATTGAAACTGCATTAGCTGTACGCGAGGCTACAGGCTGTCCTATGTGGTCATGTTATTCGGACACTTTGCTAGAAATGGTTAAAATTCCAGATAATGTGACTTCAGTATTAATTTTTGCTGATAAGGATGCTTCTGGAGCAGGTCAAGAAAAAGCAGAAGCATTAGCTGCAAGACTACGTAGAGAAGGAAAGTTTGTTGATATTTATATGCCACCTTTAGATATACCTAATGGCAGCAAAAGTATGGACTGGCTGGACACCTACAACTTAGCAGGCCCTAGTGCTTTTTCATTTCGCTTACCTGTTGACATCTCTGTTAATACTGGAGGTGTCAAATGATTAGCGTTTCTGGTCAAGTTTACAATGACACAAATGGAACACTATTACAGACTTTAGAGCTGAATAGTGTTGCCCCTACATCTAACTGTAAATCAGGTTTTTGTGGGGCGTGTCGCATCAAATTACTAAAGGGCAATGTCGAATATATCGATGAACCAATTGGCTTTACAAATGAAGGTGAGATATTACCTTGCGTTTGTAAGCCAAAAGGTGACATTGAGGTTGAAGTAACCTTTTAGATTTTTACAACCAACCCATGCGGGGAGCCCCCCGCTTGGGAAGCTCCCCCTTTCTTTGGAGGAGCAATGAGTAAACATCATATTGAAATGGCAAAAGCTGGTGGTTCTCAGCTACGTCATTTCGCAGCATACCGCAATGGATACTATCCAGATATGGTTATCAGACACTTCATAGCAAAAACTACTCACTTTTTATTAATTGAAAAATATAGAAAGACTGTAGATTTGCTTGTGATACACAATGTGACAATCGCAAATGCCTGTGAAACGGCAGAATTGCTATTTGAAGCATAAACAACCCTTGGGGGATTACTCCCTCAAGGGTGTGAACCCTCAAATTTACTTTGAGGAGATTCAAATGAATTGCTTATGAAAAACAAAATGCTAAATAAGATCATGGTTGAACTAATCTTATTAGCAACAATTGTTGGCTATATTCCAGAGCTCTCTGTTAGTGGTTTTGCGGATATGTTTGGCCGTGTGGTTTCGACAACAAAACATGCTACGAAATTCAAATTCAAGGACTTATAAAGCTAGTCATTGCTTTTGTTTGTATGTTGGCATCTGTTGTGATAGGTTTCTATATAACTTTCCTAAATGGTTCCGAGGAGGACGATCAAGATGAATGAAATCCAAGCTATTGGTTTGACCTTTTTCATTTTTGGTAATGTAGTTTTTTTCGGTAGTTATTTATGGATGCACCACCGAATAAGCAAAAAATAAAATAAGAAAAGACCGTTAATCGGTCTTTTTTTTTGTCAAAATTTGAAGAGAGGAGCTACTGCGCCTAGAACAATAACCAGTAAGGGGTAGACGCGAAGCTCTTCTATATTGCTGAAAATAGAAAAATTTCAATCAATTCCAAGTGTGTGAGTAGAATAAAGATTCATACCAAGTATTAAACTATCATCCTAAAATGGCAGCGATTGCATCGGTACGCTGCCATTTCTAAAACGTTTTTGCCCCATTGTGTGCTAGTACACTTTTTCTTTGCACTTTACGAATGCTTTTTCTAATCGTTGTGGTGTCTTGTAATGTGAGAGTTTACAAGAATATCGACGTGAGCTTAGCCCTCAGTCCTCCATGAATAGTTAGATAGTGTTTCTAGTCACCATTCACTAACCTATTGACTAATATCGACTAAAATATGAGTTGTTGTTACACTGGAATAAACTTAGATAGCTCACTGGAGAACACATGAAAGATTATATGAATCAACTCGATCAAGAGACTAGGAAAGTAGATTTTGATTCATTTGATATATCTGTTAAAGAGTTGATTTCTATGGCGAATGAATCAATTATCAACATTGCTCCTGAGTACCAAAGGCAATTTCGTTGGCCCGAAGATAACCAGTCTAAACTTGTAGAATCTGTTTTATTGGGAATACCTATTCCTAACTTGTTCATGGCTGCAAATAGAGATGGATCTTGGGAGTTAATAGATGGCGTACAAAGGCTTAACTCATTGATTCATTTTTGTGGGACCCCAGAGCAAATAGAAAGTTTTGGGCTGGATAAGCCTCTTAAACTTAAGGGGCTAGATATCCTGTCTAAGTTCAATGGAGCAACGTTTAATGATCTGCCTCATTCACTTCGTTTGAAGTTCAGTTTACGTCCGCTTAAGGTAACAACACTAAGCGATAAAAGTGATCTAAAAGTACGATTCGACCTCTTTGAGAGATTGAATACTGGTGGAATCAAATTAACTCCTCAAGAAATTCGAGCTTGTGTATTTAGAGGGCAATTTAATGATTTTATCATTGAACTTGCAAAAAATGATGACTTCAACAAAGTTGTTAATGTGTCATCAACTAAAGCGAAAGACGGTACCAGAGAAGAGCTTGTTTTGAAGTTTTTGGCTTACAAAACAAAACGTGATGATTTTAAACACAGTGTAGAGATATTTCTAAATGACTTTATGGCCGATGCATCGGTACATTTTAACTATAAGAAGTATAGAGAGCTGTTTGAAAAAACATTTGAATCACTAAGAGCTGTCTTACCTAATGGAATTAAACGCGGCAATAAAGGAAGTACACCACAAGTGCTTTTTGAAGCCATTGCTATTGGAGCTGCCGATGCTATTGAAGAAGGAGTTGATATTAGCGGATCAAATGTAGCCAACTGGATTGATGATGAAGAGTTACGCCGCTTGACAACTGGAGCCACAAATTCAGGGCCTCGCTTACGCGAAAGAGTCGAGTATTGTCGAGTTAGGTTTGTAGATAATGTTTAATGATATTGATGCTGGTGTTATGAATCGCTTGAGGCAACTAGATTCAATACTAGAGTATTTGTCAGATGAGGCACTGACTGAAGAAACTAAAAATTCAGACTTCTATCGTGCTCAGAAAGGCTTGGTGTTTGTTGCAATGTATGCAGCACTTGAGTTCGCAATTACACAATCAGTCACACGAGCATTAGAAGTTATTGGGCAAGAAGAAGCTCCTGCCAATCATTTTAAAAGTGCGGTATTGTGCTCGCTGTTTGATTCTCATTTTAAAGCTCTTCGAGAGTGCGGAGCCTCCAAAGTGTGGGAAAATCGTCATAAACTTGTTCTCGCAGTAACAAGTGATACTGAAGTGACTAATGTTGACAGTTCTGTTTTTCCATCAGGTGGCTCAATGAATATTTCTATTAAACAGCTAGAGAACGTGTGGAATTTTTTTGATTTAGAACGCTCACCACTGCCAGAAGGTGTGCAGCACTTTGTCTTAACCGAAGTCAAGGATCACCGTAACGCGATAGCTCATGGTAGAGAGACCGCAACTACTATAGGGCGAAGGTTTAACGTTACGCAGTTAGATAATAGAGCACGCAGTATAAAGCTTTTATGTCTTCACATTACTTCTTCGTTTGCCTCTTATTGTGCTGAAAAACGATATTTTGTTGCGGATACTGTGGCATAAAAAGCAACTGCTTTGCCATACCAGTAGTTATTCATGGATTGCTAATGCTCGATTTTTCGAAATTCATTTCTTTCCAAATCCTAATCAGTAATACATCCACTATCCTCATAGTGACTTTTAAATAGGAGGTCACTATGAAACCAGAACTAAACCACAATGCTACTGGTGTGAAACGTCCTTTCAAGCTTGAAGAGATTTGGCGTATTCGCACTCGAATTGAAATTCAAAACAACTTGATGCAATTAGCTTTACTGAATTTGGCTATAGATAGCAAGCTAAGATCATGTGACTTACTCTCTTTAAAAGTTCGAGACGTCGCTACTCTCGATCAAGTATTTGAAAGGGTTCAATTAACGCAGAAGAAAACAGGGATCGAAGTTCAATTTGAGATAACTCCGAGAACACAACAAAGTATTATCCATTGGGTTCAAGAAGTTAAATTGCAACCCAGTGATTATTTGTTTCGGAGTATACGTCGCTCTAATCAACCAATAAGCTATTCATATTACAGGTCTATCATCAGGAGCTGGGCTGAGCAATTAGGACTTGATTGCGACTTGGGGACAAGAAAACCTTCGATGATAAAAACGCCATATCGATTGCACAACCTCTCTGCGAAGCAATAATGTCGATGACCGCTCGTACCCGTTTATCCTCAGGGCGCGATGAAAGCGCAGGACTATAGACTAGCCCTACCGCTTTATTTACTGTTTTCCACACTTTGTCGATATCGACGTCAGTAAATAGATGCTGAGAAATGGATCCCAATTCTTTGCTAGTAAGCGGCAGAGTATTAATTCCATCACTCCTAGCTTGACGTAAGGCTTTGAGAAATTGTTGGTTTTGCCTATCTTCAGGCTCTAAATAGATGACTACAATCTGATTGTCCTGTGCCAAAACCTTGTGAGGGACATCTTCGAAAATCACAATACATTGTCCGGTGTGAATACTTTGTGCCTTGTAATCTTGAACCGAGATGTCTTTGTCTAAACCAATGCAAATTTGGACAGCATGATGTGCATGAACATCATTATCAGGACTGATTCCGATGTAAATCGCTTTGTAGGGCCACAAATGAATATGCATGGCTGACTCAGTATCAAAAGTTCAGGCTATTGATTTTTGCCTTATAAATCTACACAAATGACGAATGTTAGCCGATAGATACACGTTGAGGCGAGTGCGCACAGTGAAACTGTGTGCTTCTTACACTTTTAAGTGTGTAAATAATTTAAAATGCCACAGTCCCTAATGGTTTTGTTTTGATCACACTTTGACGCCATATTTTCGAGTGATGACTTTAATGCGTTTAGCTCTTCAATGCGAATAATGACGTCTGATAAATGCTTAGCTATTAACGTATTGATATTTGAACAGCTCTGATCTGGCTTCGAACGACTGTCCATGAGCGTTTTTACTTCCATGATAGACATATCCAATGAACGACACTGTTTAATAAATAGGAGTTGTTCAATAGTCCCCTTGTCGTAGACACGATAATTTCCACTTGAGCGCTTGAGCTCAGGCAATAGCCCTTTCTTTTCATAAAAACGAATGGTCTGAATACTACAACCTGTCGTCTTTGCGACATCACCAATTTTCATTTTTTTCTCCTAACCGTTGACTCTATACCAAGTATAGACTTTATACTCATACTATTCATCAGTAAAGAGTGTGTTTCTAATGAGCGGATGTGGGTGCGAAGTTGAAATAAAAGACCAGTCTCAACGACAGGTTTTGTATTGGCTTTTGGGAATAAACGCGACAATGTTTGTTATAGAAATGGGGATCGGGTTGCTTGCTCATTCAACCGCATTAATAGCCGATTCACTTGATATGCTCGCCGACGCAGTTGTCTATGGTGTTGCCCTTTATGCTATTGGTAAATCGCTATTGCACAAAGCCAATGCGGCTAGAATTAGCGGCTTTTTTCAGATGGCACTGGGTGTGTTGATTATCATTGATATTGTAAGACGGTCAATTTACGGTAGCGAACCTGTATCGGGACTAATGATGGCTATGGGGGCAGTTGCACTGGTTGCTAATGTCATTTGTCTTGTGATCATACGCAAACAAAGAAATGAAGAAGTGCATATGCGGGCAAGCTGGATATTTTCAGCCAACGATGTGATTGCCAACTTAGGTGTTATCTTTGCTGGCGTTTTGGTGTTTTGGCTCGATTCTCGATGGCCTGATCTGGTTATCGGTGTGATAGTTTCGTGCGTTGTGTTGCGCGGGGCAAAAATGATCCTCGAAGATGCTGGAAATGAAAGACAGCGAGCGCTTAATGCGCAAAGTTGATAAGAAAATGCCAATTTTTAATTGCACATCAAAACTGCGTAGGTTGGCATGGCTACTTATTACTTTGCTCATGTGTCAATCGGGCTTTTCGTTCGCCGCTCAATGCGATGACTACCCTGCGGAGGTATCGTCAGTCCCTGAACAATCAAAGTCGATAGGCACTTATGATGTTCCCGAAAAAAATGTAAATGCTGGTGATAATACGTCGAGTGAAGAGTCTAAGTGTTTCCATTGTGTGCTGTGTCAATGTGGACAGATTAAGTTTCTGGCACAGCACCCAATAAATGACGTATCTAAACCGTTATATACCAATCAATACAGTTATTCCCGCAACGTCACTGACGGCCTAGTCGAAGGCCTTTTGCGCCCACCTCAACATTAATCCATTCCCTCCTATATGTTTGCATGGGTGCTTTCCATGTATGTCGTTATCTTATGAACAAAAGGTTCTTTTATGAGTTCTTCACGCCCACTGGGCATAAAAAAAGCTAGCTCAGCGTATCTGAAATTGATATCTGCTGCACTGGTAACCATGAGCATATCTGTTCAATCTGCCAATGCGCAAAAGTCTTCAATCACGCTTGAAAATGCGCTCAAACGCACATTATCAAACAACCCAGATTTAGTTGTGTTCGAATTTAAATCTTCGGCTTTGGATGGTGAATCAAAAATGGCCAGCTTACGACCTGAAATGTCTGTTGGGGTTGAAGTTGATAATGTGTTGGGAACAGGCGAAGTGTCTGGTATTAAAGATGCCGAATTGACACTGACCTTATCGTCGGTCATCGAGCTTGGAGATAAAGTCAGCGGCCGAATGAATGTGGTGAGTTCAAAAAAAGCACAACTGCTTACACAACGGCGCATTCGTACGCTGGACATCTTGGGTGAAACAACTCGACGATATATCAATGTCATTGTCCAACAAGCGTTGCACAAGACTGAGCAACGAGCTGAAATGCTGGCTCGCACAATGCTTCAGACAGTCTCTACACGGGTTGAAGCGGGGGCTTCTTCACCACTTGAGAAAAAACGTGCAGAGTCAGCGTTGTCGCAGGCGCGTTTGTCGTTATTGATAAGTGAACAAAAACTCAATGAGTATAAACGCGACCTGGCCATCATGTGGGGTGACACTAACGCTGTGTTTGCGGAAGTTGAAGGGACACTGTTATCGTTTCCAAATTCACTATCACTTGAACATATGCTTTCACAGCTTCAAAGCAATCCACACGTTCTGCTTTATGCTGATAACTATCGGGTACAAGAGGCCAGATTGAGAGTGGTTCAGGCCAGTCAGCAGTTCGACATTGCGTGGGAAGCCGGTATCCGAAGAATGCAGGGAATTGATGACACAGCGTTAGTCGCCAGTATTTCGGTGCCGTTAAATACCAAGCAGCGGAATCTAGGTGAATACGAACAACAGCGCGCATTGCTTGACAGTATAGACTATCAAAAACAAGCGAAAATTCGTGAACTCACTCGCCAATTAAATCAAGTCATTAGCGCAAAAGACCAAGCCTTGCTCACTGTTACGACCCTTCAAGACAATGTCGTCCCAACATTGGAATCTGCATTGAAATTGGCGCGGGATGGCTATGAAAGTGGTCGCTACAACTACATAGAGTGGGTGACAACGCAACAGCAACTCATAGATATGCAACGAACTATGATAAAAGCCGCAGGCTTAGTTCACCTTCGAAGCGCAGATCTAGAGGCACTTACGGGAATTCCCGTGTTTTCTGACTCTCCCTCGACGTCTGCTCAATCATCACAATGAATAGAGAAAAAATAATGAATAAATCACAATTTACATTAGTTACTAGCGCACGTGACTTGCTTGGCATGTTAGTCATGCTAGTTACTTTACTGTTTGCTTCTGTCGCCCTGGCTGATGATGACGATGAGGAAGCCGAAGAAAGACCCGAGTACGTAGTGTTATCTCAAGAACGGATGCTTGAACACGATATCGTGACTGCATCGGCCGCATCAGGAACATTATCGCTCACAACCAGAACCTTTGGGCGGATAGTTCATGATCCTGCGTCACTGAGTCATATTCGTGCCCGCTTCGACGGTGTTGTAAAACGTATCATGGTGAATATTGGAGATAAAGTAGAAAAAGGTGACACACTGGCAATCATTGAGTCAAACGAGAGTTTAAATCAATACTCAATCACCTCACCGATGTCTGGAAAAATCATAGCTAGACACGCCAATGATGGTGAGCTCACCAACGGTCAAGTACTGCTTTCTGTTGCTAATTACTCTCGCGCAATTGCTCAATTGGCTATTTTCCCCAAACAACGTACTCGTATTGCCGCTGATATGGAAGTCACTTTAAGGCTTGAGGAATTGCAGCAACAATCAAGTATAAGCCACATTACGTCCTCACCTGATGACAAACCTTATTCTATCGCGTTTGTGAACGTTGATAATGGCAGTGGTTATTGGCCTTTAGGCGCTATGGTAGAGGGTTATATTCAGATTGGGTTCCAAGAAGTCAATCTGGCTCTCCCCAAAAGTTCAATACAAGAGTTAGATGGGCAAACCATTGTTTTTGTCAAAGAAGGGGAGCGATTTTACCCCCGCCAAGTAAAGATTGGGAACACGGACAACCGTTTAGTAGAGATTGTGAAGGGCGTTCAAATAGGCCAGCAAGTCGTTGTAGAAAATAGCTATCTACTAAAAGCTGATTTATTAAAAATGGAGGCGGGCGATGATGACTAATTACCTGCGCATTTATTGTCAAAAGCAAAGCCAAGTCCATAAAAACGGTGAGGTGAGAACATGATAGCACCAATACTCCGTCTATCCATTGAGCGACGTGGTGTCATGATGTTGTTCGCCTTGTTTGTCGCCTTTTTTGGTATGTATAGTTACAAACAATTGCCGATTGATGCTGTGCCTGATATCACCAACGTGCAAGTGCAGATAAATACCGCAACCCCAGGTTACTCGCCTTTGGAGACTGAACAACGCATAACGTTTATAGTTGAAACCTCGCTGGCCGGTTTGCCTAATTTATCGTATACCCGCTCGATATCACGCTATGGTTTGTCGCAAGTCACAGTCGTGTTTAAAGAGGGCACTGATTTATATTTCGCACGAAATCTCGTCAACGAGCGTCTCACCGCCATCGCGGCGCAATTGCCAACAGGGTTAACCCCTGAAATGGGCCCTATCTCCACAGGCTTGGGTGAAATTTACATGTACTCGTTAAGTGCTGAGCCTCAGGCGCGACAGGACAACGGTCAACCCTATGATGCTATGGCATTAAGGGAGATCCATGATTGGGTAATTAAGCCCCAATTGTCGCTTGTTGAGGGGGTGACCGAGGTTTATGCGATAGGCGGATTTGAAAAGCAATATCATGTGAATCCTAATCCAGTCGCAATGATAAACTTTGGGATAAGTACAGGTGACCTTCTCAGTGCGCTAGAACGCAACAATGCGAATCAAGGCGCTGGTTTTGTAGAACAAAATGGGCAACAAGTACTGATCAGATCGGAAGCCCAACTTAAGGGCATCGACGATATCGGCCAAGTGGTTGTTAAGATCATTGATGGCGTACCGGTAAAAATTCAAGACATCGCCCAAATCAACCTCGGTAAAGAGCTGCGCTCTGGAGCCGGCACGTTAAATGGCCAAGAAACAGTGATTGGCACGACAATGATGTTAGTGGGAGAAAACTCTCGTACGGTCGCCAAAGCTGTGGACAGTAAGCTCGAAACCATTAAAACAAGCTTACCCGAGGGCGTAATCCTTGAAGCGGTTTACGATAGGACAAGCCTCGTTGACAAAACCATCGACACAGTGCAGAAAAACCTCGTCGAGGGCGCTTTACTTGTCATCGTTGTGCTATTCGTTTTGCTTGGGAATGTGCGAGCTGCACTTATTACCGCCGCTGTAATACCCTTGGCAATGCTTGCCACGATATCGGGCATGGTCAAAACAGATGTGTCTGCTAACTTGATGAGTTTAGGCGCACTGGATTTTGGCTTGATTGTCGATGGCGCAGTTATCATTGTTGAAAACTGTATCAGACGATTATCCGAATCCCAGAAACAAAACGGCGCTACTCTACCGCTCAAAGAAAGGCTGAATGTTGTATATGAAGCCACTAATGAAGTCATACGCCCCAGTTTGTTTGGTGTATTGATCATTACCATTGTTTATATCCCCTTGTTCACGCTCACTGGCGTCGAAGGTAAAATGTTCCACCCCATGGCAGCGACCGTGATAATGGCTTTGCTTGCCGCAATGGTATTTTGTTTTACCGTAGTGCCTGCGGCGATAGCAATTTTCATGAGAGGTAAAATTAGCGAAAAAGAAAGCCCAATTATTAAAGGTGCAAAGGCAGTCTATCGTCCTGTTTTAACCGGAGCGCTGCGTTTTAGATGGCTAGTGGTAGTAGCAGCGAGTGCTTTGGTTGTCGGCAGTTTATGGATGGGCAGTAAATTAGGCTCCGAGTTTATTCCCCAGCTCAATGAAGGTGATATCTTAGTACAAGCGATACGCATCCCTGGGACTGGGGTAGAACAAGCAGTTGAAATGCAAAAAACTCTTGAAGCGAAACTTATGCAGTATGAGCAAGTTCAGACGGTATTCGGTCGCACGGGTACGGGTGAGGTCGCTACCGATCCTATGCCGCCCAACATTACTGATACGTTTGTTATTTTGAAGCCTAGGGAACAATGGCCCGATCCATCAATGACTAAAGCCGAGCTAGTCGAAACGTTTGAAGAGGACTTGTTTACCTTGCCCGGCAATAATTATGAATTTACCCAACCTATTCAAATGCGGTTTAATGAATTGATCAGTGGGGTAAGGGCAGATTTGGGCATAAAACTATTTGGGGATGACTTAGATACCCTCTTTGCATCTGCTTCTGACATTTTGTCCGTTATTTCAACGATTGAAGGGGCTGATGACGCGAGGCTTGAGCAGGTAGAAGGCATTCCAATCTTCACCGTCACACCAAAGCCTGATCAATTGGCACGCTTTGGTTTGGATATAGCCGACTTGCAGTTATGGCTCAATGCTGCGACAGGTGGAGAAACCGCTGGAATGATTTTTGAGGGCGACAGACGCTTTGAAATTGTCGTGCGATATGCCGACGACATTCGAAATGAACTCACTCAGCTTGAGAGCGTTCCCATAGTCACGCCCTCTGGTGAGCATGTACCAATAAGCGAATTAGCCACACTTGCATTTAAAGAAGTACCTAGCCAAATAAGCCGGGAGAATGGCAAACGTAGTATTGTTGTCACAGCAAATGTGCGTGACAGAGATATTGGCACTTTTGTTGAAGAAGCTCAGGCGAGAATTAATGATGAAGTAGATTTACCTGCTGGTTATTGGCTCGACTATGGTGGAACCTTTGAGCAGCTCGAAAGTGCGAGTCAACGATTGACGATTGTGGTACCGGTTACGTTGTTTGTGATTTTGACAATGCTGGTAATTGCGTTTGGTTCTATACGCGATGCGTTGATTATCTTCACAGGTATCCCTTTGGCATTAACAGGCGGTGTAATGTCCCTTTGGTTAAGGGATATGCCTTTATCCATATCCGCGTCGGTAGGATTTATCGCGTTGTCTGGGATTGCCGTATTAAACGGATTGGTAATGCTGTCCTTCATCAAGCAACGTTTGCTAGAAACCGGAGAATTAGTGAATAGCATTGTTGAAGGGGCACTTATTCGCTTGCGTCCGGTATTAATGACAGCACTAGTGGCAAGCCTTGGATTTGTGCCCATGGCGCTCAATACGGGCATAGGTGCAGAGGTGCAACGGCCTTTGGCCACGGTGGTCATCGGCGGGATAATATCGTCAACCTTGCTAACACTGGTAGTGCTGCCTGTACTCTATCGACTCGTGCATAGTAAAGGGGATCAGTAGTGTTCTTGGGCATTTATTCGTAAATGCCCAAGTTTTACCTGAACGATTTTTAGGTACCTATTGACTCTTTATTAAGTATAGACTTTACAATCATATTCTTAACGTCATGTACGATAAGGATAGATATGGTTTCGCTTATTTTAATTAGTAGTTTTTTGGCGCTAGCCGTCCTCGGTAGAAGCTTTGTTCAATATAAGAGAAATGGTGATTTTGGTATAAGAGCAGCATCTATAAACGCACCATTAATAGAAATTGTACCAGGGGCTATATTCGTGGTTACGTTTTGCTTTGCATTTGGTCTAGTTCTTTTTGGTTACTTAGGACGTGCGCCCCTACTATTTGTTCCTTCAATTCCATTTCAGCTTCTCGGCTCCTTGATTGGCGCCTGCGGAATTGCTGTAACTTTGTTGTCTCAAATTCAAATGGGAGATTCATGGCGTATTGGCGTTGACCAGCAAGAAACGACTGCACTTATTACCCACTGGATTTACGCAAAGTCTCGCAACCCCATTTACTTTGGTATTTTTCTATTTTGGGCAGGGGTGTGTATAACGTTCCCACATTTGCTGCTTTGGGCATGTGCTTTTGTATGTTGGATTTGCATTGAAGTGATTGTTCGACAAATTGAAGAGCCTTATTTGAAGAAAGTGCATGGCGATGATTTTCTAAAATATAAGTCTGACACTAACCGATACATACCTAAGCTTTCACGCTTTAAGTTTTGACGCTTAAATAAGTAATGGCGCAGGCTGCTTTATATGCATAAACTAACGAACGGTATCTTTTAACGTCCATTTTTATGAACTGTCGTTATTCTTAAGTGAACTACCCAGCGACATCGCTTCGCTCTGATCACTGGGCTTCTACAGTCTAGCTTAACGGCTAGGCTGCTTCTTTTTTCTCAGATCCAAAATCCAACTTCGATAATTCGAAGACTTTCGTTTTAACGGATTGTTTCTCCTGAGATACGGGTGCTACCCTTGCGACGATTCCAGCCGCAATTAAATCTAATTCACCTGTCTTTTCTATGCTCTTAGCCGACGATAGATCACGGTTTTGATACGTTCCGCAAGCTACACAAGTGAAATACCTATCGTTCAATGTTAAAACATGGTTTTGGCCGCACTCTGAGCAGATCCCAGTGGACTTCTCAAATCGACCAATTTCGTGATACAACTTACCCTCTAACTCAGCTTTGTATTTTGAAAGCTGAGTTATCAGCCCCATTACGTTATCGGCAACCATGCTGCCATTGAACTTTTGAATCGCTTTTACGTTTAAATCTTCAAAACACGCTATATCAGTTTCATTGATTATCTGTCGTGAAATTTTGTGCGCAAAGTCGAGCCTTTGCCTTGAGATTTTACCGTGTAGTTTATTGATGCGTTGTTTAGTTTTGTGCCAACGATTTGAGCCTTTGGTTCGACGCGCAAGCTGGCGTTGCAATTGATTTAGCTTCTCTTTTGACTGTTTTAAAAACTTCGGATTATCGGCCACAAATCCGTTCGAACCAACCACCGTTTGCTTTGAGTTGATATCAAAACCAGTGATCTTTTCCAAAACCTGTTTAGCCGTTTTACACTCTACTTCCTGTGTGATGCTGCATTCCCATTTTCCGTGACGATATTGAACAGTGACGGTCTTAATTTTGCTCACTAGCTCACGATGCAGAACGATTGGCACTTTACCGACTTTTGGGATGCTTATAGCGTCATTTTCAATTCGAATACAGTTGGAATTATTGACCGCTCGGAAGCTATCATTGTGAAGCCGCTTCCTTTTGTAGGAAACTTTGTGCTTTGGAAAATGCTGCAAACGACCTTTAGAAAATGCATTCTTCATCGCTGTTTCCAAGTCGCGAGCAACCTGCTGAGCAGCAGCAGAATCAAACGCTTTAATCCAGCTAAATTCCTCGAATGGCTTAATTTCCTTGAGGAGAGAAGCCATATCTTTGTAAAACAGGAATGTTTTATCGTATTCATAACGACGCATATTTTCAGACAACAACAGATTCCAAATGCCACGCGCTATCGCACCAAACTCAATGAGCTTAACTTCTTGTTCTGGCGTAGGGTTTAGCCTGTAGTTGTATCTGAGCGTCTTTTTCATATACTGTATAGACTACTGTATAAGGCCAAGTTGTCAAGATGGAATATGAAACTAAATCTCACTGCAAATATCTAATTTCGCTTCATTTAATTTTGGTGGTTAAGTACAGAAAACCTCTGCTAAACGGAAGGCTGGGTGAGTTTGTTAAGAAAACGGTTTTCGATGTTTCTCTATCATCTGACTTTAGGATCGAAGAGGTTGAGATAGACAAAGATCACATTCATATGCTGATTACAATCGGCACTCGATATTCAGTAGGCCAGCACGCAAGGAGGATTAAGCAAGCCACAACCGCTAAAATCTGGAAATCATTTCCTTATCTGAAAAACCAATTTTGGAAAGAGAAAACATTTTGGTCTGATGGGTACTTTGTGTGTTCTGTAGGGAATGCAAGCGCAGAGACTATACGAAAATATATCCAAGAGCAGGGGTGACACCTATTCATCCCCGCGACATCACTTTGTTCTGATCACGGGGTTTTCTCGGTGAGTTTAGATAAATTACATTCATTTATTAATAACTGACTTATAGAGTCAGACTCTTTTGATAGTGTTAGGAGCTCATCATCCTTTGAAGGGGCTGTTGAATCGTTAAGTTCTGAGTTAGAGAGAATGTTCTCGATTTCTAAAGAGTTTGATGAGAATTTTTGGCAAAATTCAATTATCTTATCGTTTTCCAATTCTCCGATATCTTTCTTGTTCCTCATGTATAACTTATAGTTCTCCGTTACAACCTCTAAAGCTGCATGTTCATAGCGTATGGTCGCTATTATTTCACTATCTTCGATTTTATAGTCAACAATACTTACCGATATCGGACGTAAAATGCGGGCCTTCTCGCTATAGCTTGATACACCTGCTTGTGAATTGCTAATAATGAAATAAGCGCCGAGCTTTTCAGCTGCTTCTTTATGTATCAAATCTACAATGTTGTATTCATTTACTGTGAGGCCGATAGTTTTAAACTTGATAACTCTCACAGTATCAGCTGCATGAGCACTATGGCTCAATACTAAAATGACTAGTAAAAATACAAATTTCATAAATCCTCCTTCAAAGTTAAAAGTATAAATTATTGAATGCAGGTTTGTAAGAATATAAAAAATACAATGAGATTTTTTCATAACCTATTGTAAAAAATTGATATTTAGTTTTGTTTTTAACATCTGCGCGAAATGAAATTCATGAAATGATTAATATAGTTTTAGCTATTGGAGATTGTTTTAATGAATTCATTGAAAGCGCTAGCAAATGGGGTTTTTCTATCGATTGTATTCCATGCACTCGGGAGTGCTTATGGTGCAGAAAAAGTTAGTGTCAATTTAACGCTAAGTAACACCACTGAGTACGACGCACAAGTAATCGAGCATCTACTTCAAAAAAAAGCTGTGGAACAAGCAAAAGTAAACCTCAACACGAATGTTATAAGCGGCAATAAATTATTGCCAAATGTAAGGGCAAAACTTAAAGAGCTAAACTTAAAGCAAGAGCTAAGCACCCTCAATGCAACGGCTACTTTTGAGTTAACTGAAGGCCCAGAGTTAATTGCTAACGAGAATACTATTAGGATTTATGACGAAGTATTTCTGTTTAATGGCATCGAAACAAAACAATCATCATTGAAAAAAAGACTCAAAGAAAAGGTGTTTGAACATAAATTCTTTGCTGATATCCAAAGCAAATTATCTAACCTAGTGACAATATCAGACTATAAAATCAAAGAACCTCAAATTTGAATCGCCCCGTGTTTGCCAGAGACTCAATAACTTGAGAAACTGGAACTATGAAAAAATCAAATCGCTATACATCAGAATTTCGTGAACGTGCAATTAGGCTTGTTACCACACAACAGCATGAATACCCTTCTCTTTGGGCTGCGCTAGTATCGATTTCAGATAAACTGGGATGTACCCCAGAAACACTTAGAGCATGGGTCAAGAAATCTCAAGCTCAACCGTCTAAACCCTCTTCTAATACGCAATCAACTGAAGAACGCCTTGCCGTCTTAGAGCGCGAGAATAAAGAGCTCAAGCGAACGAATGATATCCTGAGGCAAGCTGCCGCTTTTTTCGCCCAAGCGGAGCTCGACCGCAAACAGAAGTAATAGTGGATTTTATTGATGCTTGCAGAGAGCATTACGGTGTCGAGTCAATTTGCAAGGAATTGCCGATTGCACCATCAACGTATTATTCTCATAAACAGATACAAAGAGAGCCTGAGCGACTGTCTAACCGCAAAAAGCGTGATGCTGAGCTGATAATACTCATTCGCGAAGTGTGGGAGGATAATATGTCAGTTTATGGTGCAAGAAAAATATGGAAGCAGCTACAGCTTGACGACCATCAAGTCGCCCGCTGTACAGTCGAACGATTGATGCGAGTTATGGGAATTCAAGGTGTTCGTCGGGGTAAAGCACATAAGACAACGATACCTGACGAGCAACAAGATAAGCCACTTGATTTAGTTAATCGTCAATTTACTGCTGAGCAGCCAAATCAACTTTGGGTAGCTGACATCACCTATGGTGTGCCCGGAGTTCAGGGCTAACAAGGATGTTTAAATTGAACCACGAACCTGTCTGTAATCCATGACAATATTGGCAGGAGCCAATAAGTTATGGCTACTTCTGGTTGTGCAGAAGTATGAGTCTG
>NZ_JAMXSK010000003.1:0-212379 GCF_024124645.1 Pseudoalteromonas sp. Ps84H-4 | reverse complement strand
CGTTACATTGTCAGAGCCGCTACTTTATTCAGGCTCCTAGGATCATCTGGTGATACAGATGGTTCACTCATTAAGCGGTGAACAGCGCTTCATACGACTTCACGTCGCACGCCCCAAAACGTGTTAAGGCGAATTACTCAAAAGAGCGAACTTCGGCCATTCAAAATTGCTTTTCTATTTCGTAAAAGTATATTGCTCGCATAGTCAAGAAAACGACCCAATCGCACGTTTTTGTTCCGTGACAAAAGCTAAAACCACTGTGTTTTAGTAGTATTGGCAATTAGTTAAGAAGTTTGTTACAAATGAGTCATTCTGAAAAGCGAATGACGCTGCGGTAGAAAAACGCGCGACTTGCTTGCTATAAACATGTTTGGATTTACAACAAAAATTAACAAGGATGACGAAATGGTAAGGTTTTATCTAATTCTTACTGTGCTAGGTGTATTGCTACCCTATGGAGCGTTTGTTCCTTGGCTAATAACCAATGGCTTAGATATAGGTCTTTTGTTCAGTGAAGCGGTCGCAAACCCGATTAGTATATTTGCTTGGCTTGATGTCTTAGTTACGGCGATTGTTTTGTTAGGTTTTGTCATAGTAGATGGCCAAAGACATAAAGTGAAGTATCGATATTTTGCCGTGCTGGGAACTTTATTAATTGGAGTGTCGTTTGGG
The DNA here is from genome assembly GCF_024124645.1 of Pseudoalteromonas sp. Ps84H-4. Lineage (NCBI taxonomy): Bacteria > Pseudomonadati > Pseudomonadota > Gammaproteobacteria > Alteromonadales > Pseudoalteromonadaceae > Pseudoalteromonas > Pseudoalteromonas sp. Ps84H-4. The sequence continues at coordinate 211,707 of NZ_JAMXSK010000003.1, read as the reverse complement.
CTCCCAATGTATCTTTACTTCAAAGAAAAACAATCTCTTCAACCACAGCCCTAACTTCGAGTCAGTCGGATCTGGGTCGGAACATTTATTCCTATTTCCTAATATATTCGTTACACAGTGCAGAGCATAGTACTGAGTTTTAACAAACATTTTTTGCTATTAGTTGAAAGCTTGTACTCAATTCATCCCAATTTAGTGCATCCTCCATAGTACAACCCGCAGCCTCACTTTTGTACAAAGACTTGCTTAGCCAATCACCTTCTCTAAAAAGTGGTTCAGACAAATCTTTTTATTGACATCTTTCTTTACTTATCAGCCTCTATCTAAACTTGCTTGGTGCTTTAAATGATCAATAAACACCGAGACCTTTTTTGCCAAGTATTTGCTGGAAGAGTAAAAGGCATACAAAACCAAATCTTCAGGCTCATATTCCATTTTCACTACTTCCAGAGAGCCAGAATCTATCTCATTGCGACAGGATTCGGTTGGCAGTATAGCAAAGCCCAGAGCTGCCAATGTGCCAGATTTAGCAAGATGCCCGCTATTGACCTTAAATGAAGACTTAACTTTTTGAGTAATAAGCTCACCTTTAGTATTTTTGAAAACCCAAGGTACTCCATTTAACGCAGTAAAAGTATTGATACACGGGACGTGCTTCAAGTCGGTAATCAGAAAAGGTCTAGGATAGGTCTTTAAGAGTTTTGGCGATGCCACAACAGTACTTGGCCAACGTTTTAACTCCTTAGCTACCCAATTATTATCTTCGAGCTTTCCTCGGTGAAAACTTAATATGATGTCAAACCCATCAAGTAAATCCTCTTTCGGGCTGATACTTGTATCGCAACATAGTGAAATTGAGGGATGCTTGGTACAAAAAGACACAACTGCTTGAGCTAAAGCAGGCGAGTCTGGCATTAAAACTCTAAGCTGCCCTATAACTTCATGAGAGTGCAGTTTCACTTCCTCAAGAGCATCATTAAGTTTGTCAAACAAAGGCTGTGTGCGTAAGTAGAGATGTTCTCCTGCATCTGTTGGAGCAATTCGGCGTGTGGTTCGGTTGAATAGCCGTATATCTAGTCGTTCTTCCAGCAAAGCAACATGACGACTGACATTTGATGTAGGCAAACTTAAAAATTCAGCAGCCCGTTTAAAACTGTTGTTCTCATAGACAGAGTGAAAACTTTTTAGCCACTGCTGGTCAATTTTATCAAGCACCATATTTTAATCCCATTTTGTTGGATTATAAAAACAATAAAGCACACTTTATTACCAAAGATAGGTCTATACAATACTTATCACTAAGGTTATATGAAAAGGATTCCGATGAGTTGGTTAGAAAAACTATTAGATAAGAAGAATATAATCAGTACACGTAAAGCTTCGATCCCAGAGGGAATTTGGACTAAATGCCCATCCTGTGATCAGATCTTATATCGCATTGCCCTCGAAGAAAATTTAGAGGTATGCCCAAAATGCGGTCATCATATGAGAATGTCGGCATGCCGCCGCTTAGACAGCTTTTTAGATAAAGGAGAGCGAATTGAGATTGCGAGTGAGCTTGAACCGAAGGACTTTCTGAATTTTAAAGATCTTAAACGCTACAAAGAACGCCTAGCTCTAGCCCAGAAAAGTACTGGAGAAAAAGATGCCTTAGTAGCGATAAAAGGAAAACTTATGGGCTTACCTGTTGTTGCTTGCGCATTCGAGTTTTCTTTTATGGCAGGCTCGATGGGCTCAGTTGTAGGTGCACGTTTTGTTCAGGCAGTTGAAGCTGCTGTAGATGCAAATTGTGGATTAGTTTGCTTTTCAGCGAGTGGCGGCGCTCGTATGCAAGAGTCTCTGATATCGTTAGTGCAAATGTCAAAAACTAGTGCTGCGTTAAATCGTTTATCCAGTAAAGGCTTACCATATATTTCTGTATTAACAGACCAAACACTGGGTGGCGTTTCAGCGAGTTTAGCCATGCTTGGGGATATTAATATTGGTGAACCGAAAGCGATTATCGGCTTTGCTGGACGACGCGTGATAGAACAAACCGTTCGGGAGAAATTACCCGAGGGCTTTCAGCGGAGCGAGTTCCTCTTAGAGCATGGCGCTATAGATATTATTATGGATAGGCGTGAGATGCGTAAACGAGTTGGTGGATTGCTGGCTAAAATGACAAATACAACTATTCCTTTAAACCCATAATTTATAGGTTCTGTAACGAAGCAGAGCTAGCTAACTGGATAAAGCTCACTCTAATATGTATAAAACCATTTAGAGGTATTCAAAGTTATAAAGCCATTTATGCCTAGAACTTTCTATTGCGACCACCGCTAATAAAAGTAGTCTTAGACGTTTTTGGATACAAAAAGTTACCTGAAAGCAGGATTGTAGAGCATTTACGTTAAGTCGATTCTATCCAAAAACGAGTTTACTCAACCTCCTGATTCTCGCTTGTAGATAACCAAGAGTATTTTTCAAACTACCAACAAACGAAAAGAGCATTGTATATAGCGCGATATAATTCTCGCTTACAATGCTCTTTAAAGACTATTTTAAAATAACGAGGTTATTTTAGTGAATCGTTAATTTCTTTTAGTGTTGCAACTGGGTCTGCCGATTGGGTAATTGGGCGACCTACAACTAAATAGTCGCTACCATCTTCAACGGCTTGTTTTGGTGTCATGATGCAATATCACCACCTTTTCTATAGTTAAGCGAGCACCTTTTGAGTGATCCTCGTCTTTAATTATTTCACCACTTTCAGAACCTATCGTTCCTATGGTTTCTCCGTTATCGACTTCACTCCACACATCACACCTTTTAGTTTGAAAAATTAGTTTCGGGTAATAACAATATCGCATTTATACCCACCCATTTCGCTTTCTAAATTATCACTATTATATAAAGTATATTTACCGGGAACTGTGAAAACAATCTCATTATACCCATTAGCTTCCCAGCGAAAACCCATGGTTTCGGGGGTTAAGCTGATTAAACTTGTAGCTTTAAGCTGAGAAGTAGACATTAAACTTTTCATTCCTTTTGGAGCACTATCGACAACTAAAAATAACCATCTGCTATCGGGTTCACGATAAATAGCTAACTCTTTAAATGAGTTCTCTCCAAACAAAATAGAGACGCTACCGTTTACGCTAATTTCATTAGGGCTACAGTCAAAATGCTTTGGTGAATAAGCCCAAACAGTGTCAGGCGATTCATTTCCTTGTATAGCTAAACAAGTAAATGAAACTAATAAAAATAGATATTTACTCAAAATAATCCTTAGCAACTGTTAACTATATTAAGCTAGAAATAAAATAGATAACTCAGTAAAGCTAATACTTTTCATCAATCAAAAGCCCTTCAATGTATGTAGATTGGAACCATACCTTATGGGGGAAGGAAAAACTCGAGCACTTTCTATACATAGTTCTTTCTACGATACTAGGCTAGCACCCCAGCTCTCCATCAAATGATATATATAAATATGAAACAGAAAAAATTACATACTCAATAACCAGTGAGATTTCTGAAATTGCGAATACAATTTTCCCATGTCCTAATATTTATCCTTACGAATAACCTTAAAGAGTTTTTGAAATTCGGCAAACTAAAGAGAGTTTTAGTACAACTTATCCTTCAGTTAGCTAACGCCCAAAGCCGTGGCGCGTTTACGTATCCAACTGTCTTTGCTTGTTTGCTGTGAATGCCAATATAGGTGCGATAATTGTTGAAATAACACCTACTATGGAAACCACACCAAGTACCTTGAATGTACCCTCATTTACATCGAGGCTGGTAATCATGGTAACTGTAATTTGAGCAGCAAATATACTTGCTGAGATTGAAATTACTCTGACAGCTGAAATGGTTGAATTATAGGTTTTCACCAATAACATTAGAGAACAGTGTGCAAAGCAAAAGCCGATGACTAACAGGCTGAAACTCAATTTCAGAAACTCCTCAGATTCAGGTGCTTCCCAAGTGGTAACAACAGCACTGAGTAGCCCAACAAAGGTGACACCTAAGCCAAGCTTGCCAAAAACAGAATATTTGCCCTCAATGATTGAATTGCAACACAAACCTATAATGCTATAGATAGTAAACGCAAGCGTCGTAAACAGTATTCTAATTTGTAGCTCGTCGAATATACCGTTTAACAATACAGCAATGCCTAGCAGGCCAGCAACTACAAGCGATATAACCAATCCATAAATAAAGTATTTCTTCATTCTGTCTCCTTAAAAGCGAACTCATTAAAAGAGCGCATAAGTGTTGTCTAAAGCTAGCGAAGAACGAGCGTACACCAAGCGTTTTGTATCCTTACCTTAATTGATTTGTTATCTATTTTTTCTATACCTTTGCCACCACCCGTTATTTCTCTCCCTAACTTCTTCTAGCTCAATTTCCTTTAACATATCTTCTGTCCATTGATTGTTAGGCGCTTTTCTTAAAATCCATTTTAATGGAAATGCAGCATTAGCTATTTGGTATAAACTTGGTACATCTGGGAAATTTACATACTTTCTTTTTGTACAATGAGGCTGTTCAATAAATAACTGTTCTGAATTTTTTACTTGAACTTTATGTTCTTCTTCTAACATCAGAACTGAACTCTTGGGCAAGAACTCCCAGTATTTTATAGTTGCTAAAGGAGTACCAAATTCTATTCTGTTTGGATGATTATTAAAATCTTCTATTTTAGGATATTTTTTTGATTTTTTTCTAAGGCCAAATAATCCTCTTTCATAATCAACTTTTAGGTAGTCAACATGCCCTAGAAGCAAGTCAAATGATTTTCTTCTAAAAACTGGAACAGCAACTATTGGGTCAGTAACATTAGGATCTATTGTATTTGTTATTTCAAAAGATGTAGTAGCTCTAATTTTTTGGCTTTCAGTTATTTCCAAACTTTTAACAATATTATGTTTCAACTTTTCGGAAATTTCATATTTAACTTTTGCGCTAATAGAGTTTTTTTTACTAAAACCTAAATGCGCAGCTAACTCTGAAGCAAATCTAGCCGTTGATTCACTCTCAAAAAGAAACTTTTCTATTGAGTTAATTTGCTTAACTTCTTCAAGCTCAAAACTAGAAGATATCACATGTTGAGAGCCTACACCTTTTGGTGATTTGTATACAGCTAATGACTCTCCAACTTGGTGTGGTTCATTTAGAATTCTTTCATTTAATTGAAAATGACATCTTACAATTCTGAATGAAGTCCCCTTATCATTCAATGCTTCCCATGCATTTTCCTCTATGAGGTCAACAGAAAAGGGGACTGACAGTTGAATTCTTCTCATTTTAAATATCCTTATTACAAATACGTTATTTATTGCAAGTTACCTTACAGTTAAAACCGTATTAATGATAATTTATACTGACAGTCAATATATAAATTGCCAGAATTATAAAATACGTTTATTAATAAACTACATTTAGAAATAGTGGATTACAATTATTTTAACTTCGTAAAATACATAAAAACTCAATAAGAAACATTCTTTTAAACAATAATAGCGAATATTTATTAATAAATTAAAGAGAGTATAGGATATTTGGCTTAAATTATTTTATTCGTGATAGCAACAAACAAAAAGAGCACTGTATTTAGCGCGATATAATTCTCGCTTACAATGCTCTTTAAAGTCTACTTTAAAATAACAAAGGTTATTTTAGTGAGTCGTTAATTTCTTTTAGTGTTGCAACTGGGTCTGCCGATTGAGTGATTGGGCGGCCTACAACTAAATAGTCGCTACCATCTTCTACGGCTTGTTTTGGTGTCATGATGCGCTTTTGGTCACCTGCATCGCTGCCTGCTGGGCGAATACCCGGGGTAACTAGTTTAAAGTCTGCGCCAAGTTCTGCTTTTAGCTTTTTCGCTTCTTGTGCTGAGCACACTACCCCGTCAAGGCCTGATTCTTTAGCAAGCTTTGCTAGGTAAATCACTTGCTCTTCTGGTGTTTTATCTACACCTAAACGAGTAAGCTCTGCGGCATCCATACTAGTAAGTACAGTTACTGCAATCAGTAATGGAGCATCATCACCAAACTGCTCTAAAGCTTGTTTTGCTTTGGTCATCATTTCAACGCCACCAGAGGCATGCACGTTAACCATCCATACACCCATTTTTGCAGCAGCGGTTACAGCTTTAGCCACTGTGTTTGGAATATCGTGAAATTTTAGGTCTAAGAATACATCAAAACCTAAGTCGATTAGTTCCTTAACAAAGCTAGGACCAAAATACGTGAACATTTCTTTGCCTACTTTAAGGCGACACGTATCAGGCGATAATTGCTTTACAAACGCAAGAGCTGTTTGTTGATCATCGTAATCAAGGGCAATTAATACTTTTTTTGAATCTTCGACAGACATAACTTTCCTAAAAACTAATGGACTAATATGAATTAAAAACCGTCTATGCCACGGCTTGGAACAATTGTTTCCCAGTGCTTACACGATGGACATACCCAATAAATGGTATGACTGGTAAAGCCACAGTGCTGGCACTGAAAATCAGGTTTGGTTGCGATATAAGATGTTACTAGCTTATCAATTTGATCGAGTACATCTTTAATATCGTTGTTTTGCTTGGCAAGTAGCTGTAATAAAAAGCTAAAGCCACGAATAGTCGGATGACGCTTTAAACTATCCGTTAAAAATTTAATTGCTTGCTCGATATGGCCTTGTTCAAGTAAAGCTTGGCAATGTTTTATTTTTATTAATACACCACCTTTATCGAGCAACTCGTTGAGTAACTCATGAAATTGATGGGTTAAGTTTAATTTTTGATAACTAACTGCAAGCTCTTCAATAAAAACCGGCGCAAAAAATGTAAATTGGCTAATAAGCTCGCGCCAATAATAAATTGCTTTTACATAATCTTCATTGGTAAAGGCACTGTGGCCAAGCTCATACAATGGGCGAATGGCTTTATGGTTTAAGCTTATGGCTTTACGCATAATTTGCGTATCGTTATCTTGTAAGGCTGCTTCGCAGTAAAAATTAGCAATGGCTTTCACATGCTGAGGTTTAGTAAATAAATCACTGTGCGCCTCGAACATGTTAATGCCCTTTTCCCATTCACGAGTTTGTGAATAAAGGTTAATAATTGGCTCTAGTGCCTCTTTATGCCCTGCCTTTACAAGCCACACTAAATGCTCTTCTGCGCCGTCTAGCAAACCTGCCATAATATAATCTTCAGCAAGTTCTAGACGACTGGTTGCAGCTTGTTGTTCATCAAGGCTTGGATGTTTTAATAGCAGCTCATGAATTTTAATTGCGCGATCAAGCTCGCCGCGGCGGCGAAACATGGTGGCCAGTGTTGAATAATGCTCAACTGAGTCAGCTGCAACTTCGAGTAGATTAATAAGGTGTTCTAAGCCCTGGTCTTCTTCTCTGTCTAAGAGAAATTTAAGGCCTTTAGAATATTCAGAGGTAATTTGGCGGTTAAGCTGATGAGCTTGGTTTTTAGCGCTGTTTTTGCCCATTATCCAACCGTAACCGGCTGCAACGGGTAAAAGTAAAAACAGAAGCTCAATCATGATTAGGTGTCTTTATTAGCAACAAGCTTTTTATTGTTTTTTTCAGGCGCTAATTTCTTCTTTAAGCGATAATTCTGCCACTTTAACTGAGAAAACAGTGTAAAGCTTATAAAACAACCAATTGCGACACCTAAAATAAAGCAGATACTTATTACAACAGCTAGGGGTAAGGTATTACTGGCGATTAAATAATTGATTTGCACCAATTGTGGATTCTGTGAACCAAGTACAAACGCAATAAATAAACACAGCGCAATTAATACAATTTTTAATACCCTAAACAAGTAACTACTCCTGTATAAAACTAGGCAATACTCGCATTTACGCGGTCACGTAATTCTTTACCTGGTTTAAAATGTGGTACGTGCTTACCGTCTAACTCAACTGTTTCGCCAGTCTTTGGATTACGACCTGTGCGAGGAGAACGATAATGCAATGAGAAACTTCCAAAGCCACGGATCTCGATGCGATCTGAGCTAGATAATGAGCCGGCCATTTGTTCAAGAATTTCTTTAACGGCATTTTCAACATCTTTCACAGGGATGTGTGCGTGTTGCTCAGCAAGTTGTTCTATCAATTCTGACTTAGTCATAGCGTTTCCTTAAAGAGTGGTAAAGGAAGGGCAAAGCTGCCCTTCCAATTTAAAAAGACTAGATATTAGTCTTTTTGAGCATTTTTGAATGCTGCAGCCATAGCGTTTTCGAACGCTGGCTCTTCTTTCTTAAGCTTCTCTAGTACTTCTTTCTCTTCTGCTTCGAAAAGAGCTTTAACAGATAAGCTTAAAGTGCGGTTCTTACGATCAACACCAACGTATTTCGCTTCGATTTCGTCGCCTACAGAAACTACAGTAGTAGCATCTTCAACGCGCTCTTGAGCGATATCAGCTACACGGATGTAACCTTCAACGCCTTCGATTAGCTCAACAGTTGCGCCTTTCGCATCAACTTCAGTCACTTTACCTTTAACAATAGCACCTTTTTTGTTTGCGTCCAGGTAGTTATTGAATGGGTCAGCTTCGATTTGTTTAACGCCTAGAGAGATACGCTCACGCTCTGGGTCAACTTGTAATACGATAGCAGTGATTTCGTCGCCTTTCTTGAATTCACGTACAGCTTCTTCGCCTGGTGTGTTCCAAGAAATATCTGAAAGGTGAACAAGACCGTCAATACCGCCTTCAAGACCGATGAAGATACCGAAGTCAGTGATTGATTTGATCTTACCAGTAACTTGATCGCCTTTGTTTTGTAGACGAGCAAATTCTTGCCATGGGTTAGCAATACATTGCTTAAGACCAAGAGAAATACGACGACGCTCTTCGTCGATTTCAAGAACCATAACTTCAACAGTGTCACCTAGTGAAACAACTTTTGAAGGGTGGATGTTCTTGTTAGTCCAATCCATTTCAGAAACGTGTACTAGACCTTCTACGCCTTCTTCGATTTCAACGAAACAACCGTAGTCAGTAAGGTTAGTTACACGACCAGAAAGCTTAGAACCTTCTGGGTAACGACCAGCGATAGCTGCCCATGGATCTTCGCCAAGCTGTTTAAGGCCTAGAGATACACGAGTCTTTTCTTTGTCGAATTTAAGAACTTTAACTGCGATTTCGTCGCCAACATTAACGATTTCTGAAGGGTGCTTAACACGCTTCCACGCCATGTCTGTGATGTGTAGTAGACCGTCAACACCACCAAGGTCAACGAACGCACCGTAGTCAGTAAGGTTCTTAACGATACCTTTAACTTCTTGACCTTCAACAAGGTTAGCAAGAAGCTCTTCACGCTCTTGTGAGTTTTCTGATTCGATAACTGCACGGCGAGAAACAACAACGTTGTTACGTTTTTGGTCAAGCTTGATTACTTTGAACTCAAGCTCTTTACCTTCAAGGTGAGTTGTGTCACGTACTGGACGAACATCAACAAGTGAACCAGGTAGGAAGGCACGGATTGAATCAACTTCAACAGTGAAACCGCCTTTAACTTTACCGTTGATAACACCAGTAACAGTCTCTTGCTCTTCACATGCTTTTTCTAAGCGGATCCACGCTTCGTGACGCTTCGCTTTCTCACGAGAAAGGATAGTTTCGCCGAAACCGTCTTCGATTGCGTCTAAAGCAACATCTACTTCGTCGCCAACAGCAACTTCTAGTTCACCAGCAGCATTTTTGAATTGCTCAGCAGGGATTGCACTTTCAGATTTAAGACCAGCATCAACAAGTACGATGTTGTTCTCGATTGAGATAACTGTACCTTTAACGATAGAGCCTTGCTCTGCTTCAAAACCCTTTAGGCTTTCTTCAAATAACTGCGCAAAATTTTCTGACATTATACGTCTCTAAATAATTAAATAACCAATTAGCAACCATGCTGCATGGGGTTGTTAAAATCGCGCTAGCATCCTGCCGGCACCTTATAAATTTACTTTTTAGCTTTTGGAAGCTTTCCTGCAAGTACTGCTTCGTCGAGTAAAGTTACTACTTTATCAAACACTTGCATCGCATCAAAATCGCTAGTATCGATTTCAATGGCGTCTTCTGCAGGCACTAATGGCGCAACCTCACGTGTCATATCACGGTGATCTCGCGCTTTTATGTCCTCAAGTAGACCACTTAGTGTAACATCAAGACCGCGTTCATTCAACTCAGCAAAGCGACGACGTGCGCGCTCTTCAGCTGTAGCAGTTAAATATATTTTCAACGGTGCATCAGGAAACACAACAGTGCCCATATCACGACCATCAGCAATTAAGCCATTTTCTGTACGAAATGCACGCTGACGGCGTAATAATGCTTCTCTCACTCGTGGTAACGCTGCTATTTTCGATGCAGCTGCACCCACTTCTTCATTACGAATCGTGGTTGTGACGTCTTCGCCTTCCAACACAATTTTCGATGTGTGAGTGTGGCTATCAACCAAAAACTGCACATCTAAGTTTGCTGCAAGTGGTACTAATGCATCTTCATTATCTAATTCAATCTGATGGTGAAGCGCAGCAAGTGACAGCACACGGTAAATCGCACCGCTGTCTAATACATCCCAACCTAATTTCTCGGCTAACAAGCGACATACAGTTCCCTTACCTGAACCGCTTGGACCATCGATGGTGATTACGGGCATTGATAACGCCTGCATTTATAACCTCCTGCAATGCACACCAAAATAAAACCGGAATATTATACGCCAGTTATTAAAATAGATCCGCACTTAGAGTGTAACTTTTTATATTTTCTTCTGTTTTATTGACTTGAGACAGACTCTAGAACTTTGAAGAATGTAGGAAACGTTTTATACGTACACTTAGGATCGTTAATGGTTATCGGCTTGCCACCCACTGCAACCATCGCAAAACACATTGCTATACGGTGATCGTTGTAGGTATCAATCGCAACATCATTAAATGTGTCAGGTGGAGTAATTTCGATAAAATCTTCACCTTCTACAACCTCTGCACCTACTTTTCTCAGTTCGGTTGCCATTGCATATAAACGGTCGGTTTCTTTAACACGCCAGTTATAGATGTTACGAATCGCCGTTTTACCCTTTGCAAAAAGTGCTACAGTTGCCAGTGTCATGGCCGCATCAGGTATTGCGTTAGCATCAATATCTACAGCATTCAGCTCGCCTTTGCGAACCACCAGCTTTTCATCGTACCAATCGATTTTTGCGCCCACTTGTTCCATAACTTTGGCAAAGCCAATATCACCTTGAACAGACGCCGCACCTACCCCATTAATTTCAATTTCGCCGCCCGCTATTGCAGCTGCAGCAACGAAATAAGAAGCACTTGATGCATCACCTTCAACCATAATACGCTCAAGTGCTTGATACTGCTGACAGCCTTTTACATAAAACGTTTCGTAGTTGTCATGGCTTACAGTAACACCGAAACGCTTCATCACATCAAGGGTAATATCAATGTAAGGTTTAGATACCAGCGTGCCTTCAATGGTAATTTCTGTGTCGCCATTAAATAACGGTGCTGCCATTAATAGTGCTGTTAAAAACTGGCTTGAAATACTGCCATCAATGGCTACTTTACCACCATTGATTTTACCGCCTTTAATAGCCAGTGGTGGATAGTCTTTATGTTTAAGGTATTCAACATCACCGCCAAGTGCTTGCAATGCATCAACCAAATGGCCGATTGGGCGCTCTTCCATACGTGGCTCACCCACTAGCTGGTATTCACCTTCTACTGCCGCTAACACCGCTGTAAGAGGACGATAAGCTGTACCAGCATTACCTAAGAACAGTGGCTCACTTGGCGTTTTGAATTGACCAGCAACACCTTCAACGGTCGCCACTGTTTTGTCTTCATTAAGCGTAACATTAACACCTAATAATTTTAGTGCACCAAGCATATGACGGATATCGTCGCTATCAAGCAGGTTTTCGACCACTGTCGTGCCTTTAGCAAGCGCTGCTAAAAGTAAAATACGATTTGATAAGCTTTTTGAGCCGGGTAAGGTTACGCTACCATTAACTTTTGCAATAGGTTCAAGACGTAGTTGTTCCATTTAACTATTCTCCTTTGCAAACTTAGCCATAAAATCAACCAAGGCTTGCACGCCTTCAAGTGGCATTGCATTGTAAATACTTGCGCGCATACCACCGACAATACGGTGACCTTCAAGGGCTAATAAGCCAGCTTCTTTTGACTCACTAATGAATTTATCATTCAGCGATTCATCATTTAACCAAAACGGAACGTTCATACGCGAACGGCAATGCTTAGCAACTTTATTGCTATAAAAATCTGAGCTATCAATATAATTGTAAAGTAGCTCGGCTTTTGCGATGTTTTGCTCTTCCATCGCTTTAACGCCACCATTTGCTTCTAGCCATTCAAACACTTCAGCGGCTAAGTACCATGCAAATGTCGGTGGTGTGTTGTACATGCTGCCTTGTTTCGCTTCTAATGCGTAATCAAGAATACCTGGCTTTGCAAGACCTTCACGTTCAAGTAAGGTTTTACGGATAATTACAATAGATAAACCAGATGGGCCGATATTCTTTTGCGCACCAGCGTAAATAAGATCAAACTGATTTACATCAAATTCGCGCGATAAAATAGTCGACGACATATCAGCAACAATCGGTGCTGATGGGTGTGATGGTACGTCAAAAATTTCGATGCCATCTACGGTTTCATTCGGGCAATAGTGAATGTATGACGCATCAGCAGGTAATTCCCAGCTGCTTGCAGGCTTAATTGAAAACTGACCATTTTGCTGTTCATCATCACGTACGTTGATACTTTGAACTGTGGTGAATTTTGCCGCTTCTTCTGTTGCACCTTTCGACCACACGCCATTTTCACAGTAAATAGCTGGCTTACCATCAAGGTGAAGATTCAGTGGCACAGCACTAAATTGACCACGACCACCGCCATGCATAAATAATACTTCAAACTCATCGCTAATATTCATTAAGCGACGCAGGCTTGCTTCACATTTAGCAGTAAGCGCTAAAAAGTCGCTGCTGCGATGGCTAATTTCCATCACAGATACACCTAAACCTTGCCAATCAATAAATTCTTTTTGTGCTTTTTGCATAACTGCCGGCGGTAGCATTGCCGGTCCTGCACAAAAATTATATTTAGTCATTACTTTGCCTCATTCCAGTAATTATAGTGCGGATAAAAAAAGCGGCCGAAGCCGCTTTTTAAATCAATGTTATTCTGAAGGTGGGTTATCACCCGCTTCTTCAGGATTAGTATCGACTACTTCAACGGCCTCGCCTTCGATGGCTGCAAGCTCATCAACTTCGATTTCTTCGATACGTTGTAAACCAACTACTTGCTCTTCGTCAATAGTTCGTATCAAAATAACGCCTTGAGTATTACGACCAACCGTAGAAACCTCATTTACACGAGTACGTACAAGTGTACCGCGATTAGAGATAATCATGATTTCGTCGTTTTCATCAACCTGTACTGCACCAACCACAGCGCCGTTACGTTCGCTAACTTTGATTGATACAACACCTTGTGTTGCACGGCTCTTCGATGGGTAATCTTCAAGTGCTGTACGCTTACCGTAACCGTTTTCTGTCACAGTTAGGATTGCACCATCTGATTTAGGAACGATTAACGATACAACGCGTTGATCGTCTGCCATCTTAATACCGCGAACACCTGTTGCTGTACGGCCCATTGGACGTACGCCTTTAAAGCGGATTTCCGGGTTACCGTTTTCATCAAGTACAGGGTTGCCGTTTTCGTCTAATACTTCAGACTCTTCAGCTTCTTTAAAGCGTACAACTTTACCAGCATCAGTAAATAGCATGATTTCATTCGTGCCATCTGTGATATCAACCCCAATTAGGCTATCGCCTTCATTAAGGTTAACGGCAATGATACCGCTCGCACGTTGGCGGCTATAAGCTGTTAATGGTGTTTTCTTAACTGTACCAAACGCAGTAGCCATGAAGATGTATTTATCTTCTTCGTACTCACGTACCGGTAAAATAGCAGTAATACGCTCATCTGCTTCAAGTGGTAATAGGTTAACAATTGGCTTACCACGCGCTGCACGGCTTGCTAAAGGTAACTGATATACTTTCAACCAGTATAAGCGGCCTGCAGTTGAGAAGCACAGAATTGTATCGTGTGTATTAGCAACCAATAGACGCTCGATGAAGTCTTCATCTTTCATCTTCGTTGCTGACTTACCTTTACCACCACGACGCTGTGCTTCGTAGTCAGATAATGGTTGATACTTAACGTAACCTTCGTGAGAAAGCGTTACTACAACGTCTTCTTCATTAATTAAGTCTTCAAGGCTGATATCGTGAGCAGCAGCGCTGATTTCAGTACGACGCTCATCACCATATTGTTCTTTAATTTCTACTAGCTCGTCACGGATAACTTCCATTAGACGCTCTGGGCTTGAAAGAATGTGTAAAAGCTCGGCAATTAGATCAAGTAACGTTTGGTACTCGTCTAAGATCTTCTCATGCTCAAGACCCGTTAGTTTGTGTAAACGTAGGTCAAGAATTGCTTGTGCTTGTTGCTCAGATAAATAGTATTGACCATCACGAATACCTAAATCTGCAGCTAACCAATCAGGGCGAGCAACGTTATCTTCACCAGCTTTTTCAAGCATAGCTTTAACAGTGCCTAGCTCCCAAGGGCGAGCTGTTAGTGCCACTTTAGCTTCAGCAGGTGTTGGTGACTTACGAATTAGTTCGATAATTGGGTCGATGTTCGCAAGAGCAATTGCTAAGCCTTCAAGCGTATGAGCACGGTCACGGGCTTTACGTAAATCGAATACTGTACGACGTGTAACAACTTCACGACGGTGAATGATAAACGCTTCAAGCATTTCTTTAAGGTTAAAGCACTTAGGTTGGTTGTTATCAAGTGCAACCATGTTCATACCAAACACAGTTTGTAACTGAGTTTGTGCATATAGGTTGTTTAAGATTACTTCACCAACATCACCACGTTTGATTTCGATAACGATACGCATACCGTCTTTATCTGATTCGTCACGTAGTGCGCTAATACCTTCAATTTTCTTATCTTTAACTAACTCAGCGATTTTTTCGATAAGACGCGCTTTGTTAACTTGATAAGGGATTTCGTGAACGATGATTGTTTCACGACCGGTTTTTTCGTCAACTTCGATTTCAGCACGAGCACGGATATATACTTTACCACGACCTGTTAGGTACGCTTGCTCAATGCCTTTTTTACCGTTGATAATCGCCGCAGTCGGGAAATCTGGACCCGGGATATATTCAATTAGATCAGCAATTGACATATCTGGGTTTTGAATAAGCGCTAAACAGCCGTTAATAACTTCTGTTAAGTTATGCGGAGGAATGTTCGTTGCCATACCAACCGCAATACCTGATGAACCATTTACTAGTAAGTTAGGTACTTTAGTAGGTAATACGTCAGGAATTTGCTCAGTACCATCATAGTTAGGTACGTAATCAACGGTTTCTTTTTCTAAGTCAGCTAATAATTCATGTGACATTTTCGCCATACGGACTTCCGTATAACGCATTGCTGCCGCAGAGTCACCGTCAACAGAACCGAAGTTACCTTGGCCGTCAACAAGCATATAGCGTAATGAGAAAGGCTGCGCCATACGAACGATGGTGTCATATACCGCGCTGTCGCCATGTGGGTGGTACTTACCGATTACATCACCAACAACACGTGCTGATTTCTTGTAAGGTTTATTCCAATCATTATTGAGTTCGTTCATTGCAAATAAAACACGACGGTGAACTGGCTTTAAGCCGTCACGTACGTCTGGCAATGCACGTCCAACGATTACACTCATTGCGTAATCAAGGTACGAATTTTTTAATTCATCTTCAATATTGACTGGCAGAATTTCATTGGCGAGATCAGTCATTTGATTTCACATTCCTTCAGTATTGACTCATAAAGAGGCACAATGCCGTCTTAAGAGCTTTAGTTATTATTTCCAGACCATGCTATCACAATTTATTTAGATTTACAGGCGCTAAATCTTTGCGATTTAGTAATTTCCCCCTATATAATGGCCTCAGATTGACGAGGAAGTTTTTTATGACCGAACATCAAAATGTAGATAATGCAGAAATTGCAAAGTTTGAAGCCATCGCAGAACGTTGGTGGGACCGCGACGGAGAGTTCAAACCTCTTCATGAAATAAATCCTCTTCGCTTGGATTTTGTCGCCGATAAAGTAGGCGGCTTATTTGATAAGGAAACCTTAGATGTTGGCTGTGGTGGCGGCATCTTAAGTGAAAGCATGGCGCGCATGGGCGCTAAAGTAACCGGCATCGATATGGGCCAAGAGCCACTTACCGTTGCTAAGTTACACAGTTTAGAAACAGGTGTCCCTGTTGACTATATAAAAGTACCAGCAGAACAGTTTGCGGCTGAGCACCCTGCTCGCTTTGACGTTATTACCTGTATGGAAATGCTAGAACATGTTCCAGATCCTGCGTCTATTATTCGTGCTGTAGCAGAACTTGCTAAACCGGGCGCCGATGTCTTCTTTTCAACATTAAATAAAACACCAAAAGCTTATTTATTTGCCATTGTGGGTGCAGAAAAGCTTTTAAAAATGGTGCCTGAAGGTACCCATGACCATAAAAAGTTTATCAAACCTGCACAACTTATTGCCTGGGCTGAAGAAGCGGGATTAAAAGTAAGAGCCAGCACAGGCCTGAACTATAACCCGTTCTCTAAGCAGTACAGTTTAAATGATGATGTAAGTGTTAATTACATCCTGCACTTTGAGAAATTAGCCTAATGAGTGGTGTAAACGCACCCTCTATCGATTTTGATGCTTTTATTTTTGATCTCGATGGTACGCTCCTTGATACCGCCGATGATCTGGGTCATGCATTAAATCGTGTATTAGCCGATGCAGATATTGCCCCAGTCGCTGAACATATTTATCGTCCTGCAGCTTCAAACGGAGCCAATGCATTATTAGAGATTGGTTTTGGTGATAAGTGGCCTGATGTAGAACAACTGGCTTTACGTCAACAGTTACTCGATTATTACGCTGATGATATTGCCGTACACAGTAAATGCTTCAACGGCATCGAGCAGCTTTTAATTGCACTTGAGCAAAACAATATTAAGTGGGGCATTATGACCAATAAGCCCGGCTTTTTAACTGAGCCCTTAGTGCAAGCGATCCCATCTTTAAGCAATGCTCAAGCCGTTGTCAGTGGCGATACATTAGCTGTTTCAAAACCATCACCGGATCCACTGTTACATACAGCTGAGATCTTAGCGGTTGATCCAACTCGTTGTTTGTATATCGGTGATGCTGAGCGAGATATTCAAGCTGCAAAAGCAGCTAATATGTACAGTGCAACGGCGCTTTGGGGTTACATACCGAGTGTTGACGCTGCGCTTGGCTGGCAGGCAGATTTTAATTGGCATTCGCCAATTGATGGCTTTAACCATATATAGTGTTATTTATTATCTAAAACACCATATATTGTGATCTGATTCACTTTTGAACATTCTTTGATGATAAAAAAATCAGTCGAAATTTATTTTTTAAAACGGTAAATTTTCTGGATCTTGAGTTGATTTCTACAAATTTCGTCGTCTGTGAATGTTCAAAGGTTAATGGTCACTAACACAATGCGCTTATCCAATAGTTATCCACAAAATGGGGCAATTCTATCCCTTGCAAAACAGCGCAGACCACACTATCTTGTGATCTGCAATTTAAACAACACCAGATATTGTGGCTAAATGTTATTCAATTAGCTGCATATAGTGTTTAATAATAATAATTACATAAAGAATACCTTTGTCTTTACAACTAAAATTTCCCAAGGAATACAGGCAAAACTATGAACCAACAGCTATCTGTAAGCAAACGTGACGGCCGTAAAGAGTCACTCGATCTAGATAAGATCCATCGCGTAATCGCTTGGGCCGCAGAAGGTCTGAATAATGTGTCTGTCTCACAAGTTGAATTAAAATCACATATTCAATTTTATGATGGCATTCGCACCGACGACATTCATGAAACAATCATCAAAGCGGCAGCGGATCAAATCTCAAAAGATACGCCTGATTATCAATACCTAGCTGCTCGCTTAGCTGTATTCCACTTGCGTAAAAAAGCGTATGGCCAATTTGAGCCACCACGTTTATATGATCACATTACAAAATTAGTTGAAGACAAACGTTACGATCAGCATTTACTTGTCGACTACACAGAGCAAGAAATCGATGAGTTAGACTCATATATTGATCATAATCGTGATTTAAACTTCAGCTACGCTGCTGTAAAGCAACTTGAAGGTAAATACCTAGTTCAAAACCGTGTTACTGGCGAAATTTACGAAAGTGCACAGTTTTTATATATTTTAGTTGCTGCAAGCTTATTCTCTGATTATCCAAAAGAGACACGTCTTGATTACATCAAGCGTTTTTATGATGCAGTGTCTACATTTAAGATTTCATTACCTACACCAATTATGGCCGGTGTTCGTACACCAACACGTCAATTCAGCTCATGTGTATTGATTGAATGTGGTGATAGCCTTGATTCTATTAATGCGACATCGTCTGCGATTGTTAAATATGTTTCGCAACGTGCTGGCATTGGTATTAACGCGGGCCGTATTCGTGCCCTTGGTAGCCCTATTCGCAATGGTGAAGCTTACCACACAGGTTGTATTCCGTTTTATAAACACTTCCAAACTGCGGTTAAAAGCTGTTCACAAGGTGGTGTTCGTGGCGGTGCAGCAACGTTGTTCTACCCACTTTGGCACTTAGAAGTTGAAAACCTTCTTGTCCTTAAGAACAACCGTGGTGTTGAAGACAACCGTGTACGTCATCTTGACTACGGTGTACAGTTCAACAAATTAATGTATAGCCGCTTAATCAAAGACGATTACATCACATTGTTCAGCCCGTCAGATGTACCGGGTCTATATGATGCATTCTTTGAAGATCAAGCGAAATTTGATGAGCTATATGTTAAGTACGAACAAGACGAGTCAATTCGTAAAAAACGTATTAAAGCAATTGAGTTATTCTCAATGTTTGCTCAAGAGCGTGCAAGCACAGGTCGTATTTACTTACAAAACGTTGACCACTGTAATACACACAGCCCGTTTATCTCGACTGTGGCGCCAATTCGTCAATCTAACCTATGTTTAGAAATCGCATTACCAACTAAGCCACTTAGCAATGTAATGGATGAAGAAGGTGAAATTGCACTTTGTACGCTATCTGCATTTAACTTAGGTGCGATTGAGTCGCTTGATGAGTTAGAAGAACTTGCTGAACTTGCAGTACGTGCCCTTGACAACTTACTTGATTTCCAAGACTACCCTGTTCCTGCGGCTAAAAACGCAACGATGGGTCGTCGTACGCTGGGTATCGGTGTAATTAACTTCGCATACTACCTTGCTAAAAACGGTAAACGTTATTCTGATGGTAGTGCTAATGCCCTAACTCACAAAACGTTTGAAGCAATTCAATATTACCTAATGAAAGCATCAAACGAGTTAGCGAAAGAACGCGGTGCGTGTCCTAAATTTAACGAGACAACGTATTCTCAAGGCATCATGCCGACAGATACTTACAAGCGTGACCTAGATCAGTTCTGTAATGAGCCACTTCATTTAGATTGGGATTCTTTACGTGCGAGCATTAAAGAGCACGGTATGCGTAACTCTACGCTATCTGCATTAATGCCATCAGAGACATCATCACAAATCTCTAACGCAACAAATGGTATTGAGCCACCACGTGGTCATATCAGCGTTAAAGCAAGTAAAGATGGTATCTTAAAGCAAGTAGTTCCAGATTATGAAAACCTGAAAGACAACTATGAGCTACTGTGGGATATTCCTTCAAACGATGGTTACCTACAGCTTGTTGGTATTATGCAAAAATTCGTTGACCAAACGATTTCTGCAAACACTAATTATGATCCATCTAAGTACGAAGGCGGTAAAGTACCTATGAAGGTGCTATTAAAAGACCTACTGACTGCTTATAAACTTGGTGTGAAGACCTTGTACTACCACAACACACGTGATGGTGCATCGGATGCTCAAGATGAGCTAACACCAGAGGTAGAAGATGACGGTTGTGCAGGCGGCGCTTGTAAAATCTAATTAAATTAATAACATAACAAAAGCGGGCTCATTTGCCCGCTTTGTCCTGACTGTTTTTTGAGAAATCACTATGTCATATACAACTTTTAGCCGAAACCATAATAACCAATTACAAGAACCGATGTTTTTCGGCCAAACTGTAAACGTGTCACGTTACGACCAACAAAAGTACCCTATCTTCGAAAAGCTAATTGAAAAACAATTATCGTTCTTTTGGCGTCCTGAAGAAGTTGACGTAAGTAAAGACC
The DNA here is from genome assembly GCF_024124645.1 of Pseudoalteromonas sp. Ps84H-4. NCBI lineage: Bacteria > Pseudomonadati > Pseudomonadota > Gammaproteobacteria > Alteromonadales > Pseudoalteromonadaceae > Pseudoalteromonas > Pseudoalteromonas sp. Ps84H-4. The sequence goes on along the minus strand of NZ_JAMXSK010000003.1, from coordinate 191,314 downwards.
GTCTTGACTTCCAAGCGTTACCGGACCACGAAAAACACATCTTTTTAAGCAACTTGAAATATCAAACCTTGCTAGATAGCGTGCAAGGTCGTTCACCTAACGTTGCGTTACTACCCATTGTGTCTATTCCTGAGCTTGAAACTTGGATTGAAACATGGGCGTTTAGTGAAACAATTCACAGCCGTTCATACACGCATATTATTCGTAACGTTACGCAGTCTCCTGAGCTTATCTTTGATGATATCGTCAGTAACGAGAAGATCAGTGAACGTGCTGATGCGGTTACCAAATACTACGATGATTTAATCAATATGATTTCTGTTTACAATCTATATGGTGAAGGTAAACATGTGATCAACGGTGAAGAAGTTAAAGTCAGCTTATTTGACCTTAAAAAGCAACTTTACCTAGCTATGATGTCGGTTAACATTCTAGAAGCTATTCGTTTCTATGTAAGCTTTGCCTGTTCATTCGCGTTCGCAGAGCGTGAACTAATGGAAGGTAATGCGAAAATCATCAAGCTTATTGCCCGTGATGAAGCGCTCCACTTATCTGGCACGCAACACATTCTAAATATCATGCAAGAAGGTAAAGACGATCCTGAAATGGCAATCGTTGCTGCACAATGCCGTGAAGAAGCGATTCAGATGTTTGTTGAAGCTGCTGAGCAAGAAAAAGATTGGGCTGAATACTTGTTTAAAGATGGTTCTATGATTGGCTTAAATAAAGATATCTTATGTCAATATGTTGAATACATCACAAATGCGCGTATGACAGCGGTTGGCTTACCTGCACAGTTCGAAAGTAAGAGTAACCCTATTCCATGGATCAACTCTTGGTTAGTATCAGACAACGTTCAAGTTGCTCCACAAGAAGCTGAAATTAGCTCTTACCTTGTAGGCCAAATTGATTCTCAGGTTGATGCATCAGATTTTGGTGACTTCGATCTGTAATGAGCACTAACACTACTGCAGAGGTTATCCTTGCAGGAACAGACAGCCAGAGTCTCGAATTTGATTCTGGCTGTTCATCTCTCCTTGAATGCCTAGAACAACACAAAATAGACGTCCCCTACCAATGCCGTGAAGGTTATTGTGGCGCATGCCGCGCTAAATTAGTCGAAGGTGATGTGAATTATAACCAAGAACCACTTGCGTTTGTTCGCTCAGGTGAAGTGTTGTTGTGTTGTAGTAAACCCAACGGTAAGGTAAAAATTGAGCTTTAATGCCACACAAGATCGTTTGTTTGGTAGAAGTTTTCTTTGTCTGAGACACTCACTGTTTGTTGATCTATCGTTACATCCCACTGTAAGTTTTTAGTCAAATGGCTCGCCAATTGCTCAATAAAGTTTCCATCAAAGGCAATTAAATGGCTATTATTTATGAGCTCTAATTGATGCTCATATTCTTGTAACCACTCATTGTTTAGCGTAGTTACTACCCATAGTTCGTCGACACGTTTAGCAATTTTACTCAATATTGTAAAATCAGGTTCTCCAACTGCTAGCCACATTTCATAATGCTCATCAAGGGCTTTAATTGACACATCTGGCTCACTACTTTTAAGCCGTGCGTTCATGGTTGCCATTTTATTATGAGAAAATAAGCAGTAGCTTAAAAGCTTTAACACAAAATGTTCATAGCTTTCTTGCCTATCACATGCCGTGGTGAAAACCTCTTGGTGATTTCGCTGTTCGCGCAAATCTGCAATAGTAAAATTGGCTTTAAAAACACGATTCTTATCAGACATAACGAATGTCCATCTAACTGAAACATTCTAAGTATAGTTTACGGTGTAAAATTCGCGACTTAGTTTAAAGTTATAGTATAACGTTATTGCAGATAAAAAATTGCAGTGTTATATTATATCACAACACTCAACAACAAACTTAGAAGTAGTAATAATGAAGCAAATTTCAATTCTTTCTAGTGCTGTTGCCGCTGCGCTGTTCTCTCAATCAACAATGGCTGCTGTGATCACAGGTCAAGTATTAGATAAAAATCAGCAACCTATCAGTAACGCTGAAGTTCACGTTCATGGTAAGTCACAAAGCGTTGTCACTGACAAACAAGGCCAGTTTAAAATCGATGTAGATAACAAAGGCCAATTACACATCAGCAAAGATGATTTTATCGATAAACGTGTTGAAATTAATGGTGACAATCAAAATCTAGTTATTACTCTCACGCCAACATCTGTAGAAACAGTTGTTGTCTATGCTTCTGCGCTTCATAAAAATAGCCTTGAAATGATCTCACCCGTTAACGTATTGGCTGGTGATAATCTTAAAAATAAGGCTAAGCCGACCTTAGGCGAAACACTAAAAGGCCTACCTGGTGTGAATGCTAGTTATTTTGGCCCAGTTTCATCAAGTCCAATCATTCGCGGCTTAGATGGTCCGCGTGTGAAAATCACTCAAAATGGCCTTGATAGCAGTGATGCATCACGTATTGGCCCAGATCACGCAACATCAAATGACAGCCTAGCCGCTGAACAAATTGAAGTGTTACGAGGCCCTGCTACCCTACTTTACGGCTCAGGTGCGATAGGTGGTGTGGTAAATGTTGTTGATAATCGTATTCCTACCGACAATATCGACACTTTAACAGGTGCTGCGCAATACACCCATGACACAGTATCAAACACCAATACTTATGCCGCAAAACTTGAAACCGGTAATGAAGGCTTCAACTTCCATTTTGATGGCACAAAGCGCAAAGGTCATGATTACAAAACACCAACATTCGAGCTTCCTGAAGAGCATGACGAACATGAGGGTGAAGATCATGAAGAACACGAAACCGCTAACCGCGTAGAAAACACCTTTATCGATAGCCAAAATGTTAATTTTGGTACGAGTTATGTTGGCGATCACCTAACACTAGGTGTGTCATATGGTCGTATTGAAACAGATTACGGTATTCCCGCTCATGAACACCATCATCACGAAGAGCATGAAGAAGGTGAGCATCATGATGAACACGAAGGTGAAGAAGAACATGAAGAGTCTGTCTTCGCGCAATTAGAGCAAGATCGCTGGCAAGGTTACATGAGCTATGCGCTACATGATAACTGGATTGAAAATATCTCACTACGTGTGGGTTACACAGACTATAAACATGCCGAAATTGAAGATGGTGCAGTTGGCACTGTGTTTTCTAACAAAACCACTGAAGCACGTGCAACCGTTGAACATAAATTAGGCCTTTGGCACGGTATGGCTGGCTACCACTACACAGAATCAGACTACGATGCTGATGGTGAAGAAGCCTTTACACCAGCAAGTGTAACTAAAACCAATGCACTATTCATGCTTGAAGAGCGTCAATTTGGTGATGTAACCGTTGAATTGGGCGCACGTATTGAGGATTACCAAATTGACTCGGCTGTTAGTATGGCAGAGCACCATCATGACCACGCTCACGAAGAGGAAGAAGGTCACGATGACGAAGAAGCAGAAATCATCAATTACAGCGAAGATTTCACAAATCTAAGTTTTTCTGCAGGTGCAATCTGGCAATATCAAGAAGGTCAAAGTGTTGCTTTGAGTGTATCTCGTTCAGAACGTGCGCCACTAAGTGCTGAATTACTATCAAACGGTATTCATATTGCAACTGGCACATATGAGCTAGGCCTTGGTTATCATATCGAAGACGGCGAAATACATTTTGAGCCTGAAGATATCGATCAAGAAACTGCAACCAACTTTGATTTAAGTTTCCGCCGCTTTATTGGTGACTTTGGTTACACCGTTAACTTTTTCTACAACGACATTGAAAACTACTATTACCAGCAAAGTACTGGGCTCGTATTCGATGAAGAGCACGGTCTAGAGTCAGCAGCAGAGGCTGACGAAGACGCAATGGCGGTGTATCAATTTGCAAGTAAAGATGCAAAACTTTACGGTATTGAGTTTGACGTCCACTACCAAGTGTCACCTAGCACATTGGTTAAAGTGTTTGGTGATTCAACAACTGCTAAATTAAAAGATGGCGAAGGTTACCTACCACGTATTCCAGCAAACAAACTTGGTTCTGAACTACAGTATACTGTTGGCGGTTGGCAATTTAGCCTAGCAGGCACTCATTATTTTGAGCAGTCAGATATTACCGCTTATGAAACAAAAACTGACGGTTATACCCTGTTTGACGCATCGGCAAATTACCAACTTGATTTAGGCCCTGTCGATACGCAGCTGTACATTAATGCTGATAACTTAACGGATGAACTAGGTTTCGTTCACAGTTCATTTATTAAAGAAAAAGCACCACTACCTGGTCGCAACTTTAGCTTAGGTATTCGCGGCTATTTTTAATCACTTTTAATAGTTATAAAAAAACCCTTTCACTTTAAAAGTGAAAGGGTTTTTTATTAAGCTTAGAAACTTAAACAATTAGTTAAAAGTTTAGCCCTTTTGTTCAATCTTTGCCCATGAATCACGAAGACCCACAGTTTGATTAAATACTAGTGAGTCGGCTTTGTTATCACGACAGAAATAGCCCATGCGTTCAAACTGGAAGCCCTGCTCTGCTTGTGCATTAGCAAGAGACAGTTCAAGTTTCGCGTTAGCAAGAACCACGAGTGATTCTGGATTTAGCGTTGCATTGAAGTCTTCAGCAGCAGCTGGGTTTGGTACGTTAAATAAACGGTCGTATAAACGTACTTCAGCGGTGATTGACTCACTGGCTGATACCCAATGGATTACACCTTTAACTTTACGGCCATCGCTTGGGTTTTTACCTAGCGTTTCTGGATCGTAAGAACAGAAAATAGTGCTGATTTCACCGTTCTCGTCTTTTTCAACACGCTCAGCTTTAATTACATAAGCACCACGTAAACGTACTTCTTTATCAAGTACTAAACGTTTAAACTTATTATTTGCTTCTTCACGGAAGTCTTCACGCTCAATATAAATCTCACGTGTGAAAGGCACATCACGACGGCCCATCTCTTCTTTATTCGGGTGATTGGCAACTGATAAAGTCTCTACTTTATCTGCATCATAGTTTTCGATAACAATCTTCACCGGATCAAGAACAGCCATTGCACGCGGTGCATGCTCATTAAGATCTTCACGGATACACGCTTCAAGCATACCCATTTCAACCATGTTTTCTTGCTTGGTGATACCGATGCGAGAACAGAATTCACGTACTGATGCAGGTGTATAACCGCGACGACGCAGACCAGCAATCGTTGGCATACGTGGGTCGTCCCAACCTTCAACATGACCATTAACCACTAAGTCGTTTAATTTACGCTTAGACATAATGGTGTATTCAAGGTTTAATCGTGAAAACTCGATTTGCTGTGGGTGACACTCAAGGCTGATGTTATCTAATACCCAATCGTATAAACGACGGTTATCTTGGAACTCAAGCGTACATAATGAATGCGTGATACCTTCTAGTGCATCTGAAATACAGTGCGTGAAGTCGTACATTGGGTAAATACACCACTTATCACCTGTTTGGTGGTGGTGAGCAAAACGTACACGGTATAAAATCGGATCACGCAATACCATGAATGAACTTGCCATATCGATTTTAGCACGCAGTACACACTCGCCTTCTTTGAATTCGCCATTACGCATTTTTTCAAATAGCGCTAGGTTTTCTTCTACTGGCGTATCACGGTACGGGCTATTTTTACCTGGCTCTTTTAAAGTACCACGGTATTCACGTGCTTGATCTGGCGATAAGAAACACACATACGCAAGGCCTTTTTCGATAAGCTCAACAGCATAGCCGTATAACGCATCGAAATAGTTAGATGAATACTTAATTTCACCATCCCACTGAAAACCTAACCACTGCACATCTTCTTTAATTGAATTTACGTAATTGATGTCTTCTTTTTCTGGATTCGTATCATCAAAACGTAAGTTACAAAGACCTTGATAATCTTGGGCAATACCAAAATTTAAACAGATAGACTTTGCATGACCAATGTGTAAAAAACCGTTTGGTTCAGGTGGAAAACGCGTGTGTGTAGTCGCATGCTTACCGCTTGCGAGATCTTCGTCGATACGCGTTCTAATAAAGTTACTTGGGCGATTCTCAATTTCCGCCATAGGAGCATAATCCTCAAAATATTGCATGGTGACAAAACTAATGCATTATTACAAAAACAAACCCTAACATACAGTAGTTGAACCATGTTTATTGAAGATAATAAGCCGATTATTGAATACATTGTTTACAGACGCTGCAAAATCGGTAAAAAAATTGTTCTAACGCAATAAAATGATCATTGACTAGCGATATAGTGCCGTCAGTTTCACTACCAATAAGGAAAAAAGATGGCTTCGCTCAATCAACATAGAGTCTATATTCCAAGCTCTGCGCGTGCTAACCAGTATGTGCTAGTTGAGTTTAAACCTACTGATGAGTTTTTTGCTCAGTTTAGTAATGTAAGCTGTGCTTATAAGCGTCTTGCAAGGGAGTTATTTGCACTATGTGATGAATATGAACTGCACAATGTACATCTGATCGCTAACGATAAGTTACCTGTCGTTCGTTACCATGATGAGGCATATAGTTTAGAAACCGCTAAGCAGATTTTATTTTTCTATAACCCACAATACCACGAAGCACATAATGTGTTTGCCGCTGATGAAGTAAAATGCAAAAAAATTCGTTTATTATTTTTGGCTACAGGTGAAGATATTCGTGCTAATGCAGCAAGTTTTCACCATAACGTACAGCGCGTAATAAACTCATTACAAGAAAAGCTATTAAGCGGTCAACCTCCACTTAAAATTCGCGATCACCAGCATCTTACTTATGATTTATTTGCTAAAGCAAAAGGTCACAAAGAAAGCTATGGCTATAAATTGCGTAGCTTATATCCACGCTATCAATCTCGCCAATGTCATTTACCAACACAGCACAGTGAAATGACTTATGCTGGGTTTTCTATTCCAGTAACCCGCGCGATTAAAACGCAATTTCAACATATGTTGAATGAAGAGAATTACACGCAATTTTATCAATATATTTTTGATGCATTTAAACGAGCTTGCGAAAAACGAGCGCTAACCCTTGGTGCTTTTATCGCTAATGGTACCCGCCCTATTGTTCGTAATAGCAATATTGATAACGCACAAAGTAACAGTGAACTGCAAAAGCTAACCTTTGATTGCAGCTCAGAGCAAGTGCAATTACAACATTATTGGGATGCAAATCAACTTGTTGATTCTCTACATTTTGTGATTGCCGCAGCCGATAAAGACAAGCATGACATTGGTTATGGTAAGTTTATGAATCAAGTGCAAAGCGCAATTAATGAAGTAACTGACGAGCTGGCCTTTAATCCAACGCGCCAAGATTTACGTGTGCGCTTTTATCAGCACATTAACTATGAGTATTAATTAAATACAATATATAGAATTAGAGGTGACGCACATGCGTCACCTTTTTTATAGCAACCCACTCAGTTGTCCTATCAACGGTTTTTACTTAGTTTAGTAAGGTCCAGTCGCAGTACTTTAGAACGGCGCTCATAGTTATACAGTGCCTTTTTCTTCGCCGGTAACTCATCAACGGTCACCAATTCAAAGCTTTGTTCTAAAAACCAATGAATACTGCGTGTGGTTAAAGCGAATAAATGCGAGTAACCAGCACGTTTAGCTTTATTAATAATAAAACGCAGTAGGTAACTCCCTCTATCTGCATCTCGGTATTGTGGATGAACAGCCAGACTTGCAAACTCCCCCACTTGTTCTTCAGCAAATGGGTATAAAGCGGCACAGGCGATAATTAAACCATCACGCTCAATGACAGTAAATTGCTCTATTTCTATCTCAAGCTGCTCTCTAGAACGCCTAACTAAATAGCCCTGCTCTTCAAGCGGTCTGATCAGATTAATAATCCCGGTAATATCAGATATTGTTGCACTACGTAACTGTTCGGAGCTTTGCGGCGCGATTTGCGTACCAATGCCATCTAATGAGAAAAGCTCTTGTAATAATGCGCCATCTTCTTTGTAACTAACTAAATGACAACGATGTACGCCGCCACGACATGCATCAATGGCCGCTTGTAAGAATACCGTTGCACTTAAACATGAATCAGGTTGATTACGGTAGTTTGCTAAGACAGATTCTGCCTCATTTGGCATAAGCTCGGCAATTGCTTCACCGTTTTCATCCAAGATACCGGCCTCTTTACAAAAACCGAGCATTTTGTCAGCGCGCAGTTTTAATGCAACCTGAGTGGCAATTTCTTCAGCAGTTAAATTAAAACTTTCACCTGTCACTGAGGCGGCAATCGGACCAAGTAGTACGATACTGTTATTGTTTAATTGATGACGAATCCCTTCAACATCAATACGTCTTACACGGCCTGAGTGATGATAATCAATGCCTTCGTCAACTCCTAAAGGCTGAGCGATAACAAAATTACCGCTGACCACATTCAAGTATGAGCCAGTCATAGGAGTACTACTTAGCGAGGTCGATAAACGTGCAGTAATATCGAACTGCATTGCACCCGCAACTTTCTTTATTACATCAAAAGTCGCGTTATCAGTAACACGTATTTCATTATGAAACTGACTAGTTATGCCAAATTCTTGCAGTGCCGCATTGAACTGTGGCCTTGCACCAAACACTAAAACAATTTTGATACCTAAGCTCGTTAATAATGCAACATCATTAATGATGCTACGACAACCTGGCTGATCAATTGCTTCTCCGCCGAGCATTACAACGAAAGTTTTACCTCGGTGAGCATTAACATAAGGAGTTGACTGGCGAAATCCATCTACCAATTCTGTGGTACGCACGTGATATTTACCTTTTTTAATAACAGCGTTTTATATAAAAACAAATAAACAAGGTATCAGTGTATGGAATTTTTATTCACAAATAAAGCATTATTATTCTTAATTTAAAGCTAGAATTTTCGTGCACAAACTAGGAAACTCTCAGATACAAAAAAGGCCCGCATAAGCGAGCCTTTTTTAAGAGATTAAAACTGATTACCAGCCTGTTTTCTCTTTAAGTGCAGCACCGATGTCAGCTAGTGAACGTACAGTTTTTACGCCAGCAGCTTCTAATGCAGCAAATTTCTCATCAGCAGTACCTTTACCACCTGCGATGATTGCACCTGCGTGACCCATGCGCTTACCTGGAGGAGCCGTAACACCTGCAATGTAAGAAACAACTGGTTTAGTCACGTTGTGCTTGATGTATTCTGCAGCTTCTTCTTCTGCAGTACCACCGATTTCACCGATCATTACGATTGCTTCAGTTTGCTCGTCTTTTTCGAACATTTCTAAAACGTCGATGAAGTTAGTGCCAGGGATTGGGTCACCACCGATACCAACACATGTTGATTGGCCGAAACCAGCGTCAGTAGTTTGTTTAACCGCTTCGTAAGTTAAAGTACCAGAACGTGATACGATACCTACTTTACCAGGCTTGTGGATGTGACCAGGCATGATACCGATCTTCGTTTCACCCGGAGTGATAACACCTGGGCAGTTAGGACCGATCATACGAACACCAGTTTGCTCAAGCTTAACTTTAACGTCAACCATGTCTAGTGTTGGGATACCTTCAGTGATACAAACGATAAGCTCGATGCCAGCATCGATAGCTTCTAAGATTGCATCTTTACAGAAAGGTGCTGGTACATAGATAACTGATGCAGTTGCGCCAGTTGCTTCAACAGCGTCACGTACTGTGTTGAATACTGGAAGACCAAGGTGCGTTTGACCGCCTTTACCTGGGCTTACACCACCAACCATTTGTGTACCGTACTCAAGCGCTTGCTCAGAGTGGAAAGTACCTTGGCCACCTGTGAAACCTTGACAGATAACTTTTGTATCTTTATTGATTAATACAGACATTATTTGCCCTCCGCAGCAGCAACAACTTTTTCAGCTGCGTCTGTTAGTGATTCAGCAGCGATGATGTTAAGGTCAGAATTAGCAAGTACTTCACGACCTAGTTCAGCGTTAGTACCTTCTAAACGTACTACTACAGGAACGTTTACGCCTACTTCTTTAACTGCGCCAATGATACCTTCAGCGATCATGTCACAACGTACGATACCACCAAAGATGTTAACTAAAACAGCTTTAACGTTGTCGTCAGATAAGATGATCTTGAATGCTTCAGATACACGCTCTTTAGTAGCACCACCACCAACATCTAGGAAGTTAGCTGGCTTACCACCGTGTAGGTTTACGATGTCCATAGTACCCATTGCAAGGCCTGCACCGTTAACCATACAACCAACGTTACCGTCTAGTGCAACGTAGTTAAGCTCGAAGCTTGCAGCGTGAGCTTCACGTGCATCTTCTTGTGAAGGATCGTGCATTTCACGGATTTTAGGTTGACGGTAAAGCGCGTTACCATCTACACCGATTTTACCGTCTAGACAGTGAAGGTTACCTTCGTCTGTAATTACTAGCGGGTTGATTTCTAATAGTGCGAAATCGAAATCGTTGAACATGTTAGCAAGACCCATGAAGATCTTAACGAACTGTTTCATTTGAGTAGGGTTTAAACCTAGTTTGAAGCCTAATTCACGAGCTTGGTATGCTTGTGGACCAACTAGTGGATCGATCTCAGCTTTGTGAATTAGTTCTGGAGTTTCTTCTGCAACTTGCTCGATTTCAACACCACCTTCAGTAGATGCCATGAAAACAACTTTACGAGAAGCACGATCTACTACAGCGCCAAGGTATAATTCGTTAGCGATGTCAGTGCAGCTTTCAACAAGGATTTTAGCTACTGGCTGACCATTTTCGTCTGTTTGGTAAGTAACTAAGTTTTTACCTAACCAGTTCGCAGCGAACTCTTTTACTTCGTCGATTGTTTTAACTAGCTTAACACCGCCAGCTTTACCACGGCCACCTGCGTGAACCTGTGTTTTAACAACCCACATATCACCGCCGATTTTCTCAGCAGCTGCTGCAGCTTCTTCAGGTGTATCGCAAGCGAAACCTTGAGAAACTGGTAAACCATATTCGGCAAAAAGTTGTTTTGCCTGATACTCATGCAAATTCATGATGCTTTATCCAATTTTTTATACTAAAAGAGCTGAATATTTATGCAAAATAAACAGCTATCCCAAATTGCGCACTTAGTATAAATCCCAAGGCTCCACATGAAAACCCCAGTTAGACCAAAGGCGCAAAAAAAAAGCTGTGAACAGGGTTCACAGCTTAGTTTTTATACAACCAGATTAAACATCTAGTAGTAAACGAGTTGGATCTTCAAGTAACTCTTTAATTGTTACTAGGAAGCCTACTGATTCTTTACCATCGATTTGGCGGTGATCGTAAGATAACGCTAAATACATCATTGGTAAGATTTCAACTTTACCGTTAACAGCCATTGGGCGATCTTGGATTTTATGCATACCCAAGATTGAAGACTGTGGCAAGTTGATGATAGGTGTAGAAAGTAATGAACCGAATACACCACCGTTAGTAATTGTGAAGTTACCACCAGTCATATCTTCGATAGATAGTTTACCGTCACGACCTTTAAGTGCTAATTCACGGATACCTTTTTCGATTTCTGCCACTGATAGCTTGTCACAGTCTTTAAGAACTGGTGTAACAAGACCACGTGGAGTTGAAACCGCAATGCTGATGTCGAAGTAGTTATGATAAACGATATCATCACCATCGATAGATGCATTCACCTCAGGGAAACGCTTAAGTGCTTCAGTAACTGCTTTCACGTAGAAAGACATGAAACCTAAACGGATACCATGACGCTTTTCGAACACTTCTTGATACTGCTTACGAAGATCCATGATTGGCTTCATGTTAACTTCGTTGAATGTAGTTAACATTGCAGTTGAGTTTTTCGCTTCAAGAAGACGATTAGCGATAGTTTTACGTAAACGTGTCATAGGAACACGTTTTTGTGTACGGTCACCCATAGGTGCTGCTGGCGCTGCTTCAGCTTTTGGTGCTGCTGCAGGTGCTTTTAAGAAAGTATCGACATCTTCTTTAGTCACACGGCCGTTTTTGCCTGTGCCTTTGATTTTAGATGCATCAAGACCTTTTTCAGCGATTAAACGACGAACTGATGGTGTTAACACATCAGAGCTATCATTTGATTCGCTTGCAGTAGCCTCTTCAGCTTTTGCTGCAGGTGCTTTAGCTGGCGCTGCGCCTGCTTTAACTGTACCAATTACTTGCTCACCAAGTACTGTTTCGCCTTCAGCGTGAATGTGCTCACCCATGATACCGTCTTCTTGAGCAACCACTTCAAGAACAACTTTATCAGTTTCGATATCAACTAGGTTTTGATCGCGAGTTACCGCTTCACCTGGTTGAACATGCCAAGTAGCAATTGTCGCGTCTGCGACTGATTCTGGAAGTACAGGTACTTTAATGTCCACTTCTTTACCTTCTGATGCTGGTGCTGATTGCGCCTCTGGCGCGTCTTCTGATTTTGCTGGTGCAGATTCTTTGGCAGAGTCGTCACTTGCTGGTGCAGCATCTGCATCACCAAGTAATGCAATTACTTGCTCGCCAAGTACCGTTGCACCTTCTTCTTGTGAAATTTCAGTGATTACACCATCGTTTGGTGCAACAACTTCTAAAACAACTTTATCTGTTTCGATATCAACCAAGTTTTGGTCGCGGCTTACTTTGTCGCCAACACTTACGTGCCATGTTGCAACAGTAGCATCAGCAACCGACTCAGGAAGTACAGGAACTTTAATTTCTGTGCTCATTGCTTATCCTTTCTTTTCAATAGTAAGCGCGTCTGCAACGAGCGCTTGTTGTTCTTTATTATGCACTGACATGTAACCACACGCTGGTGATGCTGATGCTTTACGACCTGCGTAAGTTAATTTAGCACCTTCAGGAATTGCATCAACAAAATGATGTTGAGAACAATACCATGCACCTTGGTTTTGCGGCTCTTCTTGACACCAAACAAAATCTTTAACGTGTTGGTAACGTTGCATGATTGTATCCATCTCAGCGTGTGGGAATGGATATAATTGTTCTACACGAACAATAGCAATGTTATTTAATTCTTGTTTACGACGCTCTTGTAGTAACTCGTAATAAACTTTACCACTACAGAATACAACGCGTTCTACTTTATCTGCTGCAATATCATCGATTTCATCGATCATATTGTGGAACACACCTTCAGATAATTCTTCAAGTGTTGAAGTTGCCAGCGGATGACGAAGTAGTGACTTAGGTGTCATAACAATCAATGGACGACGTAAAGGACGTACAGATTGACGACGAAGCATTGCATAAACTTGCGCTGGTGTTGAAGGCACACACACTTGCATATTGTGATCAGCACACAATTGTAAGAAACGCTCAAGACGTGCCGAGCTATGCTCTGGGCCTTGACCTTCATAACCATGTGGAAGTAAACATGTAAGACCACATAAACGGCCCCACTTTTGTTCACCAGAACTTAAGAATTGGTCAAATACAACTTGTGCACCGTTAGCGAAGTCACCAAATTGTGCTTCCCACATTACAAGTGAAGTTGGTTCAGCTGTTGCGTAACCATATTCAAATGCAAGTACCGCTTCTTCAGAAAGTACTGAGTCGTATACTTCAAATGAACCTTGTTTTTCGCTGATGTTTTGCAGCGGCAAGTAGGTTGATGCATCTTTTTGGTTATGGATAACAGCATGACGGTGGAAGAAAGTACCACGGCCTGAGTCTTGACCTGTTAAACGGATATCTGTGCCCGCATCTACAAGTGAAGCATAAGCTAGCGTTTCAGCCATACCCCAATCAAGCGGTTTTTCACCTGATGCCATTAGCTTACGGTCGTCGTAAATTTTCTTAACACGCGACTGAGCTTTGTGGCTCTCTGGGTAGCTTGATACTTTTTCACCAAGTTCTTTTAGTTTTTCAACAGAAAGTTTTGCATCGTACTCAACATCCCAATCGTGACCAACGAATTTAGCCCAATCTGAAGAGTGAGATGTTTCTGGTTGAATTTCTTCAACAACACAGTTACCGCCATCAAGACCGTTACGGTACTCATCAGCAAGTGCTTTGACTTCATCTTCTGTAAATGAACCTTCAGACACAAGTTGGTCAGCATAAATTAGGCGTGGAACTGGGTGTTTTTTGATTTTCTGGTACATAAGTGGTTGAGTCGCATTCGGCTCATCCGCTTCGTTATGACCATGACGGCGATAACATACTAAATCAATTACAACGTCACGTTTGAATTGGTTTCTGAAATCAAGTGCGATTTGAGTAACAAATGCAACCGCTTCTGGATCGTCAGAATTAACGTGGAAAATAGGTGCCTGAACCATTTTCGCAATGTCAGTACAGTATGGTGTAGAACGAACATCCGCTTGTTTTGACGTTGTAAAACCAACTTGGTTGTTTACCACGATACGGATACTACCACCACAACTAAATGCATTAGTTTGCGATAAGTTAAATGTTTCTTGAACAACACCTTGACCTGCGATTGCAGAGTCACCGTGAATAGTAATTGGTAATGCTTTAATACCTGACTTATCACCTAAACGGTCTAAACGAGCGCGTACCGAACCCATAACTACTGGGTTAACGATTTCAAGGTGAGATGGGTTAAACGCAAGTGCCATATGCACGTTGCCACCCTTTGTAGCGAAGTCAGATGAATAACCCATGTGATATTTAACATCACCTGAGCTTAAAGTATCTTTGTGTTTACCAGCGAACTCATCGAATAATTCTGATGGGTTTTTACCTAAAACGTTCACTAGTACGTTCAAGCGACCGCGGTGAGCCATACCAATAACAGCTTCTTTTTGTCCGCTTTCACCTGCACGATGAATTAGTTCTTTAAGCATTGGTACCAACGCATCACCACCTTCAAGTGAGAAACGTTTTGCACCAGGGAACTTAGCCCCTAAATATTTTTCAAGGCCATCTGCAGCTGTTAATCCTTTAAGGATACGTAGCTTTTCTTCTTTAGAGAACGTTGGACGTGATTGCACTGATTCTAAACGCTGTTGTAACCAACGTTTTTCTTCAGTTGAAGTGATGTGCATATACTCTGCACCAACTGACCCACAATACGTGGTCTTAAGTGCTTGGTATAGCTCACCTAAAGGCATGGTGTCGCGACCTACGGCAAACGAACCCACATTGAATTCACGGTCAAAATCAGCTTCAGATAAATCGTGGTATTCAAGTTCAAGATCTCGAACTCGTTCGCGTTCCCAGATACCTAATGGATCTAGGTTAGCATTTTGGTGACCACGGAAACGGAAAGCATTAATAAGTTGTAGCACTTTGACCTGTTTAGGATCGCCAGAGCCACCCTCTGCTACCACTACTTCTCTATGCTTGTTTTTAGCAAGCTCCGCAAATTGTGAACGAACCTCTGAATGTTTTACGTCAACATCCACACCATCTACTTTTGGTAATTGTTCGAACACTTCTCGCCATTCTTCTGGCACAGAAGTCGCATCATCTAAGTACGCTTCATAAAGCTCTTCTACGTAAGCAACGTTTCCGCCGTTTAAGTGAGAAGATTCTAGCCATGCCTTCATCACACCTTCGTGCATTTATAAGCCCTTTTCTTTAGCGCAGAAATTAATTGTTGTAAAAACAAGGTGGTTAATCACTTAACCACCTTACATATTCAAGCTTTAAACAGCGCGGTTTAAAAGCATTGATTTGATTTGTCCAATTGCTTTAGTCGGATTAAGACCTTTAGGACACACGCTAACACAGTTCATAATACTGTGACAACGGAACACGCTGAACGCATCGTCAAGATCTGCAAGACGCTCTTCAGTCGCTGTATCGCGGCTATCAGCCAAGAAACGATACGCATGAAGAAGACCCGCAGGACCGATGAACTTGTCTGGATTCCACCAGAACGAAGGACACGATGTAGAACAACATGCACATAAAATACACTCATATAAGCCATCTAACTTATCACGTTCTTCGATAGATTGAAGACGCTCACCCGCCGCTGGCGTGTCATTAATTAGATAAGGCTTAACTTTTTCGTATTGAGTGTAGAACTGACTCATGTCAATAACAAGGTCACGTACCACAGGTAAACCAGGTAATGGACGAATTACGATTTTACCTTTGCCACCTTTAAGTAGCGTTGATAAAGGAGTAATACATGCTAAACCGTTTTTACCATTCATGTTGATACCGTCAGAACCACACACACCTTCACGGCATGAACGACGGAATGATAATGTTGGATCTTGCTCTTTTAGTTTCATTAGAGCATCCAAAACCATCATATCTTGGCCTTCTTGCGTTTCTAGCGTGAAGTCCTGCATACGTGGTGCATTATCAACATCTGGATTGTAACGATAAACGGAAAATTGTACTTGTGCCATCGTCTCGCTCCTAGTATGTACGTGCTTTAGGTGGGAAAGCTTCACGCAGTTTCGGCGCGTAGTTTACTTCACGTTTTGTCATTTCATCTGTAACTGGGTTAAAGATAGAGTGACATAACCAGTTATCGTCATCACGATCTGGGAAGTCAAAACGAGAATGTGCACCACGGCTTTCTGTACGGAAGTTTGCAGCTACTGCAGTTGAGTAAGCTGTTTCCATTAAGTTGTCTAACTCTAGACATTCGATACGCGCAGTGTTGAACTCTGTTGACTTGTCGTCAAGACGAGCATACTGCAGACGTTCACGAATTTCTTTAAGCTCTTTAAGACCTGTAGCCATTGCATCACCTTCACGGAACACCGAGAAGTTAAGCTGCATACACATTTGTAGGTCTTTCTTGATTTGAACTGGGTCTTCACCTTGGCCAGCTTTAGAGCTTTCCCAACGGTTGAAGCGCGCAAGTGATGCTTCAAGATCTGATTCAGACGCATCTTTACCTGCTTCAACACCATTTAGGTATTTACCTAAGAAGTTACCAGCTGCACGTCCGAACACAACTAAGTCAAGAAGTGAGTTACCACCTAGGCGGTTAGCACCGTGTACAGATACACAGGCAATTTCACCCACAGCGAATAAACCTTCAACTACTTTCTCTTGACCATTTGCATCGATTTGTAATGCTTGACCATTTACGTTAGTTGGTACACCACCCATCATGTAGTGACATGTTGGAATTACTGGAATTGGTTCTTTAGCTGGGTCAACGTGTGCGAATGTTTTCGCAAGGTCACATACACCAGGAAGACGTAAATTAAGCGTCTCTTCACCTAAGTGGTCAAGTTTAAGCTTGATATGTGGACCGTAAGGACCATCGCAACCACGACCTTCACGGATCTCAGTCATCATTGAACGAGCAACAACGTCACGAGATGCTAAGTCTTTAGCATTTGGCGCGTAACGTTCCATGAAGCGTTCGCCGTCTTTGTTTAGAAGGTAACCACCTTCACCACGACAACCTTCAGTTACTAGTACACCAGCGCCTGCGATACCTGTTGGGTGGAATTGCCACATTTCCATATCTTGCAATGCAACACCAGCACGGGTTGCCATACCAACGCCGTCACCTGTATTGATGTGTGCGTTAGTTGTTGATGCGTAGATACGACCTGCACCACCTGTTGCTAAAACAACGGCTTTTGATTTGAAGTAAACAACTTGGCCTGATTCAATGTCGATTGCTGTACAACCAACAACATGACCATCGCTGTTTTTAACTAAATCTAGTGCATACCACTCTGAAAATACGTTTGTTTTGTTTTTAACGTTTTGCTGGTAAAGACAGTGTAACAGTGCGTGACCAGTACGGTCAGCTGCTGCTGCAGTACGTGCTGCTTGTTCACCACCAAAGTTTTTCGACTGACCGCCGAAAGGACGTTGATAAACACGGCCATTTTCAAAACGAGAAAATGGTAAGCCCATGTTTTCTAATTCAGTAATAGCTTCTGGGCCTGTTTTACACATATATTCGATAGCGTCTTGGTCACCGATAAAATCAGAACCTTTAACAGTATCGTACATGTGCCATTCCCAGTTATCTTCATGCGAGTTACCTAACGCAACAGTAATGCCGCCTTGTGCTGACACAGTGTGAGAACGTGTAGGGAAAACTTTAGAGATAAGTGCACAGGTTTTGCCTGATTCAGTAATAGCAAGTGCTGCGCGCATACCCGCGCCGCCTGCACCAATTACTACTGCGTCAAATTCACGAACAGAATAATTCACTTAAACACCCCATAAAACGATTAGACCAATTGCTACGTAAGCAACGGCCATAAGGTTTAATACAAAGCCTAAAACAGCACGTAATTTCGCATTTTTGACATAGTCAGTTAGAACTTGCCAAAGACCGATACGGGTGTGAACCATAATGCAAACAAGGGCAATTAGTGTAAACCCTTTCATTGCTAGATTAGAGAATAGGCCTTGCCAGGCTTCAAAAGTGACTTCTGGTGTACATAAAAAATAGCCGATAATAAAAATCGCATAAGCGCTGATTATTAATGCTGTTGTACGAAGTGATACAAAATCTTGTACACCATCACGTTTAAGAGTTGCTTGATTTAAAACCATATCCACACTCCTGCTAGAATTGCAGCTACAACACCTAAAGCCATCGCAACTTTAGCGCTGAAGTTACCTGATTCAAGTTCTTCCCAGTGACCCATATCCATAATGATGTGACGAACACCACCGATTAGGTGATATGCCAACACAGAAATGGTACCCCACGCTATGAATTTGGCAATGAATCCGCTGAACAGACCCTTGACGAATTCAAAACCTTCTGGAGAAGAAAGAGACTCAGACCAAGCCCAAATGACAAACGTTAAAGCAAAAAATAGTGCCACACCGGTGACGCGGTGAAGAATTGATGCTTTAGCCGTTGCCGGCATAGATATAGTTGTTAGATCTAGATTTACAGGTCTTTGCTTTTTCACAGTTACTTGCCCATCTTGCCCACTTAGGAGCTCATCTACTTGTTTTTCTAAACCCATCAAAATGAATTTCGATGGAACTATCTAAGTAAACCGTGTTGATACACAAAAAGTTCACACTTATGCAAAACTTAAATGTAAAAATAAAGTTTACCTACAGACAATACGGTATAAAACCTTGGATAGTATATATAGCCAAAGGTCTTTTTACAATTCTTGTTTAGTAAGAGTCGTTTGCGAATTAGCCAATGGTATAATATTTAATCCTGGCAGAATATTTATTATCCATTTATGCATAATGTTTATAAAAATTGACTTTACACCCCTCTTTCACGTTAAAATGAAAAGAATGTGCTTAAACAGATTCAGAACATAACAATCAGAGTTGTTATCTTAATAGGAGATAAATAGATGGCGGATAATAAAGCCACGGTCCATATTGATGGTCTTGATCCAATCGAACTTCCAATTTACCAAGGCACTGCTGGCCAAGACGTAATCGACGTACGTACGTTAGGTTCTCATGGCTACTTCACTTACGACCCAGGTTTCATGTCGACCGGTTCTTGTGAATCTTCAATCACTTATATCGACGGCGGTAAAGGTGTATTACTACACCGTGGTTACCCAATTGAGCAACTAGCTGATGAGTCTAACTACATCGAAGTTTGCTACTTACTGTTAAACGGCGAATTACCAACTAAAGAACAATACGATGAGTTTGCAAAAGAAATCACGCATAGCACTATGCTTGATACTAAAATCGCAAACTTCTTCCAAGGTTTCCGTTTTGATGCTCACCCTATGGCGATGCTATGTGGTGTTGTAGGTGCTTTATCTTCTTTCTATCACGAAGATTTAGACATCACTGATGCAACACAACGTAAAACTAGTGCAATCAAACTAATTGCTAAGTTACCAACAATCGCTGCTATGGCTTACAAATACAACGTAGGTCAACCGTTTGTACACCCGCGTAACGACTTAAGCTTCGCTGAAAACTTCTTACACATGATGTTCTCAGTACCTGCTGAAGAATATAAAGTTAGCCCTGTTCTTGCTAAAGCAATGGATAAAATTTTCATGCTTCACGCAGACCACGAGCAAAACGCTTCAACGTCAACTGTACGTTTAGCTGGTTCATCAGGTGCAAACCCTTACGCGTGTATCGCGGCTGGTATCGCATCTTTATGGGGTCCTGCGCACGGTGGTGCTAACGAAGCATGTCTTAACATGTTAGAAGAAATCGGTTCAGTAGACCGTATCGACGAATACGTTGCTAAAGCAAAAGATAAGTCAGATCCATTCCGTCTTATGGGCTTCGGTCACCGTGTATACAAAAACTTCGATCCACGTGCGACAGTAATGCGTCAAACATGTCACGAAGTACTAGCTGAGCTAAACATTCAAGATCCACTTCTTGATATCGCAATGAAGCTTGAGCAAATTGCACTAGAAGACCCATACTTCGTTGAGAAGAAACTTTACCCTAACGTAGACTTCTACTCAGGTATCATCTTAAAAGCTATCGGTATTCCAACAAGCATGTTCACTGTAATCTTTGCAATGTCACGTACTGTTGGTTGGATCTCTCACTGGGATGAGATGCTTTCTCAACCTGGTCACAAGATCAGCCGTCCTCGTCAGTTATACACTGGTGAAACTTCACGCGATTACGTACCAACAGACAAGCGTTAATACGAATTTGCGTTTAAAAAAGGCCGCTATGCGGCCTTTTTTGTTGCCCTGCACTTGTCTATTTGTGCAAAGTAATTAAAATCGTCGCATTCTCGTAGCTTAAGGCCTTCCATGTTCGATATTGCAAAAATACGCGCTGACTTTCCATTACTGAATGAAACGGTTAATGAGCAGCCTCTGGTGTATTTAGACTCAGCAGCGACCTCACAAAAGCCACAAGCAGTTATTGATGCCCTTGCCCGTTTTTATAGTCATGAGAATGCCAATGTGCATCGTGGCCGTCATACACTCAGTGAAAACGCGACCCGCCAATATGAACACACCAGAACGCTACTTGCAGATTATTTTTCTGTTAAAGCCAATGAGTTAGTGTGGACCAAAGGAGCGACTGAATCTATTAATTTAATCGCAAATGGTCTGGCTTCACGGCTTAAACCAGGCGATAAAATTGCTATCTCTGCGATTGAACATCACGCCAACATAGTGCCATGGCAACAACTAGCAAAGCGTACTGGTGCAGAACTGATTATTTTACCTATTGAAGATGACTTGGTCATTGATAGCGTAAGGTGCAGTGAGTTTATAAAACTGTATCAGCCTAAGATAGTTGCTGTTACTCATGCATCAAATACATTAGGTAATATCACTGATTTAGCGCCTATCATTACAGCATGTAAAGCCATTAATGCTATTTCTGTGATTGATGGTGCGCAGGCTGCGATGCATTTACGCCCTAATCTACAAGAAATTTCTTGTGACTTTTACGTATTTTCTGCCCACAAAATGCTCGGGCCTACAGGTCTGGGTGGTCTTTATGGACGTTTCGAGCTGTTAAATTCGCTCGATGTTTATCAAACCGGTGGCGAAATGATCGAAACAGTGAGCCTCACGCAAAGCACTTTTCGGGATGCACCGGGTAAATTTGAAGCAGGAACACCTAATATTGCGGGTGTAATCGCCTTTAGTGAGGCAATAAAGTATTTAACATCGTTAGATTTTCAGCAAATGCGTCAACATGAGCATACAGTT
This sequence comes from Pseudoalteromonas sp. Ps84H-4, assembly GCF_024124645.1. Taxonomy (NCBI): domain Bacteria; kingdom Pseudomonadati; phylum Pseudomonadota; class Gammaproteobacteria; order Alteromonadales; family Pseudoalteromonadaceae; genus Pseudoalteromonas; species Pseudoalteromonas sp. Ps84H-4. Next base: position 169,757 of record NZ_JAMXSK010000003.1, on the reverse strand, counting down.
TTTGACTATGCGATAAAACAATTATCAGCTATTGATGGTATTAATATCTATTCAAACCAAATACATAACATTGGTAACATTAGTTTTAATTATCGCGATGAACATCCCTTCGATTTAGCCACTCTGCTTGATGGGTTTGGTGTGGCCGTGCGCAGTGGCCACCATTGCACACAACCTATAATGAGCCATTTGCACATTCCTGGTACAGTAAGAGCAAGCTTTGCGTTATATAACAATAAAGATGATGTAGATGCGTTTATTGATGCTCTTAAAAACAGTATTGAGTTATTAGATTAAATTTGGATAAGTTATGAATTCAACGTTTGAAGCCGTTAGTAAAAACATTGAAACAGCTGCAGGTTGGCAGCAAAAATACCGCCAGATAATGCTATTAGGTAAGCAATTACCAGTTATGCCAGAAGTGCTTAAAGTAGATGATGCCCTAGTTAAAGGCTGCGAAAGTAAAGTGTGGCTATATATCGACTTTGATCATACAGAAAATAGCCTTGTTTTAGCTGGTGATTCAGATACCCGTATCGTTAAAGGACTATTGGCTTTAATTTTAGCCTTATACAATGGTCTAACACCGGAACAAGCAGCACAAATAAATGCCTATGATGAATTTGAACGACTCGGTCTAATTAGCCATTTAAGCCCTTCTCGCGGCAATGGCATCAAAGCCATGGTTGATAAAATTCAAACCATGGCTGAGCAAAACCGCTAAATGTTATAAAGAACGCTGTTTTTTATCTAAATATTTTCTGATTGCTTTGGCTGCGACAAAAAAGCCAAAGCTTCCTGTTACCATTGTGGCTGAGCCAAAACCATTGTTACAATCCATATTCATTGAACCATCTGCGCCTTGTTTTGCTTGGCAAACTTCGCCTTCAGAGGTTGGATATACAAGCTGTTCAGTTGAATAAACACAATCTACGTTAAATTTACGCTTTGGATTGCTACTAAAGTTGTACTGTTTTCGCAAAATATACCGTACTTTTGCAAGCAAAGGATCATGGGTTGTCTTAGCTACATCACCAAAGCTAATTTGGCTCGGATCAGTTTGTCCGCCTGCGCCACCGGTTGTAATAACGGGTAATTTTACACGCTTACAATGTGCAATTAACGCTGCCTTTTCTTTCACTGCATCAATACAATCAATCACATAATCAAAGCCTTGAATATGCTCACGAATATTATCTAGCGTTATAAAGTCATCAATAACATTAATTTTGATATCTGGGTTTATCAGCTCACAACGTGTTTTCATCGCTTCAACTTTTGCTTCACCTACGGTGCCAGTCAAAGCATGGATTTGACGATTAACATTAGTTGCACAAATATCATCAAGATCTATTAAGGTTAGTTGTCCTACACCCGTGCGAGCTAGCGCTTCAGCGGCCCAACTACCTACACCACCAATACCAATGACACAAAAATGTGCTTGTTGTAACCAATCAAATTGCTGATGACCATATAAACGTTTAATGCCACCAAAACGGATGTCTTGTGTTGTTTCTTTCATTTACCAATCCAACGTCCAAGGAGCTGTCCACTCTTTGAATTCGTCTGAGTTAAAAACTTCATTGAGATGAGCACCCAAAGTGTAATCGCATCGATACTCTTTAAGCAGCCCTTTATAGCTAAATTGTAGTGCATAAGCATGCAAATTTGTGCGCTCGTCTTTACTTCCTGCATACGTGCTATCACCAAGAATTGGCGCACCCAAGCTTTTCATCGCGACTCTTAGTTGATGTGTTTTACCCGAAAAAGGTTTTAATAGGTAGGCACGTAGCCCAGGGCGAATACTTTTTGAATAAAAGCGGGTAACAGCCGGGTTGGTTTGGCTCTTTAGCAATTTAAAAGCGCCCCGACGACTTTTTTCCATATCCCCTTTTATCCAACCTTGTTTCTTCTTTGGTTTTGCATCACTGAGTGCAAGATAAAATTTATGCACTTGATGGGCGCTGAATAGCGCAGTGAACTTTGCTGCTGCTTCTTTGTGACGGGCTAAAATAATTAAACCCGAGGTGACTTTATCAAGGCGATGTACAGGATATAGTTTTTCGTTTACAAGTTGCTCTGCAAGTACAACAAAACCAGCACACTCTTCACTATGAAAGCTTACACCTGCGGGTTTATAAAATACAAAAAAGTCATCTTCACTTGCATGAAGATGAACTGTATTTACATCGTGCATTGATTATTTACTCAGCACTGCAATGACGCGGGCTAAGTCCTCTGGCGTGTCTACACCTGCTTGTGGAGCACATAATGCCTTAGCTATTTTGATTTTATAACCATGATAAAGCACACGAAGCTGCTCTAGAGATTCAAGGACCTCTAACGGAGATTCTGGCAGCTCAATATATTGAGTAATAAACCCTGCTCGGTAAGCATAAATACCAATATGGCGGGCATAATCATCAAGATTGATTTTATCAGTTTGATTACTCATCATCGCATCACGATAATAAGGAATGGTTGCACGCGAAAAATACACTGCATTGTTGTGCGCATCGCTAACCACTTTTACACAATTAGGGTTAAAAATATCGTCGATATCATCAATACTTGTGCTCAATGTTGCCATAGGCGCATCAGAATCAGCGAGCAGTTTAGCCACTTGCGAGACATTTTCACTAGCTAATAAAGGCTCATCACCTTGCACGTTAACAACAATGGTATCACTTTCAAGTTGGAGTTGTTCAACCACTTCAGCTAAACGCTCTGTCCCTGATTGATGATCTTCACGCGTCATTAGAACATTACTTGTAAACTCACTAACAGCGTCAAATACTGCTTGATGATCGGTGGCAACATAAACGTGTGATGCGCCTGAAGCAACTGCTTTTTCATAAACATGTTGGATCATTGGCTTACCACATATATCAGCAAGTGGTTTAGCTGGTAAACGTGTCGATGCGTAACGGGCAGGAATTACAACTACGAATTCCACTTATCAACCTCTTCTTGGCTTAGTTCACGTGCTTCATTTTCTAAAAGCACTGGGATATCGTCTTTGATTGGATAAGCAAGTTTCGCTGCTGTACTAATCAGCTCTTGATTTTCTTTATCAAGACGTAATTTACCTTTACACACTGGACAGGCGATAATTTCAAGTAATTTTGTATCAAAGGCCATTGAGGATCCCTTTTTGTTTTAATAATAAATTTAGTTTTTCGATAACCGTTGTTGTCGGCTTTGCATCAACAGGCAAATAATACCAATTTGGCTTGGCAAAGCTAAAGCATTTAACTGCATCTTTTTCTGTCATAAAAACAGCGTCATCACCAAACATAGTAAAGTCACTTGCTTGATAGGCATAGTGATCGCGAAAATGATGAGTCGATAGCAAGTTAATGCCTTGCTGCTCAAGACTTATCTCAAAGCGTTTGGGGTTACCAATAGCACTGACTGCATGGCCTTTATCTTGAACTGAATTGGCGAGTGTTGAATCACTCACGGTTCGAAATGGGCTCGATGCTAAATCATAGCGGCTTTGTGCATTGCCGCCATTTTCTATGACTAAATCAACCGATTTTAAGCGCGCTTTGGTTTCACGAAGTGGACCTGCTGGCATTAATAAACCGTTACCAAACTGGCGTTCACTATCAACTATACAGCATTCTATATCTCGGGCCATTTTGTAATGTTGCATACCATCATCAGAAATGATGACATCAATATCGTGCTGTTCTAATTTTTTAATACTGGCTTGACGGTCAGGTCCAACCATAACAACACAACCTAAACGACGTCTAATAAGTACAGGTTCGTCACCCGCTTGTGTTGTAGTCGTCTCATCAGTAACTAACAATGGATACGAGTCAGACTGACCACCATAACCACGACTGATCACCGCCACTTTTAAACCTTGTTGTTGTAAGAACTCAGCAAGCCAAATTACAAATGGCGTTTTGCCGTTGCCACCCACACTTATGTTACCAACCACTATAACAGGTACATGCGCTTTAAAAGCCTTCAGAATATTAAGCTTGTATAGCAATACACGAAGCGTTGAGATTAGCCAAAAAAGCACACTCAAAGGTAATAGTAAAACACTGAGTAAACCTGGTTTTTTATACCAGCTTTTTTCAATAACACTCACTACTGCTCACCAAATTGCATTTTACAAAGAGCGGAATAGGTGCCGTCATTTTCAAGCAGCTCGCTATGCGTGCCCTTTTCGATAACCTGACCATGATCAATAACATAAATACAATCACTGTTTTCTATTGTTGATAAACGGTGTGCTATCACAATTGATGTTTTTTCTTTCATTAAGCTATCAAGTGCATGCTGGATCAGCTTTTCAGACTCAGTATCGAGAGCTGATGTCGCCTCATCGAGAATTAAAATAGGTGCATCTTTTAAAATGGCACGTGCAATCGCGATACGTTGACGCTGACCGCCAGATAACATCACGCCGTTTTCACCCACCATGGTATTTAAACCTTCTGGCAAGTCTTTAACAAATTCCCAAACATGGGCTTGTTTGGCAACCGCCATTAACTCTTCATTACTGAGTTCACGTTCAAGGCCATAGCATATGTTATTTGCAATAGTATCGTTAAATAACACCACTTGCTGTGAAACCAATGCAAATTGCTTACGAAGATCCGTTAGCTTGTAGTCAGCGATATTGACACCATCGAGTAAAATTTCACTTTCACCTTCTAGCTCATAGTAACGTGGCAATAAATTTGAAATGGTCGATTTACCTGAACCAGAGCGCCCCACTAATGCAATGCTTTCGCCGGCATTAATCGTTAGCGACAAGTTTTTCAAAACTGGTTCATCTTTAGTTGGGTATTTGAAAGTAACGTTGTTTATTTCAATGTGCCCTGTCACTTTATCAATACTATAGGTGCCAGTGTCTTTTTCTACATCTTCGTCAAGTACCAAAAAGATACTTTGTGCTGCAGAAATACCACGTTGTAAGTCACTATTTACATTTGAAAGTTGCTTAAGTGGACGTAATAACATCATCATTGATGATATTAGTAATACGAAATCACCAGAGCTGATTGTGTCTATCATTGATGGCATTGACACGACCCATAAAATCACTGCCATTGCGCTCGCTGCTAAGATCTGAATAACCGAAACACTTAACGCCTTTGTTGCATCCATTTTAATGCGTTGCTGACGATTATGGTTATTAATCGCTGAAAACTGAGCAATCTCTTGCTGCTGACCACCAAATCCGTGGATTACTTTATGCCCAGAGAGCATCTGCTCTGAACTACGAGTAACTTGCCCCATCGCTGATTGAATTTTTTTAGAGATCATCCGAAAGCGTTTCGATACGAAGGCAACAATCACTGCCACCAGTGGAATAATAACCAAGAAAATCAGCGATAACTTCCAACTTGTATAAAACATATTGAAAAGTAAAAAAACAACAAACGCCCCTTCTCTCACCACAATTAACAGCGCTTTAGTAATTGCCTGTTGTACTTGCTCTGTATCGAAAGTGATTTTAGAAATTAAATCACCATTAGAATTTTTGTCATGAAAAGACACAGGTAAATGTAATATATGTTCGAATAATTGTTGGCGAAGAGTTCTAACAACTTGGGAGCCAACATAACTCAAGCAGTAAGATGACATGTAATTAAACATGCCTCGACCAAGCACTAACGCGATAACAACGAATGGTGCATAAGTTAATACATCAGTATTACGAGCATTTAAGCCTTCATCAATAAAAGGTTTCATTAAATTGATAAACAGTGCATCCATGGCAGAATAGCCAACCATGCCAACAATGGCGAAAAACGCGATTAATTTATAATCACCCACATAACTGATTAATCGCTTATAAATTTGGGATGTAGTTTGATCCATAACACTCTCTTATTCATAGACTTCGACTATTGTAGCCTTATGGGGGTAAAAACAAAACGTCAATCTTGTTCGAACCAGTAACTTTCATGCTCGCGAGCTGATTCAACTAAAAAGGTATCGTTATAGAATTTGATTCTAATATGGCCACTGTCTGCTGTACTTAACTGTGCTATATCACGGTCTTGATAACGTTTTACAACATCAGGGTGAGGAAACTGCCACTGCCCTTGGTATGCACTTGAGTGGATAACCAGTTTAGGCCGCACCTGCTCAATAAACGCCTGACTTGACGATGTATTACTACCGTGATGAGGGCTGACGAGTACTGTCGCTTGCAGGTCTGGGAGCCTGGTAATGAGTTGTTGCTCTGCTTCAGCAGAAATATCGCCGGTCAATAACACACTATACTCACCCGACTTCACCCTCAAAATGCAAGATTGATCATTGTTATTATCACCAGGCATACTAAAGCTAGTTAAACTAACATTGCCGATTTTTAAAAGCTTTGGCTCACAACGAGCATTCACGCCATGCGGATGAAAATACTTTAACGTTGCTCCAAAGCCATTTTCATTCCAAGAGTGAAGACCTCCAATGTGGTCATTATCTTGATGACTTACTATAGTGGCAATCACCTCAAGCTCAAGCGCATTTATGTTTGCTAATAAAACTGACTGAATATAGTCATATCGACCAAAATAACGTGGCCCTAAATCATAGACCACCGCCTTATTTTCTTCGCTGAGCATCACCATTAAGCCATGACCAACGTCAAATACATCTAACTGAAAAGTGCTTTTCGGCGACAAAAGCCAATCAAAAGTTACAATCAATACAGGAATAATGGCAAATGCTCGATAAGGATAACAAAGAAACAATAACAGAGTGCTGTAAATCAAAACTAAGGTATTGAACTCAACAAATGCGAACTCAAGCCAGCGCCATTGTTTTGGGACTAACGTTATCGATTGATAAAGGTAATTTAAAACAAAATCTAAGCCATATAAAAGTAGCGATAAATCTAAAAGTAAGGATAAAAAACTGTACAAAACTAAGAATGGTAAAACAATGACACTAATTATTGGCACAGCGACTAAATTTACCAGCAAGCCAATCGTACTTACGCCATCAAAGTAAAACAGTGACAATGGCAACAGGCCTATAAATAACGCTAATTGAATTAAGCCAAGCTGTATAACACGTCTGTAGAAACCTAAGTTTTTGCCAAGAGAGCTTCGAATAACAAGAAAAATAATAGCAACAGCAATAAAACTAAAATACAAACCGGGGTTTAATAACGTAAATGGATCAATAATCAGCACTAGTGTAAGAGCATAAAGAATTGTTCGCCATCGCAATGGATTCTTATTTAAGATGTAGATAAATAGCAAACAGCCTAACATCAACAATGCGCGCACTGCTGACACGGCAAAACCACTTAGATATACATAGGTAACTGCAAAACAAAAACCTATCAGCATAAACCAACTATTAATCTGACGGGTTTGAGACACAGGTATTCGCATTATACGGGTGATATATTTACTAAAGTAAAAGCCGATTGCATATACAAGCCCGATGTGTAGTCCTGAGATTGCCAAGAGATGGCTTATACCTAATTCACGTAGTTGTTGTTTATTTTGTTGCGATATTTTGCTTTTATCGCCAGTTAGCAAAGCATAGTAAAGCCATTGTAATTGGCTGCCAGTAGTTATAGTCGATATATAATTGCGATATACCTCAGTACTAGTAGGTTTACCAGTCTGATTTTCTATCTGTATTTTAGAAACTGTGCGCCCTTTATAAAAAAGTCTTTGTCTAAACGCATGTCGTTCACGATCAAAACTATTATAATTTTTTACGCTTCTAAACGGCTTAAGCTTTATTTGCGCACTCACTTCATCACCAACCATCAGTTTTTGCGCTGTGCTAACACTAATCATTGCTAAAGGTGGTTTTAATTTAGAGAGACTGCACCCCTGTATGCTTTTCAAGCTTGCTTTAACGTAGAAAGGAGACTGGGCTGAGTGTATTGAAATCACTTGAAAATTAGCAATTACTGGTTTTTTAGGTCTTAAGTCGCATTCGATTTGAGAATAAAAGACTAAGTAATGAAAAAATACTAAAAAAATACCGCAAATAAACCCTGACAATATTGGCAAAAAAGGCTTAAAATAGGCAGCTGCTAAAATAACAGCAAAACTTATTAGATAAAACACTGCAGTGTTTGCCGTATAAAGGGTAATAAAACAACCCAATATAAAACCACTGCATAACCAAACAGATGTAAATGGTTGCTTTAAATGGCTAAGAAAACGATCCAACGGTTTTTACCTGATCACAACAAGGTAAGAGATCATAAATACTTAAGAATTTTTGGCCGTTTATTACATGATGCCAATTTATGGCATTTAAATCGCCGTTCTGCTCGAGGAGCATTTGCTGTAGGTTTATTTTTTGCTTTCATCCCTGTTCCTTTTCAAATGGTTCTAGCAGCCGCCCTGGCCATTCCATTTCGTGTAAACTTGCCTATTTCTGTTGCTACGGTGTGGATCACAAATCCACTGACAATGCCTCCTATTTTTTACTGCTCGTATATTGTTGGAACAATTGCCTTAGCGCAACCTACACAACACTTCCATTTTGAGCCTAGCTGGCAATGGTTCTTAGAAAGCTTAACAACCATTGGTCCGGCTTTCTTAGTTGGTTCATTTATTTGTGCAACAGCCGCGGCTATACTTGGCTATTTCGTAACAGATATGCTTTGGAAGCGCTCTGTAAGAAAAGCATGGTTACATCGACATCAAAAATAAAAAAATGATGATTCAGATATGAGTATAGACAAAAAACCCAGCTGTCAGCTGGGTTTTTTAATGTAGTTGAAAAGTTATTTTTTACGCTACTTTGCTTTAAAAAAGCGACGTGCCGCTGCAAATGGTAACAAGATTAATGCATACCAAGGGAAGCTTGCAGACTGACGCTCATATTGTTCAACTTCTTCTGCAGGGCACTCTTCAATTGAACCACTAATTGGTGTTAACTTAACAGGTACTGCAATACTTTCATATTCAACATTACCGTTAAGATCGACTACCGTGTTACCGAATGAATCTGTTTTTTCTACCGTTTTGGTAGCAACACCAAATATTTCATTATTGTTGTTAATCGACTTGGCTTCAGCAACAACGTATTTAAATCGTGTTTCACCATCTTCTTCATAGCAAGGTAATAAATCGTTTAAATTTACGACTTTATCTTCACCGATAGTGTACATAAAGCCTTCACGACGACGTGTAGACGTATTGTAGATATCGGTTTCACCCTCACCAACAATCACACCATTATCATTTATGTCATTAGCGATTGAGCTAGAACTTGAGAAATAATCTGTCGGGAAAACAACACTGTCACTTTTCTTGTCGTAATAGAAAAATTTAGTACGGTTTGTACCTTCGATTCTTTTGGTTGCATAACCAACTACAACATCGTCATTATTGATAGCTAAAGGCTGACCTGAAGTCCAATCATCTTCTTGGTCAAGAAACTCTTTTACTTCACCATTCTCAAAAATAACCGGCATAGTGATACGAATATCTCGATCTTTATAGCGAACATCTGAAGTACCAGCTATTACCCCATTTTCATTAATGACAAAAGCGCTGCTTCTAAATGCAAAATCTTCGTCATCTTTTGGCGTAAGACCTAAGCCAAATATTTCCGTATTGATAATATTTAGATCGTTATCCAAGGTCCATTTAACGGCTCGTTTATCGAAAATACCCGTACTAAAGCTACGATTAAGCGTTTCAACACAATCTGAAACTGGCTCATCTTCGTTATCGCAACGATCGTCAATATCATCTTGAGGATCAACTGGAATACCGGTAGATACGGTACCCACTACTTCGTAGCCACTATTGGTTTTGACTATGTCATATGCGGCACTAATACCACCGTGCTCATCAAATTCAGGAACTAAAGGTACTTCGACACCATTAGCACCAATAACAATACCGCGACTTATAAAGTCACGTAAGAAGTGAGTTTCTTCTTCGGTTTCATCTGTTTGGGTAAAGGCGGTCTTTTCGTAAGGCGCACTGCCCCAGCCCACCATCACGCCATCGTCAGCAACAGCAGATAGAAGGTTTGATGTTGAGCGAGTTAAGCCATCATAATCAAGCGATGCTTCATCAAATAAAACCTGCTCTTGAGACCCTTCTGCAGTATAAGTAGTGGCAATTGCACTCGATATTTTTTGATACTCAGAATCATTAGGACGACTATCAGTAGATAAAAACCAAATCATAAATGCGTGTGCATCAGCATTGGTATTTACTGCATCGTTATTTTGGATATCATCTAACGTAAACGTAATTTCTTTGTCAATTGACTCAAATCGCGCTTTTTCTCGGTCGTAGGCGTTTTTAATGTTGCTTGCATCAAAATCGATATAAGAAACGTCTACAGGTAGTTTATAGGTACCATTTGCAAGACCAATGATATGACCGTTTTCACTAACATCCGTTATATAATTATGCTTAGAGCCTTCCAGACCACCTAACTCTTCTAATTTATAGGTCGCGCTCATCGCTGAGGTACTTAGAGTAGCTAAAATACTGGCAGCGAGTAATTTATATTTCATTTTAATCCTTACTACTGATTCTTTAAATCTTCGAGTTCTTCCCAGCGCTCAAAAGCGGCTTCAAGCTCAGACTCTAACTGGGCTAAATGGTTCAATGCTTCTGATGTAATTGCAGCATCTTGCTTAAAAAAGTCAGGGTCATTGACCACAACTTGCTGAGCATCGAGCGCTTTTTCAAGTTGTTCCACTTTACTGGGTAATTCCTCTAATTCAAGTTTTAATTTGTAAGAGAGTTTATTACTTTTCTTTTGTGGTTTATCTTGGTTTTGCACCACGGGTTTTTCTTGCTTAGTTTGTTGCTGTTGTTGTTTCTCTTGCTCAACTAAGTAGGCAGCATAAGCCTCATAGTCACTGTAGCCACCAATAATATCGGTAATCTTACCATCACCTTCAAATGCCCAGACTGAATTACAGGTATTATCTATAAATTCGCGGTCATGGCTAACAATAAGCACGGTACCTTGATATTGGTTAATAATATCTTCAAGTAATTCTAATGTTTCGATATCTAAGTCATTGGTTGGCTCATCGAGTACCAAAATATTAGACGGCTTTAAAAATAGCTTTGCAAGTAACAAGCGGTTCTTCTCACCACCAGAGAGTGCTTTTACAGGTGTGCGGGCTCTTGCCGGTGGAAATAAGAAGTCTTGTAAGTAACCAAGTACATGACGTGAGCGCCCGCCCATCATCACTTCTTGCTTACCTTCAGCTACGTTGTCTTGTACTGTGGCTTCTTCATCAAGCTTTTGACGATATTGGTCAAAATAGGCAAATTCTAAATTAACACCTTGCTTAACACTTCCGCTATCTGGTGTTAAGTCACCAAATAAAATTTTAAGCAGTGTTGTTTTACCTATACCATTTGGGCCTACAAGGCCAATACGGTCGCCACGCATAACAAGTGTAGAGAAGTCTTTAGCGATCACTTTGTCTTTAAATGCATGACTTATGTTTTTCGCTTCAAAAACAAGTTTGCCTGAACGCTCAGCAGTTTCAATGTTGAAATCTGTTTTACCAACCTGCTCTACTCGCTGCTTGCGCTCTTTACGCAACTCTTTTAATGCGCGAACGCGTCCTTCATTACGTGTTCTACGGGCTTTTATACCTTGGCGGATCCACGCTTCTTCTTCGGCTAAGCGTTTATCAAATAACGCGTTTTGCGTTTCTTCTACCTTTAAATCATGCGCTTTTTGTTCAAGGTATGTTGCATAATCACCCGGATATGAAATTAGTTTTCCGCGGTCTAAATCAAGAATACGAGTAGCTACTGCGCGAATGAACGCACGGTCGTGAGAAATAAAAACGATACCGCCTTTAAATTCTTTTAAAAATTGCTCGAGCCAAATAACACTGCTCATATCCAAGTGGTTGGTAGGCTCATCAAGTAGCAATAAATCAGGCTCACTAACTAGGGCCCTTGCTAAAGCAACCTTACGTAACCAACCGCCTGATAATGATTCAAGTTTAGCCTCTGGATCTAGCTCTAGGCGCGATAACACAAGTTGAATACGCGTATCAAAACGCCAGCCGTCAACTGTTTCTAATTGATTTGATAAGCGCTCTAACTTATTTAGTAACTTATCGTTATAGTCTGTTTGCATCTGATTACTAACTTGGTGATATTCAATCAATAAGTTAGCAATATCAGGCATACCCTGCGCTACATAATCAAATACTGAGCCTGCAGCCCCCTTTGGTGGATCTTGCTCTAGACGCGAAATTCGTATACCACCTAGTTGGTTTATTTCACCATCATCCAAGATAACTTGGCCATCAAGTACTTTAAGTAATGTTGATTTACCTGCACCGTTACGACCAACAATACATACACGCTCACCCGACTCAATAACTGCATCAGCATCATCTAGTAACGGATGCGTACCATAAGCGAGTTGCGCTTTGGCTATTCTGATTAAATCCATCGTGATTACTACTCTTATTCTTTATTATCAGCAATAAATTGCGCTAATCGCTGTGCATCAAAAGGCCAAAATAATTTTTCGCCTTGATGAGCTTCAACAACCGGAATACTGGTTTGATAAAGCGCGATAAGCTGTTCACTATCCATGATATCTTTTGCAGCAAAGGAAACGTTTGCTGCAACTAATAATTCATCTGCCATTTCACACAAATGACAGCCATCTGTGTGATACAAGGTAAAACTAGCCATGTGTAATAAGCCAACTATTATGAATTTGCTTATTGCGTTTAAAATCTGGCGATAAAGTTTTGTCAGAAATATTCTCTGCTTTTAAGCCAAGCCCCATTAAACCAACTTCATCCATGATAAAGCCACGCTTGTTGTTAGAGAATATAAGCGTGCCATTTGGACTTAAAATCTTTTTAACCCAAGTAAGGAGTTTGATATGGTCACGCTGAACATCAAATGCATCTTTCATACGTTTTGAGTTTGAGAACGTCGGTGGATCTAAGAAAATTAAATCATATTGACCTTGTGCGTATTCAAGCCATTTCAAGCAGTCAGCTTGCTCAAAACGAAAACGAGTATTGCTCAAGTCATTAAGCGCGAAATTCTCTTGCGCCCATTTTAAATAGGTCTTTGACATATCAACGGTAGTAATTGCTTTGGCACCACCTAGCGCAGCATGAACAGATGCACTGCCCGTATAAGCAAACAAGTTTAAGAAACGTTTACCTTGTGAGTTTTGTTGAATATAACGACGAGCCAAACGGTGATCTAAGAATAAACCTGTATCTAAATAATCAAATAGATTTACTTTAAATTTAGCACCAAACTCTTCGACTACTTGTGTGCGATTTTGTTTTGATACCTTAGTATATTGCTCTTCGCCTTTTTGCTTTTTGCGTACTTTAACTGCGATATTCTCTGGCGCAATTTCTAACTGCTCAGCGGTCAGGCTAATCACATCTTGTAAGCGCTTTTGTGCCGTAGTGTCATCGATTTCTTTCGGTGCGGCATATTCAAAAATAACCGCTGAATCATCGTACACATCAACTGCAACGTTATATTCTGGAATATCCGCATCGTAAACACGATAACAGCTTACTTCATTTTGCTTTAACCAGTTTTTCAAGTTTTGCTTGTTTTTCTTTAAGCGGTTTGCAAATGCTGTTGAACCTTCAAAGTTAAGTGCTGGTTTATCTTCTTTGCTTAGCTCGACTTGTTTATCGTCAAGTTGATATAAATTTAGCACTACATCTAACGGGCCATTTTTGAACTTATAGCGTTTTAATTTAACAAGCTTTAATAACTTAAATAGGCTTTCGTCGGTGCCAAGTAAAGCAAGCTTCCAATGGTTAAAGTGCTTTTTGAAGCCAACACCTAAGCTTCGGTGTAAGTTAACCAACTCTGCCATCGAGCCTAAACGCTCACCATAAGGTAAGTTTGAAATCACCACACCAGGAAGCTTAGCAACTGAGGTAAGCTTTGTTGCATCGCTTTGTTTAAATTTAATTACATTACCAAGGTCTGCGCGTTCCGCGTTTTCTTGTGCTTTTTTAATTACACCAGCATCAATATCATGTCCAATAAGCCAAAGCTTTGGATCAGTAATTTGAGCCGTTAGTTCTGCTTTTAACTCTTTGTATTTTTGGATGCGGAAACTTGGTAGGCGCTCAAATGCAAAACCTTCTCGGAATAAGCCAGGCGCTTCATTACGAGCCATGCTTGCTGCTTCAATTAAAATGGTACCAGCACCGCAACATGGATCAAATAAAGGTTGTTGTACATTTTCAAGCCAGCCACTTCGCTTTACAAGTGCTGCAGCTAAATGCTCTTTAATCGGTGCTTTACCTTGGTCTTGACGATAACCACGTTCAGATAAACGTGGACCTGAATAGTCAATATAAAGCGCAACACCTTGGCGATTTAATCTTGCTACAACACGCACATTAGCGTTGTACTTATCAACATCTGGACGCTGTTCAAATAGATCTGAAAAATAATCAACAATCGCATCTTTTACGACAAGACCAGAGAACTGGGTATTTTTTAACTCGTTGTTAGTACCACTAAAATCAACAGCGAAAGTTTGTTTTGGGCCAAACCACTCTTGCCAGGGCTGTAGTCGTGCAAATTGATAAAGGCTTTCTTTGTCTTTAACGCCTTCTTTTTCTTCTATCAGCATCATGATACGAGTGGCGAAGCGACTCGATAAACAAATTTTTTGTGCTAACAAGCTATCTGCTTCAAAACGTACAGAGCCCACGGTTTGTTTAGAGACTTCTGCACCAAGTGCTGTAAGCTCATCAACAAGTAAATTTTCTATTCCGATAGAAGTAAGTGCGATAAATTGCAAAGTAAAAACCCTTAAATGCTAATTGCGCAGGATTATAGCATAGCTTGGCGAACAAAAACGCCAACATTTGCAGGGATATTAGCTAGATTTTTACTTAGCCCACTAGGTTGCGAATCTCTCGCCGCGATTAAATTGCCTCTAGAGTGAACATATTTTAATTCACAAAGGTCAACACGCCCTAGGCCGTTTTAAACTGTTTTTGTTGAATATAAACAGGATGGATACGATTATTTAGAACCTTGATGGCTTCAAACTGCTCTAGAGATAGATTTTCGTCTAACTGAAAGTGTGCGCTCAGATTAATACAAACAGATGCTTCTGGTGAATGATCGACAATTAAAAACTCACCTTCTTGTGACTTAGAGTATAACTTTACAACCGCTTCAACACTTGGCTGGCTACCCTGGTATTCATGAAAAAACCAACTCTTTGCAAGTACTGGCTTCAAATGAAATTTAACTGCTGTAGCGTTAAGAGCAATTTGGCAAAGCTCTGCCGGACTCCATAATGAGAATGTTTCAAGATATTGATAAACTTGCTGATAAAATGCAGCATCTTCAAGACTGAAGTTTGGCTCTTGTAAAACAGCATCAGTAAGTTGGCGTAATTTGTAAGGTGTGCACAGTTGCATATCTTGGTCAAGGTCAACCAAAAGACGATTATTTTTTGCACAAGCAAGCCATTTCCATTGCTTCGATGCTTGTAACATGTCTCCTCCCTAACTTAGAATTCTGTGCGATTAATCATAAATTATAGCTAAGCCTGACCATTAATAAAATACTTTTTTAGAACATTTTATTAATGATCAAATGCTTAGATAACTGATCCTTATAAGCCGTTAAGGATCGTTTTTACCAATTCTGGGCCTTTATAAATAAAGCCAGTATAAACTTGTACAAGGTCGGCACCCGCTGCAAATTTTTCTTTTGCAGAGTCTGCATCATCAATACCACCCACACCAATGATAGGTAACTTACCATCAGTTAAACGCTTCAGCTCACTAACCACGTGGGTTGAGCGCTGACGTACTGGTTGTCCAGATAAACCGCCCGCTTCGTTTGCATATTGTTGGCCTTGCACTGCAGCACGCTCAAGTGTGGTGTTTGTAGCAATAACACCATCGATCTGATTGTTGATCAATGACTCACTAACTTGCGCAATTTGTATTTCATCAAGATCTGGGGCGATCTTAACAAGCATAGGCACTTGTTTGTTATGCTTTGCAGCTAAATCAAGTTGTTCATTCTTTAAGCTTTGTAGCAAGTCATCAAGCGCTTCACCATATTGTAAATCACGAAGACCCGGAGTATTTGGTGAAGAAATATTTACTGTGATGTACGATGCATGCTCAAATACTTTGCGCATACAATGAATGTAGTCATCTTTACCCTGCTCGTTTGGTGTATCTTTATTTTTACCTATATTTATACCTAGAATACCGTCATATTTCGCCGCTTTTACGTTATTAACTAGGTTATCAACGCCTTTGTTGTTAAAGCCCATACGATTTATGATCGCATTTGATTCTGGTAAACGGAAAATACGCGGCTTATCGTTACCAGCTTGAGGGCGAGGAGTAACAGTACCCACTTCAACGAAGCCAAAACCCATTTGTGAAAATGCATCAATACACTCTGCATTTTTATCTAAGCCTGCCGCTAAACCTACTGGATTTTTAAATTCTAAACCCAAAAAGTTAACTGGTTTATTAGGGACAGATTGAGACCACGCTGCACTCAATGGAGTATGAGCAAATCGGCGTAAATTATTAAGTGCAAATTCATGAGCCCACTCCGCATCACGGGTAAACATAAAACGGCGAGCTAGATCATAAAACATGGTTTGTTCCTTAGGTAAAAATAAACAAGGTAGCCGCTTATAAACGGACCATTGCAAATTAAGGGCAAAAAAATACCCCAGCGAGCTGGGGTATGTATTTTAACGACTTTTCACTTATTTGGAAGTGTCACAGTTGTGGCTTAACAACATTAGTTCACGAAGTGCTACTGAGAACTTCGCAAAATCATGGCTTTGCGATGTTTTGAATTCAGATAGCATCTGTTTCCAACGTTGTAGAAGTAGATCTTGGTTATCCATCCACTCATCAATTTGTGCATCAATGTCTTTGCTGTCTGCTGCAAAGCTATTAAGTACCACAGCCGATAACGTACGTTGTTGCCAATCAAGCTCTTCACGGTAAGAAGCACGAGCAAGTGCTTGCCAGTGATTTGCAACCGGTTGGTTAGTAATTTGGTCAAGGAACCAATGTAAGCCCATACGCGCACCCAACTTGAAGTACGTGTTAGATACCATAGCAATACTACGCTCTGAATTATTAGCAATTTCAGCTAAGTCCATTACAGAGAATAGGCTTGATAGAGACACAACTCGTGTCGCAAGTGCTTTTGGTACATTGCTATCAATTAGCTTCTCAGCTGCTTTAACTAAACGCTCGCTTTCTTTTTCAACCATGTAGCTATTTAAGTTTTCACTTAAATCAGCAAATGTTGGTGCAAAGAACTCAATTGCTTGCTCAATCGTTTGTGCTTTATTGCGATGACGTAAGAACCAACGTGTTGCACGACGAACCGTACGACGTAACTGATAAAGCATTTCTGTTTGTACAGCTGCTGGGATCTTATTATCAAGTGCAACAATTGATGACCACGTTTCTGGCATCTGGAACACTTCTTTTGCAATTGAATAGCAAAGCGCGATTTCTGCTTCGTTAGCACCTGTTTCTTCGTGCATACGAACCATGAAGTTAAGGCCCATATCGTTAACAATATTATTGGCAAGTTTTGTTGCGATAATTTCTTTACGAAGTGGGTGGTTATCCATTGCATCGTTGAACTTCTCACGAAGTGGTACCGGGAATGAATTAACCAATAACTGACGGTAATAAGGGTTTTCAGTGATTTCATCAACCACTAAAGACTCTTTAAGTACCATTTTCGCGTAAGAAACTAGTACAGATAGTTCTGGACGAGTTAAATCTTTACCCGCTGCTGCGCGCTCTGCAAGTTCTTCATCAGTTGGAATGAACTCAATTGCACGATTTAACTTGCCATCTTTTTCAAGGGCATGGATAAAACGTACTTTTTCTTTAAGCGTTGATGTGCCTTTTGACTGTGTAATCGACAAGGTATGAGTTTGACGATAACAATCTTTAAGAACCAGCTGCGATACTTCATCGGTCATAGCATAAAGTAGCTCATCACGTTGTTTACGCGTTAAGTCACCTTCAGCAACTAAGCCATTAAGTAAGATCTTAATGTTTACTTCGTTATCTGAACACGCAACACCACCTACGTTATCGATGAAGTCAGTGTTAACACGACCGCCTTTAGCTGCAAATTCGATACGACCTAATTGAGTAGCACCTAAGTTACCACCCTCGCCTAAGATCTTAGCACCAAGCTCAGAACCGTTAATACGAAGAGCATCATTTGCGCGGTCACCAACATCTGCATCAGTCTCTTTAGAGTTCTTGATGTAAGTACCGATACCACCATTCCAAAGTAAATCAAACTCCATCATTAGAGCTGCTTTGATTAATTCGTTAGGTGTCATGCTCGCTTTTTTAGTGCCAAGCATTTTCTTCATTTCAGGGCTTAAGCTAATTGATTTAGCCGCACGAGAGAATACACCACCACCTTGTGAGATAAGGTCTTTGTTGTAATCTTCCCAAGAAGAACGCGGTAAGTTAAATAAACGCTCACGCTCTGGGTAAGATGTTGCAGCATCTGGGTTTGGATCAACAAAGATGTGCATGTGGTTGAACGCCACTTGTAAGCGAATGTGCTTAGAAAGCAACATACCGTTACCAAATACGTCTCCCGCCATGTCGCCGATAGCTACAACAGTGAAATCAGTTGTTTGACAGTCAATATCCATTTCACGGAAGTGACGCTTAACAGACTCCCACGCACCTTTTGCAGTGATACCCATTTTCTTATGGTCATAACCTACTGAGCCACCTGATGCGAATGCATCACCTAGCCAGAAGTTATATTCATTTGCGATGCCGTTTGCGATATCAGAGAAAGTCGCAGTACCTTTATCGGCAGCAACAACTAAATACGGGTCATCTTCATCATGACGAACAACATCAACTGGCGGAACAATCTCACCACGTTCGATGTTATCTGTGATATCTAATAAACCACGGATGAAAATTTTGTAACACTCTTGGCCTTCTTTGAAGAACGCTTCACGGTCAGTCGGTAGCTGTTTACATACGAAACCACCTTTCGAACCTACTGGCACGATAACCGTGTTTTTAACTTGTTGCGCTTTAACAAGACCCAGTACCTCAGTACGGAAGTCTTCACGACGGTCAGACCAACGTAGGCCACCACGTGCAACTTTACCACCACGTAAATGCACACCTTCAACGCGCGGCGAGTATACGAAGATCTCAAACGCAGGCAGTGGTAATGGCATTTCTGGGATCATAGAAGGCTGAACCTTGAACGATACATATGACTTAAATTGGCCATCCGCTTCTTTTTGGAAGAAGTTCGTTCTAAGAGTTGCATTGATCATATCAACGTATAAACGGATGATACGGTCATCATCTAGGTTTGCTACGTTTTCTAGTTCAAGATTTACTTGTGCAACTAGCTTCTCAAGCGTCTTCTCACTACCAGGGTTCTTAACTGAGAACTTTTTAGTGAATAAGTTAACGATTTGCGAAGCAATATGTGGGTAATTTGCAAATGTGCTTTCGATGTAAGTCTGCGAGAAAGTTACACCAATTTGACGCATGTATTTAGCGTATGCACGAAGAATAGACGCTTCACGACCGGTTAAACCACCCATTAATACTAAACGGTTGAAACCATCGTTTTCTAAACGGTTATTCCAAACATTAGTAAGCGCAGCACGGAAACGAGCAGATACTTTATCAAAGTCAGCAATGCCCTTATTGTCAATTAGCATGGTGAAATCCATGATCCAATTAACTTTACCGTCTGTCGTTTTAACTGAGTAAGGCGTTTCACCCACTACACGTAAGCCAAAGTTTTCTAACATTGGCATGACGTCAGATAAGTGGATTGGCTCATCTTTATGGAATAAGCTTAAACGAACAACATTAGTATTTGCTTCTTCTTGTGGACGGTAGAACAACATTTCTAGTTTGTTTTCGTCATTAAGAAGCTCAAGTTTCTCGATATCAACAACCGCAGCACTTGGTAAAACCTGATCTTTATATGCACTTGCAAATGCTTGTGCATATTTACGGTTTAGTTCTTTACCGCGTGCTTCACCTGCACTTTCAAGTAGTGCAGACTGGAGTCTATCTTCCCAAGTACGGGCAGCTTCAATTAGGTTGTTTTCGATGTCTTTCACGTTATATTCAATATTATTGTCAGTCACACGCACCGTATAATGAGTACGGGCTAATGTTGACTCAGAGAAAAAAGTAGTAAATTCGACTTTGTCGTCAGAATTAAATGCGTTAGCTAAGATACGTTGCGTTTCACGACGTAGTGCCGTGTTATAGCGCTCACGCGGTACATAGACCATGCAAGAGAAGAAACGGCCATATGCGTCTTTACGCACAAAAATACGGCACATATCACGCTCTTGTACTTGTAGTACGCCCATAGCAACTTCAAGTAGTTCGGCTTCACGTGCTTGCACAAGTTCATCACGTGGGTACGTTTCTAGGATATTTAATACCGCTTTATAAGCATGTGTGCCTTTAGCAAAGTCACACATTTCCATAATGCGATTAATTTTACTTTTCAGTACCGGAACATCAGCGGCGCTGTTGTTGTAGAAGCTCGAAGAGAATAAACCAAGGAAACGGTCTTCACCAATTACATTACCTTCCTCGTCAAAACGCTTGATACCCACATAGTCAATATAAGCAGGACGGTGAACACGAGACACTGAATTAGTTTTCGTTAAAATCAGTAAATTATTGCTACGCGCTTCTTGACGTGCAACTTCTGGTAATTCAGAAAGTAAACGGCTGTGCTCTTCGTCTGTGTTTTTCATCAGACCAAGGCTAGTACCTTTTTTACCTTTTAATTGATAATCACCCTGTACAGGCGACAGTTCATACTCACGATAACCCATTAGGGTAAAGTTATCTTTTGCTAACCAGTCTAAAAACTCAACCGTTTCAGCAACTTCACTTTCGTTATTATTATGATGACGCTTAGGTAAATCCTTCGTTACAGCAATTAGCTTTTCACGAATTGGCTGCCAATCTTCTACAGCGATAGATACGTCAACTAACACAGACTCAAGTTCTTTTTTGAAAGACTCAATAACTTTTGCATCTGTTTGGCGATCAATCTCGATAAAGAACACCGTTTTTGTTGACGTTGATTCTTGCTCTGCTTTTAAGCTTGAAATACCTGTGATTTTAGCATTTTTGTCACGTTGGATTTTCAGTGGAGAGTGAAGTAATAAGTGAGAAGAGATGTTTTCGCGAGTCATGGCCATACGCACAGAATCAACTAAGAAAGGCATGTCTTTCGCGATGATTTCAACAATAGTGTGCGATGACTGCCAGCCATCTTTTGCTACTTCAGGATTGAAGACACGGACAACCGCGTCATCAGAGTTATTTTTTTCTAGCGAGTTCCATAGGCTTAGTGCAGCGCCATATAAGTCACTATCGTTGCGATGTGCCAAATCCTCTTTAGACATATTGCTGTACAAGGCTTTGGCGAATTTCTCAACGAGTAACACATTATCAGCGTGAACTTTTTTCTGGATCAGCTTACAGACATTATCTAAGATAACCGAGGCTTGCCCTTCATTTCGTGTCATTGTATGTTCCTTAATCTATACTACTTATCGATTAGTAGAATATTTGTACAGCCATTTATTAGCGTGGAGTCAGGTAAATTCTAACTCTTTTGCAGCTAATAAACAGCCTTTTCGATGAAATCATTTTAAGCTTTTCAGCTATTTGGTCATCTATTCACAAAATATAGATATAAATGGCCATTACTGGCCATATTGGAGCACAATTATTCACATTATTTTTTCTGGTCAGTCCAGAGGAAGCTACCAATTGCAGGTAAAAGTAGTACTGCGCCCAGCATGTTAACCAAAAACATGAAGGTCAAAAGAATACCCATATCTACTTGGAACTTCAGATCAGAGAAAATCCATGTGCTAACACCAATGGCTAAGGTAATACCCGTGAACAGCACTGCACTGCCACGCTCTGCTAATGCATTGCGATAAGCCACTTCGAGTGCCACACCTTGTTTTAGCTGCCCCATCATTGATGACAGTATATAAATCCCATAATCAACACCAATACCAACACCTAAAGCGATAACTGGTAGTGTCGATACCGTTAAACCTATTTCAAGTTGTACCATCAAGGCTTGCGCTAAAGTTGATACGATATACAGAGGTAATACAACCGCAACCGTTGCCTTAACACTTCTAAAGCTAATTAAGCATAGCAGGATTACGGCGCCGTAAACGTAAAGCATCATAGGTAGCTGTGCAGCTGATACAGATTCGTTGGTTGCAGCCATTACACCCACAGGCCCTGATGCTAACTTAAACTTCAACTCATCCGTTTCTTCAGCCTTAGCAAACTCTTTAACCTTCGCTACTACATGGTCAATAGTTTCTGCTTTGTGGTCATTTAAGAAAATAATCACTGGCATTACAGAGCAGTTACCATCGAGTAAACCTGAGCTTGTTTCAACGCGTGAAGTAGCTTGCACTAAACTTGCCGTGTTGCGCGGCAGGCTTTGCCATTTTAAGTTGCCCTCGTTAAAGCCGGCATTCACAGATTGCGCAACTGAGCTTAAACTCACTGCTGATTGCACCCCTGCAACGTTTTCCATCTGCCATTGGAAACGACTAATACGCTCCATCACATCATGCTCAGTACAAGCAGCAGGATACGCTTCTACAATCACTTTTAGGATATCTGATGAAATGGTGTATTTATCAGAAATCAAAAAGGTGTCTTGGTTATAGCGGGCATCTTGGTGCAAAGATGGCGCACCTGCGTGTAAATCACCAATGCGCATTTTGTCAGCTTGCCAATAACCCACTGCAAATAATATCGCTGTAAGCATAATAATTAAACCGGCGGTTCTACGGTCCGTCGCTTTTACTAACAGTTCACGCAATTTATCTAAGAAATTCGGTTTGTCTGAGTGTGTTCCTGCTTGAATATGCACTGAGCCTTCAAAGCGCATATACGATGCCCACACTGGTAACAATACGAGGTTTGTGAAAATAATTACCGCCACACCTAAACTTGCTGTGATGGCAAGTTCACGAATAATACCAATATCAATGGTGAGTAAGGTTAAGAAGCCAATTGTGTCTGATAGCAGCGCGATTCCACCAGGGATCAAAAGTGCTCTAAAGCTTGCCTGACAACACACCCGGGTTGAGCTTCCTGACGTCACTTTTTTACCGATGTCATTGATCATTTGCACACCATGACTTACGCCAATCGCAAACACTAAAAACGGCACCAAAATTGACATAGGGTCTAAGCCAAAGCCCAAGGTTGATAACAAACCTAACTGCCAAACAACGGCAATGATTGAACAGGCAATCGGTAAAATTGTCAGTTTTAAAGAGTGGCAGAACAGCCAAACCATCACAAAGGTAAAAGCAATCGCGATTGCAAAAAATAACAGTACGCCTTTAGCACCCTCTGCTACATCCCCTGCCATCTTTGCAAAACCAATAATATGGATACTGACTTTATCAGTACTTAACGGTTCACGAACTTGTGTTTCTAGTTTTTCAGCAAAGGCTAATGTATCGAGTTTTTCTTGTGTTTGCGGATCAGTCTCGAGTAACTGGGCTGTTACCATTGCACACGAGTAGTCACTAGCGATCATACGGCCGACTACTTTTGCTTTTTCGATGTTTTCTTTTACAACTGCAAGACCACGTTTATCAGCTGTGAAGTTAGCCGGAATAATTGGACCACCAGCGAAGCCATCTTCAACAACTTCAACAAAACGTGCACTCGGTGCGAAAATTGAATTAACTAATGGACGGTTAACACCTGGAATAAAATAAAGCTGGTCATGAACTGCTTTTAGTTGGGTAAAAAATTCTTCATTGAAAATATCACCGTCTGCATCACACACCGAAATTAAAATACTATTTGCACCACCAAATTGCTTTTCGTGTTTGGTGTATACTTTCATGTATTCATGATTAAGAGGGATATTTTTATTAAACGAGGCGTCTAATTGAATTTGTGTTGCTTTGAATAATAAAAAACAGGTGATCAAAGCAAAGGAAATAATTGCGAACAAGCGATGACGAAATACCGCTCTTTCTAAAAAGTCTAATAAACCACGCATTACGGATTCAACTCCTTCACTTTAATGCCATTTTCTGAAGCCATAATTAGTTTGTCTTGAAACACAACACCGTCGAGCAATGATTTGCCATCGGCCATTTGCTCTTCTGATAATTGATCACCCTTAACATGAAAAATAACTCCACTATTGGCAAATAAAAGCCATTCGTTATTGTGGTTTATTGCGCTGTTGACGGTGGCATAATTAGTGTTTTGAATTGGTAACCACTGATCACTATTTGCTTGACGAGTAAATATATTGCCACGCAAACCTGCAACTAGGTCTTCACCACCCTGATCTGCAGTTGACGCAAACGTAAAGAAAGAGCCCATATAAATCTCTTCAAGACGTTGCCATGTTTGGCCATTATCGACACTTTCGGCCATTAGCCCCATTTCACCTGCTAAGATTAATCGGTCTTTAGTTTTCACTATACGATTAAAATGCGGCAAAATTGATGCGGTCTCAAGCTCATATCCTTCAGGATCTGTTTCTTTTAAATCATTCAAATAGTCGCGATCATCTTCAAATAACAAGCTATCTAAAAAACGTTTCTGCCATGTTTGGCCACCATCAGTGGTTTCAAAAAACATGCCGTATGCACCCACTGCATAACCATGGCTTTCAGATGTAAAAAGAATATCTAAACATGGTTTATCCATGTTTGGTAAAGATTGTTGTAACTGCCAAGTTTTAGCAGCATCCACGGTGTTGATAATAGTGGCATCGTGGCCACAAGCCCAGCCTAATTCGTCATTATAAAAATCAACCGCGGTGAGTAATACTTGTGTTGGTACACTGGCTTGCTGCCATGTTTGTGCGTCAGTACTAGTGATAACCACACCATGTTTACCAACAGCAACCAGTTTTTCACCGACCAATTCGATGTCAGTGAGTAGAGTTTTGTTTGCATTAACGGCACTAATCGCTTGTTGCGGTGTGGGCATGTCTTGAGAAAAACATGAAGCACTATAAGCAAGACAGGCATAAAGCAAATACTTCATAAAGATAAATCGCCTTCGAAAAGATAAAAAGAGAAGTCAAAAAAGCCACTGGGAAAACCAATTGCGTGTCTTGATGACTTACGCGAATTGCAAAAGGCACCTGAAGTCAGGTGCCTTAGATTGTTTAACGACCTTCGCGGCGTAAAGCGCTTGAAGTGAACTCGTTATCATTGAATGATTGTGAGAAATCATACATTTTTTCTTGGTTATCTAAACCAATTGCTAGGTAACGACGTGAGTTAAGGTCATGATAAACTTCTAACGTACTCCAATGAGTCGGTACTTCATAGTAGTTAAGACCATGTGCCATTGCTACACGATACATTTGGTCACGGTTATCATAAATATCCGTTACATGTACTTGCCAGCTATCTTCATCAATATAGAAAACACGTTTCTTATAAATATGACGCGTACCTTCTTTCAGGTTTGCTTCTACAACCCAAACACGGTGCTTTTCGTAACGAACATATTCAGGGTTAATGTGACCAGCTTGCAAGATATCATCATAGCTTAACTTATCGCTGTGAAGTTTATAGCTGTTATATGGAATATAAAGCTCTTGCTTACCTTTTAATGTCCAGTTGTAACGGTTAGGAGAACCGTTGAACATATCAAAGTCATCAGTGGTACGTAAGCTATCAGCCGCTGTTCCTGGTGCATCATATGCAACATTAGGTGCACGACGAACTCGACGCTGACCTGAGTTGTACGTCCATGCTTGGCGTGGCGTTAAGATTTGGTCCATAGTTTCATGAACTAATAACGCAGTACCTGCTAGACGAGCTGGCTCAGTTACTTTTTGCTTAAACTTAAACAAGATATTAGATTCTTGCAGTTTTTCTGGCGTTGCATCTGGTGATGAATATTCAACTAAAAGTTGCTCTTCAAAACCAACATAATTATATGAGCCTGACGCTGTTGGTGCTGCTTGACCACCAGAGCGTTCAATTGATAAACCACGGAAACGTAAAAGGTGATTCCAAATTGCTTCTAAACCATCTTTAGGAATTGGGAAAGGTACACCCACAGCTGTGTTTTTAATACCGTTACCACCTTCAACTAACTCGGCTGTCGTAGCGTATTTTTTAGTCGCATCATAAACAAACTGCGGATAAGACGCACTTCGACGCGTTGGATAAATGTTCATCTTAAACGTGTCTGGATAAGTGTTGAATAATTCAACCTGACCAGGGCTCAGGTACTCTTTATATTTATCAACGTTTGACTTATCGATGGTGAACAACACTTTATCATCAGCGAATGGGTCTGGGTGGTGCATGCCTGGTTTATAGTCTGCAGGAGGGGTTGTGATACCCCCCGTCCAAGCTGGAATAGAACCATCTTTGTTAGCTGCTTTTTCTGCGCCAATTGGCGTTAAGTCATTACCTAAACGTGCTGCTTCATCAGCAGTAATTTTTGCAAGTACACTAGAGCTTGCGAAAACGCTACAAAAAGCTGCAGCAATGAGGGTAGGTTTTCTAATAATCATAATTTACCCTTAGATTGAATATTTAATATTAAATGAAACATAATCGCGGTCAGAGAATGTATTCGTCGCGCCACCACCCCAGAAAGAGTTATAGCTAAAGTCGAATGACCACGCATTTTGATAGTTGAAGTTCATCGTTACACCGAGTGATTTACGGTCTTCAACAAATAAGAACATCGGATCAGGTGTAATACCATTCACATCATGTGAGAACACAAAACGTGGCGAGAAGTTAACACCGTTGAAAATGTTATAGTAATCACCTTTAGCGATTAAACGATAACCCCATGCCGATGCTGTTGGGAACGGATTCGTTTCAGGACCATTCGATAAACCCATATGAAGGGTTGAATAATCATCGCTCAGTGGCCCCTGCATAATGCCGCTTCGACCCGTACCAGCAACGTTTAAACGCAGCTCATCGTATTCAGGCATATTATTAATGCGCACACCACCGATTTCACCAACAACCGCCCAGCTGTCTGCACCTAATGATGGGCCAAATAGATGCGTTGCTGTAAATTGTAATTGTGCTGTGTTACGTAATATAAAGCCTTGCGCCACTTCACCAGGACCTACAACACTTGTAGCATCACCCAAACTCATTTGCGAAATACCCGCAAAGTCAGGTCGAATTCCAGCCACGGCTAGTTGTTCTGGCATACCCGCATAAAGAAGCTCTACGTCATCAATTTGTAGTGGCTCATCTTGACGGAATGCAAATTCACCAGCGAAAGCAGTCTCGCCTAATGATGTATTAAAGCTGATACCATAAAGCTTAATATCTTCAGGGTATTCTAATTGGCCTTTGGTGAATGCTTGTAAGCTAGTTACATTATCTTCAGTGATTTCTGTAGATAACAACATACCAATATCAGCCGCGATAGCACCAGCTGTAAAATTAGACACTTGACCAGAAATTACTGGGCGTCGGCTATGGTAATTGATGTGGTATAAAGCCACTTCAGTATCGTTTAATTCAGGTAAAAACATACCTAAACGTAAACCATATTGACCACCATCATCTGGCTCATTTTTACCCGCACTGCCCTTACCTTTAAGAGCTACTTTAGTCGGATAAGCTAAATACATTTGCGCCATCATAGCTTGACCTTGCGCAGATGTTGGATCAACACCTTGCGAACGCACAATATCGTCTAAGCTGTTTAAGCTTTCTGTTAAGAATGCTAAATCGATATCTGGGTTTGATGTAAAACCTAGTTGAATATTTTGCTGATAACCATTCTCTGACGCGAAATCGTTAGTCGAGAAGTACGTACCTGCAGCTGGAAGACGTGTTTCATGCCATTCATATTGGTAAAAGCCTTCCAGTGTTAAGTTATCTGTAATGCCAAGAGATGCCCAAAGCATACCCACAGGGATAAAGGCTTCTTTTAACTCAGCGCCTGGCGCTTTTAAACGATCGATATCAACTGGGTTAACGTTTATACCATGAGAAATCAAGGTACTTTCACCCCAGTTTACAACTTGCTGACCTAAGCGAATAGACAGAGGGTTACGACCTTCATTTAAATCGAAGTTTGCCCAAACGTACGCATCTAATAAACGTAAATCAGCACATACTTGTTCTTTAGTGTCATCATCGTCACATGGGTCTACTTTGTTACCTGATGTAGGATTGCTATATGCAAAATCGCCATCCATCAATGCAAAGTCGTAAAAATACATAAAGCGTGTAAAGAAACCATAGTTATCTTTACTAATTGATAACTCGTGGTTGCCCTTTAATAATTTTGAGAATGAATCGCCACTATCAAAATTTAAATTCCCTGCATCACCATTATTAGAGTAGGCACCAGGTTGGTTCCAAACATCCGCAGAAGAATAAATAGGATTTAACGCAGAATGATAACCCGTCCAATCAAATGAAGGATTATTACTTTTACCTATATGTTTAAAATCTCGGTCTTCAACACGAATGCTTTGACCATAAGAAAAGTTAGAGTCAAAACGTACGTCAAAGTCCCCTAACTCGAAGTTTGCTGCATGCAAAGATGTACTTGAGATTCCGAGTGTAGCCGCCGCGAGTCCCAAAGCTATTTTGTTTTTAACAAAAAGCGATCGTTTTATCATTGTGTTCATCCCCCTGTAACGGGTTGTTCTGTGATCAAATTGTTGTTTTTAGTATCTTTCTAACGATAGAAGCGAAACAATAAAAATACAATATAGAACGCGTTCAATCGGTTAATATTTATTTAAAAATGTGACGTTTACGTATTGGTAAGACGTCATACCAGATATTTTATACACGTAAATTAACAATAGAACAAATCGAATTAACAAAAATATAATAAAATTACTGTTTTGAAGAGCAAGAAAATAACTACAAATGAGGCTTTTTTACTGGGTACTGAGCAATAAAAAAGCAGCTATAGCTGCTTTTTAACTCACTTTCTCTAATTTTATAAACTGATTTTCATCGGTTAATGTTAGCCGAAAGCGCCCTCTTATTCCTAAAGAAGAAATGTGCGGGCGTAAATAACGAGCATCGAATCGTACGATTTTACCGCCGTCTTCTGTTACCTGAACAGACTTATATTTACCATGATAGTAATCAAGACATTCAGCATAACTAAGGTACAAAGCAAAATAGTATTCTCTCATTAGCTTTCAAGTGCTTTCTCAACCTTTTCAAATAAATCATCGCTTAACCCTTCTAAATTTGCTAAACGCATTAACTGCGCTTTTATAGCTGCTGAACGATTTTCGTCGTAACGTCGCCATGACATAAATGGGGTTAGCATTCGCGATGCATTTTGAGGGTTAATATCATTTAATTTAACTAATAAGTCACCCAAAAGTTCATAACCTTTACCATCTGCACGATGGAATTGGGTAATATTAAAATGACTAAAGCTGCCAACTAATGCCCGTACACGATTTGGGTTTCCAAAATCGAAGCTTGGATGATTATAAAGAGCTTTAATATCTTCAATACTGCTCGCTGTCTCTTTCATCGCTTGCAGTGCAAACCATTTATCCATCACAAGTACATCATGACGCCATTTTGCATCAAATTCATCAAGTAATGTGTCACACAATGGGTGGTTAGCTTTCACAACAGCACTTAATGCTGCCAATACATTCGTCATATTACTACTGTGAGCAGACTCATTAATTAAGCTATTTACTGAGTTGTGATTTGTTTTAGCTAAATAGTACAAGCAAACTTGTTTAAGAGCACGTATGGCTACAGCAGTTGCAGAGGTTGACCCATCATCCAACAGAGCGTTATAACAATTAACAAAAGAGTCAGCTAAACTGCTTGCAATTTGCGCTTCAAAGGTATTTTGCACTGCGATGATGTCATCCACAGGAATGATTGAGTATTCCGCGGCTAAAGTATCGTAACTGGGTAGTTTTAACAGTTCTGCAATTAGTGCAAGATCACCATCTCGCTCATCAATAAGTGTTTTAAGCGCATTAATTATTTCATCTGATAAGTTAGCATCACCAGATGCAACAGCTTGTTTCATCTCATTAGTAAATAAGCGTTGTTGAGCATCCCAGCGCGAAAAGTCACTACGGGCAAAACGCATAATATGTAAAAGATCAGCAGCAGAAGTGTTTTGATTAACAATGCATGGCGCAGAGAAGTCCTCTAACAGCACTGCGACTGGACGCTGTTTAATACCTTCAAAAACAAACTGCTGCGTTTTTTCAGTGACATTTAATACCGAATCTTGTGGCTGGTTATTAATCACAAGAGGTAGTGACTGCCCTACACTGTCTAAAAGCTCAATAGCAAACGGAATGTGCAATAAGGCATTGTCAGGTTGATTATCAGGAGCAAACTGTTCAATGCTCAGTGTGAAGGTATGCTTTTGTTCATCGTAAACTTGTTCTACATTAAGT
Source organism: Pseudoalteromonas sp. Ps84H-4 (assembly GCF_024124645.1). NCBI lineage: Bacteria > Pseudomonadati > Pseudomonadota > Gammaproteobacteria > Alteromonadales > Pseudoalteromonadaceae > Pseudoalteromonas > Pseudoalteromonas sp. Ps84H-4. The sequence goes on along the minus strand of NZ_JAMXSK010000003.1, from coordinate 139,284 downwards.
TTTGGCGTACCAGCTTGACTATACCAACGCTTAAATTGCGTTAAATCGATACCTGATGCATCACTCATAGCAGCAACAAAATCATCACAGGTAACAGCTTGTCCGTCATGACGCTCAAAATACAATGACATACCTTGTTGGAACTTTTCTTCTCCCAGTAAGGTATGCATCATACGAATAACTTCAGCCCCTTTGTCATACACAGTAACCGTGTAAAAATTGTTCATTTCGATGACTTTTTCAGGGCGAATTGGGTGTGCCATAGGCCCCGCATCTTCACTAAATTGGTGCGTTCGCATTACTTTAACTGCATCAATTCGATTGAGTGCTCGCGACCCCATATCACTACTAAACTCTTGATCGCGGAAAACAGTCAATCCCTCTTTTAAAGACAATTGGAACCAATCACGACATGTAACTCGGTTTCCTGTCCAGTTGTGGAAGTACTCATGTCCGACTATGGATTCAATTGTATGGTAATCTTTATCTGTTGCTGTTTCTTGATTCGCCAGAACACATTTAGAGTTAAAGATATTTAAACCTTTATTTTCCATCGCGCCCATGTTGAAGAAATCAACAGCGACAATCATGTAAATATCTAAATCGTATTCAAGGTTAAAGCGCTCTTCATCCCATCGCATTGATTTTTTGAGAGATGTCATAGCATGAGGTGTTTTTGATAAATTTCCTTTATCAACAAATAACGCTAATTCAACATTGCGACCTGACTTGGTTGTATAATGATCACGTAGCACATCAAAGTCACCAGCGACTAATGCAAATAAGTAGCTAGGCTTTTTAAATGGGTCTTGCCATTTTACAAAGTGCCGACCGTCATCTAAGTTACCAGCCTCAATTTGGTTACCATTTGAGAGCAGGTGAGTATATTTTTTGTCAGCAATAATAGTCACATCAAAACTAGCAAGTACGTCTGGGCGGTCGAGGTAATAGGTAATTTTTCGAAAACCTTCGGCTTCACATTGCGTACAGTAAGCACCACCCGACAAATACAAACCTTCTAGTGAAGTATTCGTTTGCGGATCAATATGGTTTTCTATTTTCAGAATAAAGTTATCAGGTAGGTTATGAATGATTAGTTTTTCATCTTCGAGTGTATAATCATCATAGGCTTTATCATCAACCACTACTGAGATGAGCGTTAAATCAACACCATCAAGAGCAAGGTCCGAATTACTTTCATCAGTACGATTGATTGTCATTGTAGACTGTACTGACGTTTGTAAAGGCGCTAATTCGAAGCGTAAATCGATATGTTGAATTGAAAATTGAGGGGCTTGATAATCTTTTAAATATTGAGCTTGAGGTTTACTCGTAGCAGACATAACTGGCTCCAAAATGGCCCTGCAACTATACAGGGCCTAAGTTTATTATTCAGCGCTAGCTTCTTGTTTAACGTGTTTTGGGGTAATACGTAAAATCTTAATACCTAAATAGGCGTAAACAACCGCTAAGAATGGATTAATTAAATTAAAGAATGCATACATAGCGTAATCAAATGGATTTATTAATAAAACACTCTGCATGTAAGCACCACAGGTATTCCAAGGTATAAGTGGGCTTGTAATAGTACCGCCATCTTCTAATGTGCGAGATAAGTTAACTGGCTTCAAACCGCGCTTTTCGTACTCGTCTTTAAACATTCGACCAGGAACAACAATCGCAATATATTGGTCAGCTGCTACCGCATTGGTACCAATACAGGTTGCGATAGTGGCAGTAATAAGCGAGCCTGTGCTTTTTGCTATTTTTAAAATGCTCTTTACGAACATATCAAGTAAACCGGTTTTTTCCATAATAGCGCCGAACATCAAGGCTGTCATAATCAGCCAAGTTGTTGTTAGCATGCCTGCCATACCGCCACCACTTAATAGTGAGTCCATTTTTTCATCGCCAGTATCGATACTGAAACCGTCGAAGAAGGTTGTCCAAACTAGTTTAAAATAGCCAATCGCGTGGCCTTGTGATGCATCAATTTGGCTATTTATTAAATCTGATTGAAATAACATCGCCCAAATCGCACCTAATACTGCCCCGATAGAAATCGCAGGAAATGCTGGCATCTTACGGATTGCTAAGAAAAGTAATACAGCTAATGGCACTAGCATCTCAAAGCCAATATTGAAGTTTTGCTCTAATAAGTTAACGATTTCATCAATACGACCAGCTTCTGTCGAACCACCTGCATTAAAGCCCATAAAAATAAAAATAATTAACGCAATAATAAAGCTTGGCACTGTTGTCCAGAGCATATGATGAATATGTTCAAATAAATCAGCTCCCGCAACAGCCGGTGCCAAATTAGTGGTTTCTGATAATGGACTTAACTTATCACCAAAGTAAGCACCAGAAATAACCGCACCCGCAGTAACAACTTGTTCAAGGCCAAGGCCTGTTGCGACACCAAGCAGTGCAACACCAATGGTCGCAGCTGTAGTCCATGAGCTACCGATACTCATCGCAACAATGCCACAAATTAAGCAACTTGCTGCGTAAAACCAGCTTGGATTAATGATCTGTAAACCATAGTAAATTAAAGTTGGTACAGTGCCTGAAAGTAGCCAAGTACCAATTAAAGCACCGACCATCAAAAGAATGATGATTGCACCAAGAGACAAAGTGATCCCTTCTATCATGGCTTGTTCTAGTTTCTTCCAGGTATAACCATTTTTTAAGCCAATTAATGCGGCAGTAAAGGTGGCAAATAATAATGCGATTTGATTTGGACCCGATGATGAGTTATCACCGAATAAGTAAACTGCTGCACCTAGCAGGCAAACCAGCACTGAAATTGGGATCAGGGCGTCCAAAAAGCTGGCCTGTTTAACAGGTTTATCTTCAACTGAATTCAAAAGATAGTCTCCTACACGTCTTATATGGCGTGTTTAATTATTATTGTTCATAAGCCTCAAACCCTTATAGTTTAAGGCTATCAGATTTTTCATTATAACAAGATGACCTGTTTTAGGTAGCAAAAAAGGCGCCTAAGCGCCTTTTTATTGAACAATTTTGCTAAAAAATTGCTAATTATTTTTTCGCGATACGACCATATTTAATATAGTCCTGAGTGATCAGAGCCGCTTCTTCTAAGAATGGGTCTAAATCATCAAGCACATCAGGTAAGTCGTCTAGTTTCTCAACTGGCTTTTCACCCAGACGAACCAAACGTTCATTCGCACGCTCTAATGCACGCTCTTCACCTTCGTCTTTCTCTTTTAAGCGGTCAGCTTCAACTAGTGAGATAGTCTTACGGTCTTTCTCTTCTTGATAGCGCTTAATGTCATCAAACACATAGCCAAACTCAGGTTCACTTGCAATACGTGCATCATGAAGCTTATTAACGTAAGAGATAGCTGGTTTTAGGTTATCAACTGAGTTGTATTTAGCACGGATGATGCTGTCCCAAGGTAGTGCATTATCTTGCTGGCTTTCGCCCCACTCTGCAGGATCGATAGCTGAAGGGAAAGATACGTCTGGTATCACGCCTTTGTGCTGTGTACTGCCGCCATTGATACGGTAGAATTTTGCAATCGTATATTGCACGCTACCTAATGGATGATCATATAAATCGTAAGCACGGCCAAGCGGTTTATGCTGCTGTACAGTGCCTTTACCAAATGTTTGCTCACCAATCACAATTGCACGACCATAATCTTGCATTGCCGCAGCAAAAATTTCTGAGGCAGAGGCACTATAACGGTCAACTAATACCGTTAATGGGCCATCATAAAAAGTCACACCATCACGGTCTTTTTGCTCTTCAATACGATTATTTAGTGTATGGATTTGAACGACCGGGCCTTGATCTATAAATAAACCAGAAAGTTGTGTCGCTTCATATAAAGAACCACCACCATTTTGACGTAAGTCGATGATAATACCATCAACTTTAGCTTCTTTTAATTTAGCAAGCTCAACTTTTACATCTTGTGATAGGTTATTGTAAAAGCCTGGTATTTCAATCACACCGATTTTACTGGTTAAATCTGAATACTTTGCTTCAAACACATTTGATTTGGCAGCACGGTCTTCTAAGCGAATTTTATCACGGGTTATTTCAACCACTTTAGGTGTGCCGTGAGCATCTGCACCTTTTAAGTATTGCAGACGAACTTTGGTGCCTTTTGGACCTTTTATAAGCTCAACAACATCATCTAAGCGCCAACCGATAACATCAACAAAGTCTTCACCTTCTTGGGCAACACCAATAATACGGTCATCAGCTTTAATTTGCTCTGACTTATCTGCTGGACCACCCGGTACTAGGCTACGTATTACTGTGTAATCTTCATCATAACTAAGGACTGCACCGATACCTTCTAACTCAAGGTCCATATCCATCTTGAATTGTTCAGCACGTCGTGGAGATAAATAAGAAGTATGCGCTTCGATGCTTCGTGCAAACGAGTTCATTACAATTTGAAACGCATCTTCACTATTTGTTTGTACTAAGCGTTTTTGCGCATTGTGGTAACGCTTGGTTAAAACATCTTTAATGCCTTGCCAATCTTTACCTGTCATTTTTAAGCGTAACGCATCATATTTAACTCGTTGACGCCATAACTCATCTAACTCAGCCTGAGTTGTTGCCCAACTCGCGTCCTCGCGGTCGAACATGTATTCATCTTCTTTATCAAAAGTCATTTCTTTATCAAGTAATGACAATGAATAATCATAACGCTCAAAACGTCGTTTTAAGCTTAAGTTAAAAATATCAAAAGCAAACCCAAGCTTCCCTGTCGAAAGTGCATTATCAAACTGGTCTTTATATTGCGAGAATGATGCAATATCTGAAGCTAAAAAAACACTTTTGTTGAAATCAAGGGATTCGATGTAACGATCAAAAACTTGCTCAGATAATTCGTCGTTAAAACGAATAGGTTTGTAGTGTGCACGAGTAAATAAGTTTGTCACCCGTTTACTAGCCGTACTATGCTGGCTTTCTTGCTTAAGAATAGGCAAATCTTCAACAGTAAGATTGTCTGTAGATGCCAATAATGAACCTGAAAACAGGGCAGCGACTAACGGAATGAGCGTAAACTTATTACTCATACACAACTCCTTAATTTTTTACAGCTATTAAATGATATACAGGCTGTCTGCTTTGGTCTTAACTTGCATCCCTGTTACTAACTCAACATGAACCTCATCTTTGTTCACTTCAGTAATAACCGCATTAACAAGTGCTTGGCCAAGTTTAACTTTAACTTTGCTATTTACCTTGACCTCAGAGGCAGGTAAAGGTTCAACTTTTCCAGAACGTTTTGCAGGTGCAGCTTTTGCAGGCTTATTGCTAACTTTAGCGCCTTTTTCAGCTGATTTTGCATGATGACCCGTATTCTTTTTGTAAGATTTTGTGTCACCGTCTTTACGAGGACGCTGCTGCTTTTTGCGTTTAGCCATTTTTGCACGGCTTTCTTCTAACGCTTTTTGTGCATGTTCAACGTGTTCTTGTTCCACTTTTTCGTCTTGATTACCATCAAGATCGATACGAAACTCAGATTTAGTTACTGCTTCTAAATAACGCCAATTAGAGGTGTATTTTCTTAGCGCTTGACGAACCTGAGTTTTACTTACTTTCTCAGAACCTTCAATGCGCTCAGCGATATCTTTAAAAATACCTACTTTTAGCGGTTGAATGCCGTCTTTTTGTTTAAAACATTGTGGAAATTCTTGGTATAAGAAATCCAGTACTTCATTAATATCTTTTAGCTTGTTTGTGGTTTCCATGTTAGAACCTTTTATTACATCTTTTCATCAAGTGATGAATCGACATAGTGTGTTACCCAGTCGGTCAACTCTTCGAAGTCCGCTTCAATAAGCGCTAAATCACCGCGAAGGTGTTCCCAAATACCATTAATAATTTCATCAATTGATTCACAGTCAAGGTCATCAGGTAGACGATCCCAAGCCATGTGAATCAAGTCGTTGAGCCTTTCAGCAACAACTTCTTCTTCCCCTTCCCAATCACCTACATCGTGAATCGCAAAAAGGTAATCTTGCACATTTAGCAGATCTTTCATTTTAGATTTGCCTCAAAGCATTTTACCAATGCTTCTAAACCAGCTTGATCATCAGTATCAAAACGGCCAATGCTCGGGCTATCAATATCAAGTACAGCAAACACTTTACCATCTTTAAAAACAGGTACAACAATTTCAGAATTTGATGCTGCATCACATGCAATATGACCTGCAAATGCGTGAACATCTTCAACTAATTGTGTTTGTTGTGTTTGTGCAGCAGTCCCACATACTCCTTTACCTACTGGAATACGGATGCATGCTGGATTGCCTTGAAACGGCCCTAACACTAATTCTTCGGGAGAATCCATTAGATAAAAGCCCGCCCAGTTTATATCCTCTAAAGAGGTAAACAACAACGCACTTAAATTTGCCATATTTGCAATGACATTTGATTCACCTGCAATTAGTGATTCAGCTTGTTTAACTAATGACTGGTAAAAATCCTGCTTTTGCATACCAAACTACTTCTTAACTACTTCTTATTAAACATACAGTAGCTAAAGGTACTCTTTGTAAGCAATAAATGAAACCTTTTAAGGGCAAAAAAAAACAATTTGCCCTTAAAATAAGCTAGCTTGATTAAATATTCTGCTATTGATGTGGAGATTGGGTTGCTAACCCCTGTCTTAAACCAAATAAAAACAGCCCTGCTGCTAAGGCAGACATTACTGCATTGATTACAAATGCCATCCCTGTAGTTGCACTTAACAAGTAACTAAAAATTGCCCCACCTAATAATCCCAGTGTCAAAACGCCCGAATAGTTTACTTTTGCATATTTATACATAAGTAAATAACCCGGCACTACAAACGCCGCCATTGTAAGACCCACAATGTGCGCATTAGCGATTGCACTGACAAGTAGATTAAAAAAAATACTCAGCCCATTACCATCTAAGGTAAAAGCATAATAAAGGCCGAGGATACAACCTACGATAACGGGCGATAATAATGAAAGTCCTACACTCTTTGCTAAACGATGTTTCATAAATTCCCTAATTTCACAAAGATAATACGAGATACGTAAAGCATGGACTAAGTGGTTGAAATGCGAAATATCGACAATAGTCGTAATTTGTAAAACTGAGGAAAGGCTGTAGAAACAAAAAAGCCGCTGAATAAATTCAGCGGCTTCAATGATGGTGGAGAGATAGGGATTTGAACCCTAGAGGGGCTACAAACCCCTGCCGGTTTTCAAGACCGGTGCATTCGACCACTCTGCCATCTCTCCGAATGCGAAAAACCTACTCGCTAACGCCAGTAGTAAAAATAATGGTGGAGAGATAGGGATTTGAACCCTAGAGGGGCTACAAACCCCTGCCGGTTTTCAAGACCGGTGCATTCGACCACTCTGCCATCTCTCCGACGGCGTGCATAATAGATAAGGCAGCTGTGTTTGTGAAGCTTTTTTTTCAAAAATCTGTTTAAGTGATTAAAAAACAACTAAATCGCTCATCATTAACACAATTAAAGTCAAAATATAATCGATTTGAACTTTTTGATTATTTTGCATGTCTATTGATCTACAAAGGTTTGCCCAAACATATAACTCTTGATAGGCTTAGTTTCAGTTTAATATTGGAACTAACGAACGAATTAAGTTCATTCAAAGGAGCTCTAACAATGGCGTTTAATCAATCGTACAATACCACTAGACCGGTAATGTCGACTATTGAAACAAATAAAGTATTAAAAAATACTTACTTTTTACTGGCTATGACACTTGCTTTTAGCGCAGTAACTGCAGGTATTTCAATGGCGATGAATCTACCTTATTTTATGGGGTTAGTATTTAGCTTGATTGCATTTGGTGTTCTTTTTGTTGTTAACAAAAAGGCTGACAGTGCATCAGGTGTTGCATGGGTGTTTGTATTTACTGGTTTGATGGGCGCGGGCCTTGGCCCTATGCTTAACTACTATGCAGCAATGCCGAACGGTCCAATGCTAATAATGCAAGCGCTTGGTTCTACTGCGTTGATCTTCTTTGGTTTGTCTGCGTATGCACTTACCACTAAAAAAGACTTCTCATTTATGGGCGGCTTTTTAACTGTTGGTTTAATCGTGGTTATCATTGCAAGCCTAGTAAACCTCTTTATTGGTAGCTCTATCACCTTCATGGTTATTAATGCAGCTGTTGTATTGATTATGTCTGGTTTAATCTTATTCGATACAAGCCGTATCATAAATGGTGGCGAGACTAACTATATTCGTGCCACAGTATCTTTATACCTGAACGTCTATAACTTATTTACATCTCTTCTACACCTACTTGGTGCAAGTGATGACTAATTAAATAGTTCTGTTAAAATAGCCCCTTTCTAGGGGCTTTTTTATTGGATGCGTTTTGGCAAAATTTGTACTTTCTCTTCACACCGCACCGACTGACCACGATACTACACAACGTCTGATTAAATTTTCACAGGCATGCATTGAGTCAGGTCATACTATTTCAGCTGTTTTTTTATACCAAGCAGGTGTTTTTCATGCCAGTCAACATTTAGAACTTGCCAGTGACGAACTACCAATAAGTCGTTTGTGGCAAGGTTTACATGAACAAGCTATTCCGCTTTTATTATGCGTTACAGCGGCAGAAAAACGAGGATTAGATATTAACCAAACGGGTGTTTTCACAGTGGCGGGGTTAGCTGAGTTTGCAATGCTTGCCAGTGATGCTGATAAATGGGTGCAATTTAAATGAAAAACGTTTTAGTTATTAGCCAACACAGCCCGTTTGATGACCAGCATATTCGTGACTCACTCGACACAACGCTAATTTTCGCTGCTATTGAACAAAACATTAGCTGGTTGCTCAGTGGTGAGGCGGTTTTAGCTCTAAAAAAGAATCAACAGCCAGAACAACTTGGTATCAAAAACTATTTTAAAACCATTAAGACGCTTGAGTTGTATGATGTAGAAAATATTTATGTGTGTGAAAAATCATTAATAGACTTTAATTTAACAAAAGATAAATTAATTATTGATGTGAAGGTAGCCAGTTTTGAGCAGCAACGTCATTTAATAAGCCAACAAGATCAGGTGGTAACATTATGAGCACACTTCATATATTTGCTAAACCACTTTCTCATTATTGCACCAATACGCTAGCAAATTTAATAGCCGCAGAGGATACTATTCTACTAGTTAGCGACGCTTGCTACAGCAGCACGCAATTTAAGCAATTTTCATCCGCTTTATATTTACTCAATGAAGATGCCACAGCACGAAATATCTCTATAAGCTTGGGCGACATCGCAATCGACTACACGCAATTTGTAAAAATGACTTTAAACACAAAGAACACGATTACTTGGTAAACCATGCTTGAATTTAATAACAAACAAATAGAAACTGACAAACAAGGTTATTTACTTGACTCAAATGATTGGTGTGAAGAGCTTGCACCAATCATTGCTGAGCAAGAGAATATTACGTTAAGTGAACAGCACTGGGAAGTTGTGCACTTTGTGCGTGATTTTTACTTAGAATACAACACCAGCCCAGCAATCCGTATGCTGGTCAAAGCCATGGCCCAAAAACTAGGTGAAGAAAAAGGTAATAGTATGTACTTATATAAACTATTTCCCAAAGGCCCAGCTAAACAAGCAACTAAAATTGCAGGTTTGCCTAAACCGGCTAGGTGTATTTAATGGTAAACAAAGCCAATAGCAAACCTCGTCGTAGTAGCGGTCGAACGTATTCAAGGCCCACGCAAAAACGCCAAGTTAAAAAAGCAATTAGTCCAGAGCAGCGCAAAGTAGTGCTGTTTAACAAACCATTTGATGTGCTTTGCCAATTTACTGATGATCAAAACCGCAAAACGCTTGCCGACTTTATTACTATTAAAGACGTGTATGCAGCAGGACGCTTAGACAGAGATAGCGAAGGGCTTTTGCTACTTACAAACTGCGGCAAGTTACAACATACACTCACTGAACCCAATAAAAAAACAGCTAAAACGTATTGGGTTCAAGTAGAAGGCGATGTCAGTGATGAGGCTATTTTTGCCCTAAACAAAGGCGTAGAACTTAAAGATGGCATGACCAAGCCTGCCAAGGTTAAACGCATTGACGAACCTTCAATTTGGCCGCGCACCCCGCCTGTTCGCGAGCGAAAAAACATACCTACCAGCTGGTTGGAAATCTCTATCACTGAGGGACGCAATCGCCAAGTTCGTCGCATGACTGCTCATGTTGGTTTTCCTACTTTACGATTAATTCGTTACAGCATTGGTAACTATACTCTCGATGGTTTGGATAGTGGTCAGTTTAAAGTCGTGAACAATCCAGATGCATAAACCTAATGTCACAGTCGCGGCTATCGTTACATGCGAAGATAAGTTTTTACTTGTTAAAGAACGCGATAAACACACAGGTGAGATCTGTTATAACCAGCCTGCCGGTCATTTGGAGGCAAATGAAACCTTAGCTGAAGCTGCTTGTCGTGAGCTTATTGAAGAGACAGGTATTAGCCTTAATGCCAGCCATCTGGTTGGTATTTACAATTTACATGCGGCTAATGGCGTCCATTATATGCGTTTTAGCTTTGCTTTTACTTGCCCAGAGCTATATTTACCATCCCCCCAAGATAATGACATTCTCAGTGCCGATTGGTTTAGCATTGAGCAAATAAGAAACTTACCGCTTAGAAGCCCGCTGGTTTTAAAATGCATTGAAGATCATTTAGCTGGCCAAGCCTACCCCCTAAGTTTGATTTACCAATAACCGCTGTAATTTTGGCTGGTTTGGGCGTCTAAAAGTATGCTATATCCAACCCACTATTACTTGCAATCAATGCCTTGCCTAAATCGCTTTTAATTCCAACTGAAACTCGCATCTTGAGGTGGTTTGGGTATATAATACCGCCCTTTCCATAGCAGTTAAAAATGACAGCGAATATTATGAGCGAAAATAGTCACATTAAAGTCATCGTGGGTATGTCCGGCGGTGTTGATTCTTCTGTATCAGCGTATTTATTAAAGCAGCAAGGCTATCAAGTTGAAGGCCTGTTCATGAAAAACTGGGAAGAAGACGATAATGATGAATATTGCGCTGCAGCTGAAGACCTAAAAGACGCACAAGCTGTGTGCGACAAGCTAGGCATTGAGCTTCACACTGTAAATTTTGCAGCCGAATACTGGGACAACGTATTTGAGTACTTTTTAGCTGAGTACAAAGCAGGCCGTACGCCAAACCCAGACATCATGTGTAATAAAGAAATCAAATTCAAAGCATTTTTAGAATTTGCAGCGCAAGCACTGGGTGCAGATTATATCGCGACTGGTCACTATGTACGCCGCGAAAAACGTGGTGATAAATTTGTCATGTGTCGTGGTCTTGATGACAACAAAGATCAAAGCTATTTCTTGTACACATTAAGCCATGAGCATATTGCACAAACACTTTTCCCTGTTGGCGACATTGCAAAACCAGAAGTACGCCGTATTGCTGAAGAGCAAGATTTAATTACGCATGATAAAAAAGACAGCACTGGTATTTGCTTTATCGGTGAGCGTAAATTTAAAGACTTTTTACAAAAATTCTTACCAGCTCAGCCAGGTAAAATTGAAGATACCGATGGCAATGAAGTGGGTGAGCACGAAGGTTTGATGTACCACACGCTGGGTCAACGTAAAGGCCTATTAATTGGCGGCATGAAAGAAGGCTCAGGTGAACCTTGGTACGTTGTAGATAAAGACGTTGAGCGCAACGTACTAGTCGTTGGCCAAGGTAAAGACCACCCTCGCCTATACAGTAATGGCTTAAATGCAAATCAACTTCACTGGGTTGACCGCGAAGGCCCTAAAGGGACTACGCGCTGTACGGTTAAAACCCGTTATCGCCAAGAAGATATCAGTTGTACATTACTCGTTGGTGAAGATGGTATGGCACGCGTGTTATTTGATGAGCCACAAAAAGCCGTGACTCCTGGTCAATCAGCCGTTTTCTATGCTGACGAAGTCTGCTTAGGCGGTGGGATTATTGATTCGGTGATCAAATAATGACAGAACACCAAGTCATGGCGTTAGCTGCCATGTGTCAAGTTGCCAAACAAGTACAAAAAGTTGCGCAATATGGCCAAGGTAGCGACCACGAATTAGAAAAGTTATTAAACTGTATAATTGAAACATCACCAAATAGCCCTGAAGATGTGTATCAGGGTAAACATAATTTACGTGAAGGTTATCGCATTTTGATTGCACAGCTTTCTGCCGGCGCAGACGAAGACGTCGAAATCGTGAAATATGTGGGTGGTTTAATGCAATTAGAACGTGCATTAAGTTCAAAACAAAACAGCTTAAATGAATTAGGTCGTCGCATTGATGATGTTAAACGTCGCCTCGACCATTTTGCTATCACAGATGATACTGTTGTAGCAGCGCTTGCTGATATTTACTCATCGGTGCTAAGCCCCCTTGGGCATCGTATTCAAGTGTACGGCAAGCCAGAGTTATTAAAACAGCAGCTCACGCAAAACAAAATTCGTGCCCTATTATTGGCCGGAATTCGTAGTGCCGTGTTATGGCGACAAATGGGCGGTAAGCGCCGTCATTTTTTCTTTGCAAAAAGAAAAATCCTCGCTATTGCTAAACAATCAATTTAATTATCGTTCAAACTAGACAATTTAGGAGTCATTATGGAGCTTTCAGCGTTAACCGCTATCTCTCCGGTAGATGGTCGCTATGGCAGCAAGACCACGGAACTACGCAGCATTTTCAGCGAATTTGGTTTAATCAAATACCGTGTAACTGTTGAAGTTCGTTGGTTACAAGCTTTGTCTGCAGCAAGCGCAATCACAGAAGTACCGGCATTTAGCGACGAGGCTAATGCTTTACTTAATGCCATTGTTGATAACTTTAGCGAAGCGGATGCTGCACGCGTTAAAGAGATCGAGCGCACAACTAACCATGACGTAAAAGCAGTTGAATACCTACTTAAAGAGAAAGTAGCTGACAACGCAGAGCTAAACGCAGTTAACGAATTCATTCACTTTGCCTGTACTTCAGAAGACATCAATAACCTGTCTCACGGTCTAATGCTTACAGAAGCGCGTGATAAAGTATTACTTCCATACTGTGACCAACTTCTAAATGCATTGAAAGAAAAAGCAGTTGAATACAAATCAGTTGCGATGATGACGCGTACCCACGGTCAACCTGCTACGCCTTCTACAATGGGTAAAGAGTTTGCAAACGTATACATGCGCTTAAAGCGTCAACGTGACCAAATTGCCAAAGTAGAAATGTTAGGTAAAATCAACGGTGCTGTAGGTAACTACAACGCTCACCTTAGTGCTTACCCAGATTACGATTGGCACAGCCACGCTGAGCAATTTGTAACAAGCCTAGGTTTAACATTTAACCCATTCACAACACAAATCGAGCCGCATGATTACATTGCAGAGTTATTCGATGCAGTTGCACGTTTCAACACTGTATTACTTGATTTTGACCGTGACGTTTGGGGCTACATTGCACTAAACCACTTTAAACAAAAAACAATCGCAGGTGAGATTGGTTCATCTACTATGCCTCACAAAGTAAACCCGATTGATTTTGAAAACTCTGAAGGTAACTTAGGTATTGCTAACGCTATCTTTACTCACCTTGCGCAAAAACTACCTGTTTCTCGCTGGCAACGTGACTTAACTGACTCAACAGTGTTACGTAACCTAGGTGTTGGTATGGGCTACACTTTGATCGCTTACCAAGCGACATTAAAAGGTGTAAGCAAACTTGAGGTAAACGAAGCGCGTTTACTAGAAGAGCTAGACCAAAACTGGGAATTACTAGCAGAGCCAATTCAAACGGTAATGCGTAAATATGGTATCGAAAAGCCATACGAAAAACTTAAAGACCTTACGCGTGGTAAGCGCGTAAACCAAGAAATCATGGCTGATTTCATCGATGGTCTTGAGTTACCTGAAGAAGCAAAAGTAGAAATGAAAAAATTAACACCGGCTAATTACATTGGTCGTGCTGTTGAGTTCATCGACAACTTAGCTTAAATTCAAATTAAGACTTAAAAAAGCGAAAGGCCTTCCTTTCGCTTTTTTTATATCAATTCGCTTAGGTCATGTTATGTATCAATTAACCATCAATTCATTAACCCAAGAGCAATTTTTAGCGGAGTATTGGCAAAAAAAACCATTACTTATTAAGCAAGGCTTCAAAGATTTTGCTGATCCTATTGAGCCCGAAGAACTTGCTGGGCTTGCCATGGAAGAAAGCATTGAATCACGTATTGTGACCAATCACTCAGATGATTGGCAAGCATACCATGGTCCATTTGAAGACTTTAGCTTGCTAACTGAGAAGCACGCTACGTTACTCGTACAAGCGGTTGACCATTGGCATAACGATGCAGCGCAACTACTGGAGCCATTTCGCTTTATTCCAAACTGGCGTATCGATGACTTGATGATCAGCTACTCTACGCCGGGTGGTGGCGTGGGCCCGCATTTAGATCAATACGATGTGTTTATTATTCAGGGCGAAGGAAAACGCCATTGGCGCGTTGGCTTACCTGATGCGAACTTAAAACAATTTGCGCAAAATAAAAGCTTATTACAAGTTGAGCAATTTCCTGCCGTAATCGATTGTGTGTTAGAACCGGGTGATATTCTTTATATTCCACCAGGCTGCCCGCACGAGGGTTACGCAGTTGAAAATGCACTTAATTATTCTGTAGGTTTTAGAGCACCAAACCAACGCGACTTGTTATCACAATTTGCAGATCACCTGATTGATACTGAACTTGGTAATCAACGATATGGTGATCCAGAGCTAAAATTACGTGCCTCAAAAGGTGAACTAAGCCAAACTGAAGCCGAAAAAGTGAAGCAATTAATGATTGCTGCAATCAATGATGACTCAGTATTTAAGACATGGCTTGGCAATAGTATGAGCCAGCCAAAACATGAAATGGACCTAGCACCACTAGAAGAACCATACACGCTTGATGATGTAAAAGCACTGTTAGATGATGATATGCTCATTTTTGAACGCTTAGGCGGCACACGTGCAATTTATCAAATCATCGATGATAAAGTACTTTTTAGTGTTAATGGGGTCAATTATATGCATGATCTAGAAGATCTTTCTCTAATAAAAAGATTAACAGACCAAACATCACTGACCGCTAGCGATATAAATAGTTCAAAAAATAACCACATTTTCCTAAAAACTTTTACTACACTATTAAATGAGGGTATTTGGTTTTGTTAGGAGCGTGTTTATATGGGCTACATGATAGATGAAGTTGAATGGAGTATCGACAAGGAACTATTGCAACAAATCCGAGAGAGGGTATTTGTTTGCGAATTACATATTCCAAAACACGTCGAATTTGACCATTTAGATAAAACGGCTCATCACGTACTTGTTACTGATGAAAGTAATAAATGTCCAGTTGCGACTGGGCGCTTGTGTAATGATGGCTTAATTGGTCGGATTGCTGTGTTACCTGAACACCGTAACCGATCAGTTTACAAATCATTATTGAATTACTTAGTAGGTTTAGCTGAAAAACAAGGCTGTGATTGCGTTAGTATCAATTGCATATTAAATGAAGTTGATCGATTCAAACGAAATGGGTTTTCGGCTGATGGCTTAGTATTTATGGAGGCAGGAATTCCAAGACAACGGATGCTCTGCCCTATCAAGCAATTTGATACGCGGCCATTCACTTTGGTGCACTAGATGGTTTAAAAAGCTGAATAAAATTATTCAGCTTTTTTATTTAAAGTTAAGCTGGCTCATTTTGCCACATATCATCTTTTTCGAATAACTCATACAAACCATGAGCGCGGTTAATGAGTAAATTAGCAAAATCTACTTTGGTCTTATCTACAGCGCCTGACTGCATTAGTTGATCAGCCTTTAGTTGCCATTGCATTGAGAAATATCTAAGTACTTCACGGGCATTGGTTGCTGCACTTGCTTCTGCGTGATCGGTTGGTAAACGCCCTGTGATAACCCAATAGCTTTTACCATTTTGTGCTTTAAACTTCCAAATAGCCACTAATGGCGCAATGAAACGGCTTTCTTTCTCAACAACAGTTTGCGGGATAACGCCTTTTTCAGCTAAATGCTTTTGTGCATTCTGGAAACATTCTCTTTGCCACATAACACTTTGTTTTTGCGCTTCGGCTTGTTCTTCTGGTGTTAATGGTCTTGCTTGTTTTTGTTCCATGGTGGTTACTCTTTTACAACATTTCTGACACTTTAAGGTTTAAAATGGCGCTGTGCAAGTGTTTACGGGCAATCAAAGGGCATTTTAATTTACTTGCCTACTATTCAGTCAACTCAGAAAGAAGAGTTAGGTTGAGTTAAAAATTGCAGCTCTTCAGGTGTTGATTCACGACCTAAAATTGCGTTGCGGTGTGGATAGCGACCAAACCTATCAATAATAACTTTGTGCTTTAGTTCAAATTCATAATTACTCATGCCTTTAAACAATTGCTCAGCCTGCTGATGAATAACTTTGGATTCACTATGCATAAACGGCATATAAATAAACGCAGCTTGAGAGCTAGGTAATTTTTTATCAAAGCCAAGTTCAATTGCTCTTTGCGCTAAGCTTAGGGCTTGTGGATCTTGGCTAAAAGCCTTAGCCGTATTACGGTAAATATTCCGTGAGAATTGATCTAACACAATAATTTCAGCTAAAGAGCCTTGGGCATCAAGTCGCCAGTCAGCATGCTCGCCAGCGATAACCTGCAAAAGACACTCTGAAAACTCACGTGTAATTAATGCATCAGTGTCATCAGATTGCTTATACCAAGCATCTGAGCCTAATTCATTAAACCAAAAATCGATAATCCTTTGCTTATCCATAAACATTCCTTAATTACCGAGTACTTTTGCTGGGTCTACTCGGGTTGCTTGCCACGCAGGGTATAATGTTGCCAAAATAGCGAGGACAAAGGTAACAATCACCGTTATAACGATATCTTGCCAAACGAGTTTACTAGGTAAAAACTCTATGAAATAAACACCTTGTAATGGATTGTCACCTAACAAATGACTGATCCACGAGAATAATTCACTGATATTTAATGCAAGCATAACACCTATAATCGTTCCAAGTATTACGCCAATAAGTGCTTGCGTAAATCCTTGCATAACAAAGGTGGCTAAAATCGTACTGTCTTGTGCTCCCATGGTTTTCAAAATCGCAATATTTGCCTGTTTTTCGCGTACTTCCATAACAAGTGATGAAACAATATTAAAACTAGCTACGGCAATAATTAAAAACACCACGATATACACAATAGTTCGAACCATTTGAATATCTTGATATAAGCTGCCTTGCGTTCTGAACCAACTAGAGACATAGACATAATCTGGGATAACTTGCCCCACCCGCATAGCGGTTTGATGAGCAGCAAATACATCAGCTACTTGTAACCGTAAACCGGTTACTTGGTTTTCATCGAAACTCAGTACACTTTGCGCTTTGTCGAGGCGAATAAAAGCCGCTGTTTCATCAATTGGG
Organism: Pseudoalteromonas sp. Ps84H-4; assembly: GCF_024124645.1. Lineage (NCBI taxonomy): Bacteria > Pseudomonadati > Pseudomonadota > Gammaproteobacteria > Alteromonadales > Pseudoalteromonadaceae > Pseudoalteromonas > Pseudoalteromonas sp. Ps84H-4. The sequence continues at coordinate 121,746 of NZ_JAMXSK010000003.1, read as the reverse complement.
CCGCCCATTTTAATAATACCCGCAAGATTCAAACTCACCCGCTTTGGAGCAAGTAAGGTGTTACTTTGCTGGTTTATCTGTGGGATTAATAAGGTAACTGGGTCGCCAATTTTAAGACCTAACCGGTTGACTATTTGTTGTCCTAAAAGTGCATCTTCTTGTTGTAACTGACTAACTAAGCGCCCTTCTGTAAATTGGTTTAACGCCGATACTTGGTTTTCAAACTCTGGGCTAACGCCACGCACTTCAACCGCTTTTAACTCACTTTTAAACTGCGCCATGCCGTTGACACTAATAAAAGGTGCTGCACCTGTTACACCGGCTTGAGAGCGCAATAAAGCAACTTTTGACTGCCAATTATTGATTGGTTTATTAGGAGCAACGTATTCAACCTGCGGTACAACCGATAAAAGCCGATGCACTAGTTGTTGCTCAAAGCCATTAATCACTGATAGAGCAACAATTAATACGGCGACTCCCAAAAGTATGCCGATTGTCGATGCTTTAGCAATAAAGCTTACAAAGCCATTTTGCCCCTCTTTTTGGCCACTGTGAGCGCGAAATCGTTTTGAAATAAAGGCACTAAGCAACATGCTGAGACTCTTTAATTGCAAGCTTACCATCATCTAAATAGGCAATTTTGCCTAGTTTATCTGCAAGCTCTAAATCATGGGTTACCACAACAAAACTAGTTTTTAAGCTGGTATTTAACTCTTTAATCAAGTCATAAATCTTAATTGCGTTTTGTTTATCTAAGTTACCCGTTGGTTCATCAGCTAGCACCAACGCAGGCTCTGTTACCAATGCACGTGCTATTGCAACCCGCTGCCTCTCACCACCTGACAACGCCGATGGTTTATGTTCGCAACGATGAGATAACCCTACTTTATCAAGCATGTTGAGGGCTTTTTCGTTTGCCGCTTTTGCGCTTAAACCTTTAATTAAAAGTGGCATAGCAACATTTTCAATGGCAGTAAATTCCATTAATAAATGATGGAATTGGTAAATGAAGCCCAAATTTTCGTTGCGGAAACTCGCTTGTTGTTTTCGGTTTAATTTAGCAACCTGTTGACCTTTGATTTCAACGGTTCCATCTGTCGCATTATCTAAGGTGCCTAATATATGTAATAAAGTACTTTTACCAGAACCAGAACTACCTACAACGGCTAACATTTCGCCCTGATTGAGCGTTAAATCAACCCCTTTTAAGACTGCAACCTGATTATCGCCATCTTGATACACTTTATTAAGCTGCTGACAATTAATCACTAAATCACTCATAACGTAATACCTCTGCTGGATTCACTTTTGCAGCTTTTCGGGCAGGATACAAAGTAGCTAAAAAGCTCATAGCAATACTCCCTGCGGCAATTAGGCTCAAACTCATAACATCAAATTTAACGGGTAAACTCACACCCGCTAATAAATTAATGCCTAACATATTCAATAACTCATTTATATTGCTACTTAATAGCACGCCAAGTAACGCACCAATGCTGGTGCCAATAACACCATTGTATAAACCCTGGGTCATAAATACATGCTGAACTTGCAAAGGAGTTAAACCCAGCGTTTGTAAGATAGCCACTTCACTTTGTTTTTCACTTACCATCATGGTTAATGCAGAAACTATATTAAACACCGCAACAAGCACAATTAAACCAAGTAACATAGACATAATGCGCTTTTCCATCGCCACAGCGGCAAATAACGTCCCTTGACTAGCTCGCCAATCAGTTACTGTGTAATCATTTAAAATTGCTGTTTGAGATTGCAATACTTGCTCTACGGAAAAAGGTTCGTACAAAGAGATACTCAAGTTGGGTGCTGCTGATTTTGCCAGCTTTAAAACTCGGCCTAACGAATAACCACTGGTAAATGCCAATGACATATCAATTTCAGATTGTGTTTCATACAGTGCCGCAACGGTAAACAAACGTTGGCTAGGTACTCGACCAAGGGGTGTATAAGAACTGGCATTTGGCATGATCACCCGTACTTTATCCCCAAGCGAAATACCCAATTTACGGCTTAAATAGCGGCTAATCGCAATGTGATAGTTACTGTCCATTACTTGTGACCAATTGCCAGCAACAATTTTATCTTTTACGTTATACAGGGAGCTTCCTTCGTCATAGAGCCCTTGCAATAACACGCCGTGTAAATCTTGGTTGGTTTGCAAAATGGCTTCGCCATGGCGATAAAGGTTAACTTGTTTAATATCTTTAGAGTTTGCTAGTTGCTGCTGTAACTGCAACATGGTTTCTTTCGAATTATCTTCAGCTGATACTTCGATATGGGGAATTAAACCGAGCATGTTAGTTTTAAGGTTATTCTCAAAACCATTCATAACCGAACTAACTGTAAACAAGGCCATTAAGCCAATAGCAATGCCCGCAATAGAAAAAAAAGAGATGAATGAGATAAAGGCATTACCCTTTGAAGAGCGACTATATCTCAGCCCTATAAAAAGGCTAACAGGTTGAAACATAATAAGTTATGAATATTCCAAGGGCTAAATATGCGCTCATGTTAGCATAGATTTAGCCAGCATGGGATGCGCGAAATTGTAAAAAATAATTATAAATCTGATACTTGAACAGTAGCGACCAAATGGTCAAGTAATGCTTTTACATTGGTTGCTATAAATTGCCTAGGTGGGTACACCCCCCATACACCTTCAGGTGCAGGTGCAACATTCGAAAGTACAGCGGTCAACTTGCCATTGGCTAGGTGCTCATTGACATAATAATCCGGTAATTGCACGATGCCTAACCCTTTAATAGCTGCATCCACCAATGCCCAACCACTATTACATGCTAAACGCCCAGCCACTTTTATATGCTTATCTTGGCCCTGCTCTTTTACCCGCCAGTAGCTGTTATTACCGATGAGGCAATGGTGCTGACTTAATTCACTGACACTGTGCGGTTGACCATAATTATTTATGTATTCAGGACTACAACATATAACCAGCCTGCGCTGACTAATGCGCCTAGCTTTTAAAGATGAATCCTTTAGATGACCAAGCCGAATAGCTAAGTCATACCCTTCTTCTAATAGATTGACTTGCTCATTACTTAAATGACTGATTACTTCAATATCTGGGTGCTTTTGCATAAATGTATGCACCGCAGGCATTATGTAGCTTTCACCATACATGACAGGGGCTGTCAGCTTGATGCTGCCTTTAGGTGTCAGTTGCTGCTCGGCAAGCAGTGCCGTGGCATCATCCATAGCATGCTGTAACTGTTTTGTTCGATGCGCAAACACTTGCCCCTCTTGCGTTAGCACTACTTTACGGGTCGTTCGGGTTAGCAATTGTGTGTTTAATCGTTCTTCTAATTGACTCACATAACGGCTTACATGCGCCACTGACATACCCAGCAGTTTACTTGCTTTTGTAAAACTACCGGTTTCGGCTACCGCTAAAAATTCATCAATTCCGTGCCAACGATTCATTATTACCATACTGTAAAAGTGTTTTAATAAAACTAAGATTATCATTCATTGAGAAATAAATAAAATAGACTAAGTTTATTACTTACTTCCAACAACTATAAGGGAACGTTATGACTGATTTTATTAAATCAAAAGCGGCTATCGCTTGGGGTCCAAATCAACCACTCTCAATTGAAGAAGTGGATGTAATGATGCCTAAAAAAGGCGAAGTACTGGTAAAGATTGTTGCAACAGGTGTTTGTCATACCGATGCATTCACTTTGTCTGGTGAAGACCCTGAAGGTATTTTCCCAGCAATCCTAGGCCATGAAGGCGGCGGTATTGTTGAAGCTGTTGGTGAAGGCGTAACGCACGTTGAAGTAGGCGATCATGTTATTCCTCTTTACACTGCTGAATGTGGCGAGTGTAAGATGTGTAAGTCTGGCAAAACAAACTTATGCTCTGCGGTACGTGAAACGCAAGGTAAAGGTTTAATGCCAGATGGCACAACGCGCTTCTATAAAGATGGTCAACCAATTTATCACTACATGGGTTGCTCTACTTTCTCTGAATACACTGTATTACCTGAGATTTCACTTGCTAAAGTGAGCAAAGAAGCACCTCTTGAAGAAATTTGTTTACTTGGTTGTGGTGTAACAACCGGCATGGGTGCTGTGACTAAAACAGCAAAAGTTCAAAAAGGCGATACTGTCGCTATTTTTGGTCTAGGTGGTATTGGTTTATCTGCCATCATTGGTGCAACTATGGCTGGCGCAAGCCGTATTATTGGTGTTGATATCAATACCAGCAAGTTCGAACTAGCTACTAAATTAGGCGCAACTGATTTAATCAATCCAAATGACTACGACAAACCAATCCAAGAAGTCATTGTTGAAATGACTGACGGCGGTGTTGATTTCTCATTTGAATGTATCGGCAACGTTAATGTAATGCGCTCTGCCCTTGAGTGTTGTCACAAAGGTTGGGGCGAATCAGTAATTATCGGTGTTGCAGGCGCAGGTCAAGAGATCTCTACCCGTCCATTCCAACTGGTAACAGGCCGTGTATGGCGTGGTAGCGCATTTGGTGGCGTTAAAGGTCGCTCTGAGCTACCAGAGATTGTTGAGCGCTATATGAATGGTGAGTTTGCGTTGAATGATTTCATCACACACACCATGAAACTGGAAGATATCAATGAAGCTTTCGACTTAATGCACGAAGGTAAGAGTATTCGCTCAGTTATTCATTATTAATCTTTTAATTTTGCGCTAGGTTACTACCTAGCGCTTTTGTTTCAAGGATGTGGTTATGCTAGAAAACATAAGCTCAACAAAAGTCAGCGGTGGCTGGCATAAACAATATACCCACCAAGCTAACAGTACACATTGTGCCATGCGCTTTGCTATATTTTTACCGCCTGGTGCCAGCGAAACGAATAAAGTACCTGTAATGTATTGGTTATCAGGTTTAACCTGCACTGATGAAAACTTTATGCAAAAAGCGGGAGCTTTTAAAAAAGCGGCTGAACTAGGTATTGCTATCGTCGCCCCAGATACTAGCCCGCGCGGTGATAATGTTCCTGACGACGAAAACTACGATTTTGGTCAAGGTGCAGGCTTTTATGTTAATGCAACCCAAGCACCTTATAATGTGCATTACAACATGTACGATTATGTTGTTGCTGAGTTACCAGCACTGATTGAGGCGCACTTCCCTGTTACTAACAAAAAAGCCATTGCCGGACACTCTATGGGTGGTCATGGCGCGCTAATGATTGCACTTAAAAACCCTAAGCAGTACGTTAGCGCCAGTGCTTTTAGCCCGATTGTGAACCCGATGAATTGCCCTTGGGGTGAAAAGGCGTTTAGCAATTACCTTGGCAGTGATAAAGCAAATTGGCTCGAATACGATAGCTGTGAATTAATGAAAAAAGCAATTGCTGACGATTATTTACCGATGCGTATTGATCAAGGTGAAGCCGATAACTTCTTAACTGAGCAACTCAAAACCGAGAACTTATTTGCTGTCGTGAACGAAAAAGATTACCCAGCTGAAATTAACATGCACGCTGGTTATGATCATAGTTACTTCTTTATCAGCAGCTTTATTGATGAACACCTAATGTTTCATCAAAAATATCTGTAATGTGTAATGACTAGTGTGAGGGCTTTATTTCCTCACACTCTTTGATACTTTGACTGATTTGCCTGCAAACCAGTTGCGGTTCTTTGTCTTTCGGTTTTAATAAGCCAATCACAGCACTGTCAATTTCAAAACCTAGCTTTGCGAATGAGAAACCCTCGGGATCTTTTATTGTAGTCTTAGCATGATTTGCATTTGTAGTTGCAAGGTTTGTTGGTTGTGAGTTTTTTGCATAGCCATCTACTAATGAACCAGCCACAGTACAACCCACTAATTGATAACTTACTAAGCAAATAACGAGTCTCGAAATGTTAATCTTCATTGAAGCTATCCATTAATGTAGGTTTTTTTTTCGGTTCAGCTTGAACCTCAACACACTCTTTTACTGTACGACTTATTTGACGACATTTAAGCTCAACATCTTTGTCTTTGCTGCCATTCTCTAGCCCTTCAACAATAGCTTTATCGATTTCGTAACCTATCATCGTCATGGTCATTCCGTAGTTCACACGGTTGTTTTCTTTTGGGGCTGAATTGGCTGTTGCAGGTTGTGCTTGGCTAGAGCGGCCACCAATACCATCTGCCACTAAGCCAATTACAGTACAGCCACTTAGTAAACTAATAGATAGAAGCACATACAAAGATTTAAGCATGGGTCCTCCAATACACTTAAGCTTATTTTATGAGCATAATAGCAAACGCTTAATTTTACTGTAAGAAAATGTAGTGATACCAACTCGCTTAATTAAGTGATCTACTTTGAGGTAATTGTTCTTGGGTTGGTATTAATCACAAATATCGCGAATAAACTCTTTTAAAAAACCAACCAGCTGCAATAAAAATATTAGTAAGAAAGGTAAAGCGCCTAAAATTGCAACGCTACGATTTAAGGGCTCATCTTGTAACAGCAATAATGAAAAGCTGCATATAAATAAAGCAAAACACCATGCGTAGAGGGTCACACGATTATTTTTCGCTCCAACAAGCTCTCTTATCACTAAAATTGCAGAGTCAGCTGAGGTTGCCACAAATACCAATAGTAATAACAAACTTGACCAAATAAACACGGTCCCTTGCCAACCTAATTGATGAAAAAATACAAATAGGCCTTGGCTGTAATCTTGTCTAATTGCAGCTAAAATGCCTGCTTGATTGAGTCTATCCCATTCAATCGCTGCGCCTGAAAAAGTCGCAAACCAGATAATTGTGACTAAAGTTGGAATGCACACAACCGCCATAATAAATTGCCAAACCTTACGCCCCTGACTAATTTTGGCTAGAAACACGCCGACGAATGGTCCCCACGCTAACCACCAAAAGTAGTAGTTATATGTCCAATGATTGGCCCAATCTGGTGTTTTTAATTGGCTATCAAATTGCCAAGTGCCGGTCGCAAGTAACTGTAAATAGTAGCCGGTTCCATCTAATGCAATTTTAATAATAGGCGCAATCGGCACCACTATTAGCAACCAAACGAGCAAACTAAATGCCAAAAGCACATTAAATATGCTCAGTGATTGCACACCGCGACGTAAACCAAACTTAACCGACAGAGAATAAATAACTGCTAACAAACAAACGATTAAAGACCCAACTAATAATGTTGAAGTAACACCCAACTCGATCTCAACACCTTTACTGATCAGTAAAGTTGAATTTGCTATGGTCCCCACTACACCAAAAAATATCGAGAGCACCGCAGTTAATTTTACAATAAACGAGACTGTATATTTTGCAGACCTATCAAACCGGTTGCCAAGTGCCGTTAAAACAGGAGCACATATATCTCCTGACTTACCACTGTACTGTGTTAACCCGCCAAGAACTAATGCAAAGACTGCATAAAGAGCCCAAGCATGAGCTCCCCAATTGACCAAGGTTAAAGCCAAGCTACTTGCTAGTCTGTCTGGGTATAAGCTTTGTTTAAGTGGTGGGTCAAGGGAGTGTAATGCAGGCTCTGCTACACCCCAAAAAACCAACCCTGAGCCCATTCCAGCAGCAAACAGCATAGCAAACCAACCAAAGTTTGAATACTCGACAACAGCATGTTCGCCACCAACTTTGCGGCTTCCTAATGGACTTACGGCTAATATTATGATGGCAAACAATAAAAAATTGATCATCAAGAAAAAGCTACTACCTATCCACTTTAAAACCATTTGTACAAACGGTTGTACTTGCTCAGTGATAATGTCCGGCAATATAACAGCAATGAGAGCACCAAACATACACAGTGCAAGCGCGGTCTTTTCAAGAGGTGAGGTGGAATGTTTCAAAGTGAAGCCTATTTATTCAGCGTGATTAGCATACTGTTAGCATGGCTGAAATTCAAACAGCCAAAAGACTGAAAAAATGACATAGCAATGCGTAAAAAGCGCAAATTATACCAAGCCTTACTTTTTAAAACCCGGCTACATGTCCCTAGTTTCCTCATTTTATTAAATTTGTTGATCGGGTATTGAAATTGCAGCTCAGTCAAAATTAACATCGCAAGGAGCTAAGTATGGACTTTAATTTTGATTGGTATGAAATTCTCGATAATTTAATTCACTTAGGGATTGCATATTTACTTGCCTTGCCCATGGCATTTGACCGTGAAAAAACCAGTAATGGCGCTGGTCTTCGAACTTTTCCGTTAGTAGCCGTTGCATCTTGTGGTTATGCATTAGTAGGCATGTCTGTATTAACAAGCTCAGAGGCAGAATCAAAAGTACTAGAAGGGATTATCACAGGTATTGGCTTTATCGGTGGCGGTGCCATTTTGAAGAACAAAAATTCAACTTATGGAACAGCCACAGCAGCCAGTATTTGGAATATGGGACTTATTGGCATAGCTGTGGCATTCAGTCGCTACGAAATTGCCTTTTTAATGGCATTAATTAATTTCGTAACGCTAAGGTATGTTAAACGCTTAAAGTAAACAGCTAACTAGCATCGTATTTAGAGTTAACAATGGCATACCCGGTTTGTTTAACTTTAATTTCAGCTGGGTTTGCAGATTTAACTAATAAACCGCAGCGTCTACTTTGCTCATCAATGACATAGTTAACTAACTCACTGGCTTCAAGATCAATGACTTGATCAGCACAACGGATCTGTAATTTAGATACATCACTTGCGCCCTCTATCTTGATAGAACCGCGAGACAAAGATAAATAAGACAGCTTATCTTTTGAAACACTAATTTGTGAATTGATTTGCGGTGTGCGGGCTAACAAGTCATCAATTTGCTTAATTGTAGCAAGTTTGTTTTCTTCTGAGAATTCTTTACCTTCGATATTATCAAGTGCATAAATAGCATTGTAAGCGAGGTTAAAATCGCCCTTAAAGCTATACCACTGCAGAGCACTTTTAGCGACTAAATACTGAATATCTGTTGGTAATTTTGCTCGCAATAAATAGGCTATCGACAATTGCTCATCAAAGCCAAACCATTGCTGTTGGTAGTAATAATATTGACTTTTTAACCAAGCAAATAACGCCTGCTCAGAGGTGTTTTTGGTGTGATCTTTATATAACTTAGCCAATGCCTGCTCAGCTTTTTTAAACTCTTTGGCTTGCAGCATTTTATTAATTTCATCGTATTCATTAATAAAACCACGGCTCGCTTTATCATTTGAGTAACCGTTAAAATATTTCCCTACTTCAAATGAAAATAGATACCCACCTTCAACTGTTTTACCCTCTTTAGTGGCTGGTGCAAACTCTAAATTAGTTAAATATTTCTCTGCGTTTTCTTCACTACCACGGGTATCGGAGGCCATGATCACTTCAATGTCTTTCGCTTTACCTTGTGTGTCAACTACATACGACATTAACGCCCACCCTTCTAATCGAGAGCCATTGTAGCTACCAGCAAAACGCGGATTTTGATTTTTAACGATATAGGCCGATGTAGCAGCTTGTACGTCAATACCTAAGTCATTAACGTCTCGTGCTAAAGTATGTGTTGGTAATCCGATTAGTGAACAAAGTACAGCAAATTTAGTAAGTTTGATCATGAGTAATTGCTCCTATTCCCTTAGATAGGAACATTTATAGCACTAAAAAAGGCGCTTTAAAAGCGCCTTGCTGTCAAGAATGTGCTTAAACATGTCTTGATCTTAAAACATATCCTGGTATGGGTTTGATTTTGTTAACAAAATCTTCTTATCAAAACCAGGGATTGTCATTGAATCTTCACAAATTTCAATGTCATTTTCGTCAATTAGTCCATCACCAAAACGATATATAAGCTCATAATGACCTAAATCAGCCTGTTTTTGGTAGTCAGCTTGGGCTTGTGCAACTTGAGTATGACGGTCTTGATATTGCGCCATAACCGCATCACCATGACGCTTTGCTAGCATTTTTAATGTGATTGTTGGTGAAAGTACTGTTGCCGTTGCGTTATTACCACCAAATCCTTTAGAGTTAATAAATGCAATGTCCATTGCATCGCATTGGTAATGTTGAGTACGAATATCTAAATGCTCGCTATAAACGTCATCCGCCACTTTATCGATTGTCGTGATACCCGGCATAATATTATGACTGAACACACCTAACGCCATAGCTAACTGATCTCCACTAGCTGGCGCTATAGTATGACCCACATACGCCTTAGGTGCTGCAACCTTCCAATTATCAATCGCAAATGTCTGTGCTACTTTATGATAAATTAATGATTCTGTTACGCGATTTTGTGGCGTGCTCGAGCCATGTGCCAAAATAAAGCTTCTTTTTTGTACCGCTTCTTGACCAACAATACTGCTCGCCAATGCAACAGATTTAGCCATTGTAATATAGTTACCAGGACCCGGCGCTGTGATTGATTTTTTAATACCATCTGCATTGACAAACACATCAGCAACGCTGCCTAACACATCAGCACCTAACTCTAATGCCAGTGCATCATCCATTAAAATTGCAACCTGTGCACCTTCACCAATAGTAAAGCCACAGTTTTCACCGAATGGACGACTTGTGCGGCGATGATCAACCACATCAGTATTATCAAGACGCTTTAAACCTTCTTCATTTGCAAGTGCACTCATATTACCAAAACCTTCAACGATTTCTGGCGTAATAGCACACTCAACAGACGCTACGATAGCTACTCGTGTACGACCCGCTTGAATATCGTTTACTGCGGCACGCAGGTTATATAAAAACGTGGCGCACGCGCCTGATGTGGTAAAAGTTGTACCCACATTACCTGTTACATAGGCATTGATAAAGTCAGTCGACATGGTGTTTAAGCCAAGTGCAAGCTGTTTAGTACTTACGCGATCGCCCTGTTGACGCGCACGTATCAATCCACCAAAACCCTCATCATCAACTTGACCTGCCACAGAAGCTGAGTATGTACCAATTTGATCAGGCTCAACACTGTTCATTACCTGCTGCCACGGCAGACCTGTTGAACGAATAGCATCGGTTGCGGCAAAAATAGTTGCTTGTAAGCCCCTTGGTTGATAACGGCTGTTATACATAGCTGAAGGTTCAAAACCTGTCGGTAATTGACCTGCCGCTTTAATTGGATTATCACGCGTGCTGTCATGCTTGATAGCAAGATCAGCACTAATAGTGACTTTCACTTTTTTATCACTAAGGTCTTCGACCTGCCAACTTGCTGGCACTGGAGATGGTAAATCACGACGACGCGTTTCAAAAACAATCTGTTGTTCATCAGACGCTGTTAACGTCATTTTTTGCTGCCATGGCGTTGCATCTACATCGAAGTGATTTTTTTCAATTTTACGAATAAGTGTGCCAGCTAAAATTTGCTCGCCAAATTGTGTTTCAATATCTGCTTCATTGACGGTATTACCATTTGCATCTTTTAAAACACCGTCTGTCAATGTAACTAAATTCATTAAAGTCGCTAAGCCTAAAAATGTCTCCTGACGGGCTTTTGCGTCCAAGCTGTCTAACACGATACGACGATAACCTTGATGAAAAGAAGTGCGGCCAGCGGCATTAATACCACCCATACCAACAATAACGGGTAATGCTGTCATAATTTACCTTGAGAAAACGTGTTACGATAATTCGCTTAAGTTTAAATGGATTACCAACGCTTCTTTATGCTTAAATAGCCAAATATTATGCATGAAATGCCAAAAACAACTGGTCGGAGCAATTAAAGTGACAAAACTTCAACAAACTAAAGCCACCGAAATCAGTATCTTGGTTTATCCCCATTTATTAATTACCAGCCTCACGCTACCAATTGAGATGTTGAGGGCTGGCGAAGCATTTGCCAAAAGCCATCATCAGTCTCAACAGTTTTGCCCTCTAAATATCAACTTAGTAGCCAGTAACTTGGCGCCTATACCCAACAGAACGGGGCTGGCAATCATACCTGACTGTGAAACAGTCACCGCCCCTACAAGTGATTTAATAATTGTACCTGGCATCTGGCGCAATCCGCGTCCTGTCGTCAATAAACAAAAAAAATTAGTGCAATGGTTAAAGGATTCATGGCAGCAAGGAAGTCATATTATTGGTGTAGGCACAGGTAATTGTTTAGTTGCAGAAGCAGGATTACTGGATGGTCACCCTGCTACCACTCACTGGCATTACGCAGAGCAATTTAAACGTGACTACCCTAAAGTCCAGCTCAAGCCTGACTTTTTTATCACGCAATCTGAGCGCATGTACACAGTTGCGAGTTTAAATGCGCTTGCCGATGTTATTGTGCATATTATTAGTCAATATTACGGCCGAGAAGCTGCACAACATGTTGAGCGTAATTTTTCCCATGAAATCCGTAAGCCATATGAAGATCAACGTTATCTCGAGGGAGCTGTCGATAAGCATCCTGATGAACTCATTGCTCAAATACAGTTTTGGTTAAAAAACAACCTAACATCAGAGTTATCTTTGCAAGAGATTGCAGCACAATTCAACCTTAGCTATCGCACCTTTACTCGACGCTTTCGCCAAGCCACCAGCCAAACCCCCATTGAATACTGGCAACAACTTCGCGTGCAAACAGCAAAAGAATTACTCGCCTCTTCAAACTTATCGATTCAAGAAGTCGCCCTTGAAGTCGGGTATAACGACCAAGGTCATTTAACACGGGTATTTAAGAAAGTACTATCACAAACCCCTAGTGAATACAGGACAGTTGTGCGACGTAAGTTATTCGGATAACGAGTAAGATAAACTCAGAAATTTTTGAAAATTTCATTTAAGTCAAGCATTAATTTGCCGAAATTAAATTTGTAACTAAGCTTTCAGATAGCAGTAATTTTTTCTCTGAGTCGGAAATAATGTATCAACCTGATTATAATGAATTAGTACAAAGTTGGAATAAAACCCTTGAGGTTTTAGCGATGTTTGCAAAAGTGCCCGTTGCTTTAATTATGAAAGTTGAAGACAACGTTATCAGTGTTTTTTCAAAAAATGATCATCTAGAAAATCCTTATAACATCGGTGATTGTGAAAACTTAGATGGCTCTGGCCTATATTGCGAGCATGTCATAAAAACGCAAAAGCTATTATCAATATCTAACGCACTGGTTGATGAAAATTGGAAAGATAACCCAGATATAAAGTTAAATATGATTTCTTACTTGGGGTTACCTATATCAGCCGGCGATGCGACCCCTTTTGGTACGATATGTATTTTAGATAATAAACCGCATAGTTACAGTGAACCTGTTATTAAATTACTTGAAACCATCAAGCATAGTTTTGAAGCCCAACTAAAATTACTTCATCAGCAAAAACAAGCATTTGAACAACTACAGTTCGAGGAGTTGGCTACTCTAATAAGAGGGATTGCCCATGAACTCAACACCCCACTCGGTAATTGCATAACCGCAGTTGATGTGGCTAATTTATCAATTACTAACACGCAGCAAAGTCTTGAAAATAAAAGTTTAGGCCAAAAAGCTTTATATAAGGCTCTTGAAACAATGGCTAATACTAATGAGTTATTAACACGGAACCTCACCACCTGTGCCCATAAAATACGTATTTTACAAGACTTGCTATACACAAAAGCTCAATCATCAAAGTCTCCCTTTAGCCTCAAACAATTAGCTGATACATTAACTAACCATTTAACACAACCACTTAAAGATACGAATGCCAAGCTTGAGGTTAGTTACTCGCCTTCCAAGTCAGAATGTGAAATTGAAATAGATTTACTAAAACAAGTGCTGTTTATCTTGCTACAAAACTCTATGGAGCACGCATTTTTAGGCGTTGAAAAACCACGAATCAAAATTGATATGCAAGATTACAATGGTATATTGAAAATTCATTACACTGACAATGGCATCGGAATCGAAGATGATCAGATCAACGCTATTTTTACACCTTTCTATAAAGGAAAAAACAACCATACAGGAATGGGGTTAGGTCTTAGTATTGCTAAAAAAATTGTAACGCAGCAACTACAAGGTAATATCTCAGTAATAGATAGCAACGAGGGAGTACACTTTTTATTAAGCCTGCCAAAATAGTGAGTAGTAAATTGCAGAAAATGACTATTTTCAAATGGTGCCTTTTAGCCCATATTTCTTTTTGCAGTTTAACTTTATTTGCAGAACCAAATTATCAAGAAGTAAAGCAGTTAATTGACCTACATTTTATCCATAAAACTGATTATGCTAATAAAGCAGCTTATCTCGAATATGGTAACTTAAACCTAAAATCACTCATAAAATCACTTAATGAGCCACACTCTTACCTAAAAGTTAAAGGTTTAAATACAACTTTGTTTAGTGCAAAAAAACGCTGTGTTAATAACAGTAAAATTAAGCTGAATTTTCAAAAAGGTAAATTTTCTTATCTAAAAATTTCCAGTATTGGCTCAACGACCACGAAAGAGAAATCTCAATATGTTAGTAATTCAATCAATAAGATAAGATCTCAAGACAACGAGAACTCTCGATACTGGATTATTGATTTAAGAAAAAATAGCGGCGGCAATATGTGGCCTATGTTACAAGCACTTTCCCCTTTTTTCGACGCTACACAGACATTAGGTGAATTCCATTTGTCATCTGGAAGCATTACTAGATTTGGTTTTAAAGATGGAATAGCCCATGAAAGCTCGCTACAAAAAATCAATTTCCAACCAGATACCTATCATTTAAAACATCAGCCTATTGGGATTTATGTTTTGATTGATTCTAGTGTCGCAAGTTCTGCTGAAGCTTTAGCAATTGGCCTATCATCGCTTGAAAATGTAACACTCGTTGGCGAGAAAACGTGTGGCTTAGCTACCGTCAATACTCCGTTTGAGCTCAGTGACGGAAGTATTCTTGTTTTAACAACAGGCGAGATGGCCAATATTCATGGTCAAACGTTTAAAAATGGCATCACACCGAGTATGAGTAGTCTAGAATTTATTAGGCTAATCAAAGACTTTGGAGAATAAAATTTTGCTAGCTTGTGGGCAGCCTCTGTCTTCATAACCCACTATTGCATAACTATTTTTAATCAGCATACTCAGCATTGCAGGAAAACGGTTCATCGACTTAACTTTAATAGCTCGGTAATTGTGCTCTTGAACCCATGTTTCTTGTGCGTTTAATAATGCCTGTGCAATGCCCTTTCCTCTGCACTTTGGCGCTACTGCGCCAAGCCAGCTATAGAAAGTATTTGAATCTAATGCATAACCCAGTTTGTAGGCCACAGGCTCATTATCGATAAAGGCTACTAAAATTAAATACTCAACACCTGCTATCCTTGCTTGTAACTTACCGAGCGTATTTTTACCATCAAACTCAGGGATTTGACTATCCACGAGCAGTAAATCTTGTAGATTAGCAGGCTTTATTGTGTAGCAAGGTTCCATGGATTATTCCACTCTAATTTCTTGTTTCACTTTTCTTTTCGATAATACAACTTTGAATAGCGTTTTACACGCGCATGTACACCGCGACCTAAACTTTTAAATTTAGCTTCGAGTACATCAACGCCATACAAAATAACGACCACTAATACTGAAAGTTTAATTGCAGCTAACAAGTTATCAGTGGCAATCACAACACCAATAGAGGCTAGCACCCAGATCGTTGCAGCGGATGTTACTCCGACAACCGCGCCATCTTTTGCAAGCATTACTCCGGCACCTAAAAAGCCAATACCGGTGATAATTTGCCCCACTACACGTGAATGGTCTATCACATCGCCATGTAACATAAATGCAGTAGCAAGAAATAAATAGGTACCCAACACAATGAGTGCTGAGGTACGTATACCAACAGGTTTGCCGCGTAATTGGCGCTCCATACCAATAATTGCGCCGCAAAAAGCGGCGCTACCAATTGCTGACCAAGAATAAGGGGCAATATCAAATAAACTACTCAGTGTCACTTTACTTCCAAATCAAACTAACAATCAAAATTATAAATAAAAGGCCATCGCAGTGCTGAGTCGTGATGAACCAAAACTCGCCATTTTGCTAAAATCGGCTTTGGCTATTGGCACATGCTGACAGTCAATCGCCAATTGCTTTTCGTTTTCACAGAATGGATCATGAACATACAAGCAGTGCTCATCAATATGGGTTACACACACCCAATGCGGTGATTTTTTTCCATCAAATCGATAGGTGCTGATCAATAACACCACCGCTTTACCCTCAGCAAGCCAATCTTCAATGGAGGCCAAGGTTAACTCTTGATACCTCACAGGCAGTTTTGCAGCGATTGCTTCAGCCACAAACTGATTGTGTACGGTATGCAAAATGGCTTTTTTCTTTTCGCTTCTCACCCCGTCAATAAACAAAGTATCACGGGTATTTAAAACAACATCAGCTTTAAAACCTCGCTTCATTGCCGCAAGTGCTAACCCTAGAGGATGGCAACCGCCATGCCCTGATGTCATGAAAATAGTCGTCGCTTCACGCCATATATCCAGCTCTTTGAGTTGGCTCATTGCGGTATCATTCAAGGATGACATTGCCATTAATAGCGCCGCAGGACCACAGGTAAACTCGGTTGTTTGCTGATACCAAGGCGTGTGTTTATCGGCATTAAATTCGATATTACGACGAATGTTTTTTTGCATTCGATGGGCATCACTATGGTCATCATAATAATCACTGTAATGACCAAATACCTGATAACCCAGTTTTTCATATAAGCGAATTGCTGAATGGTTGTTTACCGCAACTTCTAAACGCATGTATAAACGGCCACGTTTAGCCGTTTCGTTTTCAAGCGCAAGCAGTATCTTTGAGGCAATGCCTTTGCCTTGCTGAGATTGTAAAACAGCCAGTGAATATAACCGAGCGAGGCGCGTCCCTTTGTGACACCACACTAAACCATAACCAACGAGTTGGTTATCTACCTCTGCCACCATCAGTAAACCATGCGTTGCGCTGATCCAGCGTTTTAAACTACGGCTACTTAACCTATCTTGACTAAAGCTTTGTTCTTCAATCGCTACAAGGGCCGCCAAATCCGTTGCCTGAGCAAAACGGATTTGGCAAACAGATGCGTTCATTAACCGCGGCCTCGTGCTTCTAGGCGTTGTTTAAACTCATCCATAATGATCATATAAAGCTCATCACCTAAATAAGCATCTTCGACTTTATGGTCGATACTCGGGTTGTCATTCACTTCTAACACGTATGCTTTACCTTGATGCTCTTTAACATCAACGCCATACAAACCTTTACCCACCGTTTTACAGGCTTTTAATGCTGCATCAAGTACCACTTTAGGTAGTTCAAATGTTGGCAAGGTTTCAAAACCACCTGAGAAAAAGCGTTTTGCATCATGGTTGTAAATTTGCCAGTGATTACGCGCCATTAAATAACGACATGCATAAATTGCACGGCCATTTAACACCCCGACACGCCAATCATATTCGGTGTACATATACTCTTGCGCTAGCACAAGTGCACTGAACTCAAACAGCTCAGTTAACTTAGCAACTAACTCATCACGATTAGCAACTTTAAATACACCTTTAGAGAAAGAGCCTTCTGGCATTTTTAATACCAGTGGGTAGCTAAAGTTTGCTTCTAAACTTTCAATTGTCTCTTCGTTTGTATCAGCCACAACATGAGTTTTTAAACTCGGCACTTTTTGATAATTAAAGGCATCGTGTAAATACACTTTATTACAACAACGCAATATTGACTCTGCATCATCAATGACCACTAAGCCTAAGCTTTGTGCTTTACTTGCTAAGCGATAAGTTGGATGGTCGATAGCCGTTGTTTGACGAATAAATAGCGCATCAAATTGTGCAATATTGGTAATTTCATCAAATGTCAGTGCTTGAGCATAAATACCATGTTTAGCGGCTGCTTTAATAAATTTAGCAATGGCATCTTTATCACTTGGCGGCACTTTTTCTTGGTGATCAACCAATATAGCCATATCCCAACGGTAACGACGTTTTTTATCGTGAATGCGCCACACAGACTCGGTAAAGCTACTGAGTTGTTTTACAAACTCTGTAAAGCCAGTGTCATCTAATGATGCAATTGTGCCTTGTTTTACAACACCTTGCTCATCACACACCAAAATAGGCGCAGGATATTGTGAGAATAATGCTTTGGTTGCTTTACTTTGCTGCTCTTTATCTGTGTGACCAAAAAAGACAGTGCCACCAGCGAGCTCTTTATGACGCGTGCTGTGCTCATCGCTACGGAGCGCATTAATTGTTTTTACACTCGGTAATACCTGATGCTTTCTCGCTTCAGCAAGCAAAGAACAATAATAACCTTTACTTAAATACTGCCCTGTATCACACAAGTTTAAAATGCGCGTTTTTGGCTCATTATGTTTTGGGTAATCACGTAAGTAGGTGTCAAAGGTAATGACATTTTCGAAATTTTGAGCAATACGTTGCTCATTGTTATCAACCACAATCAAGGTTTTAAACACGACTTTTCCTAAATTAAGTCTTATGAAAAAAATGAAAACACCCAACCAATTAAGTGAACGCATGAGGCTAAACTTCACTTAACTAGATGGGTGCTTGGAATACCAATTCACAATAATTGTGTAATTAAGCGTATTGGTATAAGCATTAAGCTTGATGTGATTTATAGAGGGTTTTTAGCTTTGTGACCAACGAGTTATTTTTTACCTTAAGATGAAATTTATTGATTAATAAATTTTCTAGATCAGAGTATTTCAGTAATGTTGTAAAACTGCTTATTTCCTGCAATAGTCAGTGTTACTTCATCATTAATTTGCTTGCCAATCAGTTGCTTACCTAACGGCGCTTCTCGGGTTACAACATAAATCGGTTGCTCTTTTACGGTGACCACTAAGCCACCAGCACTTGGACCCATAAAGAACCACTTTGCGTTATCTTGCTCATCGATAAGACACACTAATGCACCTTCACGAACCTTATTAAATTCGCTTTCTTTAAACACCGTATTGAATGCCTGAATATCACGGTAGCACTCATTAACTCGCTCAGCTTGCCCTTGCGCTAAGTATGCAGCCTCTAAACCCAAGGTATCGTATTGAGTTTCAGCAACACTTTCTTCGTGAGTTGCTGCATCATGGGCCGCTTTTGCCGCTTCTTTAGCGTTTTGCAGTTGTGCCTCAAGCGCAAAGCGTAAATGTTCAATTACGTGTGTTTTATTCATATCAAAGCAGTTAAAACAGAAAAGCCGCTATTCTATGGAAAAATAGCGGCTGATGAAAGTAAGTTATAAAACTGACTTACGGCATCTCCATATAGGCTTTGGTTTTATCATCCAGTGTTTGGGTGTAATTTTCTGAACTTAACCCCAATAACTGCGGCAAGGTCGCGGCGATACAAATCGATGAGAATGTCCCCACCACAATGCCCACAAATAACGCGATAGCAAAACCCGTTAATGCAGCCCCTGCAAGCAGCCAAATACAGGCAATGGTCGCAAGTGTTGTGCCTGAGGTGATCAATGTACGCGTTAACGTAGAGCCAATTGCATCATTAATCACAACATGGGTATTTATGCGTTGATTGTCTGGCTGAATACGTAAAAGCTCTCTGACTCTGTCGCCAACAATAATTGAGTCATTTAATGAATAACCAATAATAGCCAGTAAACTCGCCAGCACGGTTAAATTAAACTCAAGCCCTAGCAAAGAAAACAAACCAAGCACTAAAGTTAAATCATGTAACAGTGCAACCACTGAACCTACTGCGAGTCGCCATTCAAAGCGCACGGCAAGATAAACCATAATTGCAATCAGCGCTGCAAATAAAGCTAAACAGCCCTGTTCAAAAAGCTCATCACCCACTTGTGAGCCTAAAAATGAGCTAGATAATACGCTATAGTCGACGCCTTGTTCATTCAGCTCTGCTTGCCAAGTACTGGCTTTACTCACCTCTGGCGCTTCTCTTAAAACAAAGTGATATTCACCCGCTTTAGTGATGGTTAATTTGCTCGCAGCCTCAGAGCTTAACTTTGCTTTTAAATCAGTAATTGTGGTGACTGACGTTGTATTAATTTCAGTAATGTAGCCACCTGTAAAATCAAGGCCAAAGTTAAGCCCCTTAACAGATAAAACACCCAAGCTCGCGATGACTAAAATACAACTTAGCAATAGCCCTAAAACGCGCGCTTTACTCGCGGCAGTTAAAGTAGACCAACTCATGCTTTTGCCCCCGTTAAATTGGTTAGTTTAATGTACAGTGTTTGGCTAAGCGCTTTTGAAATGTAAACGCCAGTAAATACGCTAGTTAATAGGCCGAGCGCTAACGTGATGGCAAAGCCTTTCACAGGCCCATAACCTATGGCATATAAAATAATCGCCGTGATCATGGTTGTTACATTGGCATCAAAAATGGTCGTAAATGCTTGGTTATAACCTTGCTCAATCGCTTGATATGTAGGTCGACCCTTGCGTTTCTCTTCTTTTATTCGCTCAAAGATAATCACATTCGTATCAACAGCCATACCTATCGTCAGAACAAGACCTGCAATGCCCGGTAAGGTCAGTACAACGCCCGGCAATAACGACATTAAACCAACTAAAGCAGTTAAATTTAGTAGCAAAGCAATATTGGCAATCAGCCCTAAGCGACGATACCAAAGCGCCATAAATGCAAGGGTAATACCGATACCCAGCATTAACGCAGCTAAGCCATGCTCAATGTTTTCACTGCCTAAGCTTGGGCCTATGGTTTGCTCTTGTACAATGGTCACTGGTGCTGTGAGCGACCCTGCACGTAATAGAAGCGCTAAATCGTAAGCAGCTTGTGGGCTTTTCATATTGGTAATGCTAAAACGAGAGCTTAAGTGCTGAGCAATGTTTGCCACATTGATCACTTCGCTTTTTTTCACAACTTCGCCATTTTCACCCCGTGAGTATTCAGAATACACAGTGGCCATTGGCTTACCAATGTTGTGCTTCGAAAAAGCAGACATCGCATCACCACCTTGCGAGTCTAAACTGAGCTGAACTAAAGGCTTGCCCCACTCATCTTTACCAACACTGGCATTATTGATGTGATCACCTGAAAAAATCGCTATAGGATTTAAATTAACAACGCCACCGCCTTGCACATTAAACGCTTTACCACCTACTTCGACGACCTGATAAAAATCGAGGGTCGCTGTTGCACCAATAATACGCTTAGCTTCAGATGGGTCTTGCACACCGGGTAACTCGATGCGAATGCGCTGCTTACCTTGTCGTTGCGTTACCGCTTCTGTGATGCCAAGCTCTTCAATACGACCACGCAGGGTTGTTAAGCTTTGCGCCATAACTTGTTTATTGAATTCGCTTTGGCTTTGCTCATTAAAATGCAGTAATACCGTGGTTAGGTTATTAGTGGTTGATTTAGTTTGCATCAGGCCTTTGAATTGACCTTGTAACGTTGAGACGAGCCCTGCGAGTTGCTCCTCGGAGCTTGGTAAAATTTGTAGCTCAACCCCTCCTTTTACTTCACTTGCCCGAATACCACGAATTTTATCTTTACGAAGCGCCAATTTAGTTTGTTGATACACACTGCTTAAGTGCTCTTGCATTGCTTTATCTAAGTCAACATCAAGCACAAATAACACCCCACCATTTAAGTCGAGTCCTAACTTAATTGGTGAAAGACCAAGCTGCTGAAGCCACTGTGGGCTTGTCGCATGCTCAACAATTTTAGCGTCTAACTGTGGATATTGTGTTTTGATAAAACTCAGCGCATTGGCACTTTGGGTTGGCTCGCTTAATAAAATAGCCAGTTGTGCTTGGCTATCATTGGCTTCAGTCACTTCAAAACCATGTTGGTTTAGAGAAGTTGTCACACTTTGCAGCGTCACAGTTTGATCTGGCAAGCTAATGTGCAACCAAGATTTATTAGGATAAAGATTAGGTAATGCGCTTACCGCTAGTAAAATACACGCCGCTATCATAGCGACATAACTCATTTTTAGACGACGCCATAGCGCCGGCTTTGATTTATGTGACATACATGACTTCCTTCCGGCATTGTCAGCCGGTAAAAATTAACTCCAAAAATACAAAAGTAACGAAGGAAGTCGTTTAGTTATGGTAGGTCGTGTTGGCTTTGTACAAAAGATTAGCGTCTTTCCAGCCACTAATGCGGGATTTACGCTGGGTTGCTAAGGCAAACCATGGGATCTCACGCACAGCCCCTGGCGGCGCTAGAAAGTGCTCTTTCCCCCAATCTTCAGCAAAGAATTCTATTAATAGCTCGTAATCAGGGTCAACCTGACTATGATAAAGAAACAATGATGAATTACTGGCAGTTAAACGCGGCACAAGGGTATCAAACCCCGATGGTTCTACCGGTTTGTGGTGTTCTGCTGTATGAGTTTGGGAAATAACTGGGGTTTTAGTCAGCTCGACTTGGAACAATTTAGTCGCAGCAAAGTGTGAGTGAGTATCAGGCATAGCCATGCTCTGTGCACTAAAGAACACAGTAAATAGCAAGATAATGACTGAGAAAAACCGTAACAAGAACTGACCAATAAATTAAGCGGATAACATGGCTATAATGAGGGTAAAAAAATAAAACACAAGGTATTACTTAAATAAAAATAACTAAAATAAAAGCGAGCCCATTTTGGCCCGCTTAGTAATTTAACTTTATTAAACGAGTTAAACCTCTAATGATGACATGTCGATAACAAAGCGTGAGGCCATATCACCTTGCTTTAATTTATCGAATGCGTCATTAATTTGCTCCATTTTGATCATTTCAACTTCAGGCAAAATATTATGTAGTGCACAGAAGTCGAGGATTTCTTGAGTTTGCGCAATACCGCCAATCAATGAGCCTGCAACACGGCGACGCCCCATTAATAACGGCACTGAATTAGACTCAGCAAGCGCACCTACTTGACCAACCAATACTTGAGTCCCATCAATATCTAAAAGCGGGATATACGGCGTAAAGTCGTGTTTTACCGGAATGGTATTAATGATCACATCAAATTGATTAGCATGCGCTTGCATGGCAGCTTCATCGCTTGATACCAATAAATCTTTTGCGCCATAAGATAAAACCTGCTGTTTTTTCTTATCACTACGGCTAATTGCCGTAACATGTGCGCCCATTGCAGCTGCGATTTTAATCGCCATGTGGCCTAAACCACCTAAACCAATCACACCAACACGGCTACCTGGGCCGACATTCCAGGTACGTAATGGCGAATACGTTGTGATACCCGCACATAAAATTGGTGCACATTTAGCAAGGTCTAAGCCTTCAGGCACGCTCAGTACAAATTCTTCACGCACCACAATGTGTTTTGAATAGCCACCTTGAGTGAGTTCACCGCTAATGCGATCTTGTCCTGAGTAAGTCCCTACCATACCTTCACGACAAAACTGCTCTTCACCGTGATGACATTGGTCACAGCTTAAACAGCTATCAACCATACAACCTACAGCAACATTATCGCCCACTTTGTATTTAGTAACGCCGCTGCCTACTTCAAGGACGCGACCAACGATTTCATGGCCTGGCACGACTGGGTATTGAGTCCAGCCCCAGTCGTTTTCTGCGGTGTGCAAGTCTGAATGGCACACGCCACAATAAAGAATTTCAATTGATACATCTTCATCACGAAGTGCACGGCGTTCAAAATGATACGGCTCTAATGGTTTTTCAGAATCATGTGCTGCATAACCGACGGTTTTCATGCTTACTCCTTAATTTTCTTCGTGTTTAACTCATGCAATTAACAAATTTGCTAATGCGCTGGTGTATACTGCACTCAGTATAGAGGTAAATTTGCAAAATACACTTGCCTAAAACACGAAAGCTTTTGCCTATTTTTATCAAATTGATTTTTAAGAGACCCCAATGCGTGGAATGAGCCGCAAAGAACAGGTGACGAGATCGCCTGATGCAATGAACCTATCACAAAGCATCAAAACACTCTGGCCCTATTTAATGACCTTTAAAGGCCGCGTTATTTTAGCCGTAATGGCGCTTATTGCAGCAAAGGGCGCCACATTGCTGATGCCTTGGGCACTAAAAGAAATAATTGACGCGGTTGATGCGAGTATCAACCCGTTATTAAGCGTTCCTGTTGCCTTGCTCATCGCTTATGGTTTGCTGCGCTTTGCCAGTGTGTTTTTTGGTGAAGTACGCGATGCATTATTTGGCCGAGTTACAGAGCACGCAATGCGCCATATTGGCTTAAAAGTATTTAAACACTTGCATAGTTTAGAGCTTGCCTTTCATCTTGACAGGCAAACAGGTGGAATTAGTCGCGATATAGAGCGTGGTACAAGTGGCCTTAGTTTTTTAATGCGCTTTTTGATGTTTAATATCGTACCAACCTTATTTGAAATAATCACAGTAGCGATTATTTTTGCGACCTTATTTTCGCCGTGGTTTGCACTAGTCACCGTTATCGCGGTCGCTATTTACATTGCTTTCACTGTGATAGTAACTCAGTGGCGTAACCGGTTTATTCGTGAAGCAAATACTGCCGATAACAACTCTAATACCCGTGCTATCGACAGCTTACTAAATTACGAAACCGTTAAGTACTTTAACAATGAACAATATGAAGCGAGCACCTACGACAGCTTTTTAGCTAAATGGGAGCAAGCAAGGCTAAAAAATCGTTTATCATTACTGGCGCTTAATTCAGGGCAGGCACTTATAATCGCCGCGGCTATTACAGCGCTAATGTGGCTAGGTGCCAGTTCAGTGGTCAATAAAGAGCTGACAATAGGTGAGCTTGTGATGATCAATGCCTACATGATCCAGCTATTTTTACCACTTAACTTTTTAGGTTTTGTTTATCGTGAGATACGCCGTGCGCTGACTGACCTTGAAAACATGCTCGGGCTATTAAATCGAAAAGCCGCCATTAGCGATGACAAAGATGCAAAACCATTAAAAGCAACCAAAGCAGCTATCCGATTTGAAAATGTCTCTTTTAGTTACGACAAACAACGGCCAATTTTAAATAACTTAAGCTTTGAGGTTACTTCTGGCAGCAAGGTGGCCATTGTGGGTGCCAGTGGCGCAGGTAAAAGCACTCTAAGCCGCCTACTCTACCGCTTTTATGATGTGGATGCGGGCAAAATTTACATCGATGAGCAAGCAATCAACACAGTTACACTTGAGAGCTTGCGCCAAGCTATTGCCATCGTACCGCAAGATACCGTGCTATTTAATACCAGCATTCGCGAAAACATCGCCTACGGAAACCCAACTGCAAGCGAAGATGAAATTGATAAAGCCATAAGCCTTGCCCATTTAGATGGGTTTATTGCCAGCCTAGACAAAGGCGATAAAACCCTTGTTGGTGAGCGCGGTTTAAAAGTGTCGGGCGGTGAAAAGCAGCGCATTGCAATCGCCAGAGCCATTTTAAAAGGTTCACCGATTTTATTATTTGATGAAGCAACATCGGCGCTAGATTCGCATTCAGAGCAAGCCATTCTCAGTGCGATGCGTGAAGTCGCACAAAGGCACACCAGCTTAGTGATTGCACATCGTTTATCAACAATTACTGACGCAGACAAAATTATTGTGATGAAACAAGGACAGGTTGTTGAACAAGGTCAGCACCAACAGCTACTTGCTGCGAATGGTGAATACGCTCGAATGTGGCAGTTGCAGCAAAGCGATGAATAAACACTGTTAACTAGTGGGTTAAATGATTAGAATAACCGCTTTATTTTTATCTATAACAAAAAGGCAACACGCAGATGGGCAGAGCTTATCAAAACAAAAAAGACTCAATGGCAAAAACTGCGGGTGCAAAAACCAAAGTTTATTCAAAGTACGGAAAAGAAATTTATATCTGCGCTAAGAATGGTGGTGTTGATCCCGATGGCAACTTAGCGCTTCGTCGCTTAATCGATCGTGCTAAAAAAGACCAAGTACCTACGCATGTAATCGAGCGTGCAATCGATAAAGCCAAAGGTGGTGGCGGCGAAGATTACGTAGCAACTCGCTACGAAGGTTACGGACCTGGTAACTGTATGATTATTGTTGACTGTTTAACCGACAACAACAAACGTACCTTTGCTGACGTACGTGTTTGTTTTACTAAAGCTAATGCCAAAATTGGTGCGCAAAACTCAGTTTCACACTTATTTGATCACCTTGCTATTTTTGTGTTTGATGGTGATGATGACGAGGCTGTTTTAGAAGCACTAATGATGGCTGATGTTGATGTAACAGATGTAGAAGTTGAAGACGGTAAAGTGACTGTATTCGCTCCACACACTGAGTACAACAATACCCGTACAGCACTTGAAGAAATGGGAATTACTGATTTCCACGAAGATCTAATTGCTTTTGTGCCGCAAGTAGAAGCACCCATTGAAGGTGAAGACGTTGAAGTCATGGAACGCTTTTTAGCCATGCTAGAAGACTGTGACGACGTACAAAACGTTTACCACAACGCACAGTTTTAATAAAAAAGGCCAACCAAGTTGGCCTTTTACCTTTTTAGCCCAAAGGAATCAACATTGAATACCCTCGAAGAGTTAAAAGCCGGTTCTCTACAAGGTTGTACCCGGCTTCAGCTTGTTGCAGAACTAACCGAATTGCCAAAAGAAATTTATACCCTAGCCGATACGTTAGAAATTCTCGATTTATCTAATAATCAGCTAAGTGATTTACCTGACGATTTTTACAAATTAAAAAATCTCAAACGGCTGTTTTTATCATTTAATCAGTTTAAACATATTCCAGACGTGCTAAGAGAATGCCCAAACTTAATCATGGTGGCATTTAAAGGTAATCAAATAACTGAATTTGAAGCGCACTGTTTGCCAACGCAGATTGAATGGTTAATCTTAACTGATAATCAAATTCCTGCTTTACCTGATACATTTGGTGAGTACAGCAAGCTTAAAAAGCTCGCACTGGCAGGTAATCAGTTAACACATTTGCCAGTCTCAATGGCTAATTGTAAAGAGCTTGAGCTAATACGTTTAAGTGCCAATAAGCTTACAAAAGTTGAAGATTGGCTTTTAGCTTTACCGAAACTTGCTTGGCTTGCCTTCTCTGGTAACGATTTAAATCGCTCAACTAGCTTGCACTGTGAGCTGTTTAGCCAAATCGCACTGGAT
Source organism: Pseudoalteromonas sp. Ps84H-4 (assembly GCF_024124645.1). NCBI lineage: Bacteria > Pseudomonadati > Pseudomonadota > Gammaproteobacteria > Alteromonadales > Pseudoalteromonadaceae > Pseudoalteromonas > Pseudoalteromonas sp. Ps84H-4. The sequence goes on along the minus strand of NZ_JAMXSK010000003.1, from coordinate 94,690 downwards.
GAAATCGAAGTTAAAAAGCAGATTGGCCAAGGTGCATCTGGGGTTATTCACTTAGCCAATTTGCATCAACAGCCTGTTGCTCTTAAGTTATTTAAAGGCGAGATCACCAGTGATGGTTATCCACTCGATGAGCTAAATTGCTGTTTAAAAGCCAGTGAGCATCCAAATCTCATAAAAGCATTGGGCTATGTCGATGAAGAGTCTCAACTCGGTTTAGTGATGGAGCTTATCAGTAAAGAATTTACGAATCTTGGTTTGCCACCTTCCCTTGCAACTTGTACACGAGACACATTCGAAGACAACTGCCAGTACGCGCCAGAAATAGTGCTAAAAGTCGTTAAGCAAATGGCCAGTACCCTCGCCCATTTGCATCAAAAGCAAATAAGCCATGGTGACATTTATGCCCATAACAGCATGATCAATTCACAAGGCGAGTTATTATTTGGTGACTTTGGTGCGGCAACAGACTTATCAATGCTGACGCCTGATCAACAGCAGCTATTAGAAGGCATTGAAGTACGCGCCCTTGGTTATTTCATCGATGATTTACTGACTGTAGTGAGTGAACAAAACGACATTACTAAGATGCTTGCTGACATAGCTCAAGAGTGCTTGGTACTCAACTCAGAAAAACGCCCTCGCCTTTCTGAGCTAGTTTCGCGATTATGATTTAGGGTCCTTATTAATAAAGCCTCAGTGAGGCTTTATTTTTGCTTTTTAAACGGGAACACCTGTTGCTTGAACATACCTTCGGGCATGTAATCGCCGACTACACCATATTTGTCGGGCCACTCTGCTTGGCCTTTGACAGCAGTGCCAAATAGATAATCTAAAAAAGAAAAATGCGCAGCATAGTTACGGTCAATGGCCGCTTTATCAGATGAATGATGCCAATGATGAAACTGAGGCGTAACCAGCAAATACTTTAACCATCCAAATCTCACACGAACATTGGCGTGGTTAAATACTGCCTGAAAGCCTACAATTATTACATATAGGCTAATAACATCCGATGGAAAGCCAAGCACAAAAATAGGCGTGAGCACTAAACTGCGCGTCACGAGTATTTCTAAAATATGCTGACGAGAGCCTGCAAGCCAATCCATTTCTTTTGCACTGTGATGGACGGCATGAAAACGCCAAAGCAGAGGCACTTCGTGATAAGCCCTATGCACAAAATATTGCATTAAATCGGCTACTAAAATGATTAAAAATAGCTGCAGTAAAAATGGCAGTTGAATAATAAAGCCTTGCACTGTATCAGACACAGCCCAGCCAAATGCGTGATGCACGAACTGATTGGTTGCCAACAACACAAAACCAATAATTAAGTGATTAACAAAGAAATGATTTAAGTCACCCTGCCACTCAGAACGGAGGATTTTTTGTTCTCTACGGTGCGGCAGTAGCTTTTCAATTAGAATAAAAATCAGTGTGGAGCCAAGTAAGTCAAGGATGAACCAATCAAGCCCCAAGTACGGCGTATTATCTTTAAAGTCGCCCACTTCAACATTCGGCCCACCAAATGCAATAGCCACAACTATAAACACCCAAGCCGTTGCACCGAGCCGTTTATTAGTATTACGAACAAAGTTCAACAACCCTAAACTGCCTGAAATAATCAATGCCACAAACATCAACTGGCGTAAAAACTCTACACTGTAGTTTTGCCTGAGCTCTGGGGTCGTTAAATACTCAGGAAAATGAAAAGCTAGTACCCCTAAACAGGATAAAACCGCTAAGAAGCAAGCAATATAGCCGCTTATATTGCCTTCACCCACTTGAAACTGCTCAGCCCTAAATAGCCGATGATAAAGACGTGTCATGATATAAAAATCCATTTATCAATTTTTTTGCAGCATAACACAGAAGAATTTAGGAACAAATATACGCTAAGCCATCACGAACATGTGTATACAACAAATTGATATTAAGCTCAAAAAACCCAAAACGATGCTGCGTTCAGGTAGGTAATGAATAATCAACGCAGGCATTGCAATAATGTGTGAAGCCTTTGGCCTATAGCACAAACTATGTTTTTCAAAACTCATGAAAGCATTTTTTAGCTTTATAATTAAGTCTAATACTCGTTGAAATAATAATCCTTTTAAGTTACTAGAAGTACATTTGTAAAATAAAAGCCAAGAAATATTTACCTAAATATTATATTGTTATCTCATTTATTTCTAAGGATAGCCTGAATATGAGTAAAATGTTCGTTACTGGAACTTTCGGACCTGCATTATGTTTTAATAGTGATACTTTTCACTTCCGAATTCTTTCGGAAGAGTTACAGAGTTAGATTTTGAAGCTGTAATGTCGAGTCAAAAAAGGCTACAAGGAATATTTAGCCCTGAATCTGAGTAGCCTAAAGAAAATATGACTCTACAAGAGAGTATCAGAAGCTTAAGGATTCATAAGCAAGAATTTGAATTAAGGGATGCGTTTGCTTATTCAGTCTTTAATAAAAGAAAAGTGTTTAGGATATATCTATATTGATCAAAGTAAATCTATAAACTATGACTGTGAAGTCTTTTTTTGGATCCGCGATGATAGTACTGAGCTAAAAATTTACTTTATCTAACAGTTTTAATTGGCTCGAAACCAGATTGCCTTTTTCAAGAATCATATTTCTTGTCAGGTAAATTCGCCCTATTGTAAACGTCGCTACTTTAAAGGAGTAATAATGAAGGTTGTGCTGTATTTTTTGCTTTATTTGATATCATTTTATGCTTCGGCAGATATAAACTTTATCAAAGTGAATGGTTATAGCGTTGAGTACGAGATAAAAGGAAATGGGAAAAATATTATTTTTCTAGAAGCAGGAGGATCAGCAGGTTTATCCGATTGGGATCCTATCTTTAAGAAGTTATCAAAAAAAGCCAAAGTTATTCGCTACTCAAGAATTGGAAATGGTGGCTCAGAAAAAATCAGAAAAAACTACACTTCAGAAGAATATGCTCAAGAAGCGTCTTTACTTCTCGCAGCTTTAAAAATAGAGCGACCTATCGTTTATGTAGCTCATTCATACGGAGCTTACATAGCTAGAAGATTTTCTGCAACTTACCCTGAAAAAGTCGCTGCGCTTATGTTAATCGAGCCAGCTTCAGAACATGATGTTGATATAATGCGCAGAATTGATCTGGAATTAGCTGAAAAGCAAATAGCTCAAGTAAAGTTAGATGATTTAGCAAATGGAATGTCTAATCAGTACCTAGATTTTTGGTCAAAACGGCCTTTACCAGATTACCCCGAAATTCCCGATATTCCAGTAACCGTTATAGCGTCCACAAAAAAGTTTAATGATCCCAAGCTGTTATTTTTTACAGATCAAGCGCGGGATATGTGGGGCAAATTGCATTCAGTTTGGGCAAATACATTCCCACAAGGGAAAGCTGTATTAACAAATAAAAGTTATCACTATCCACAAAATGATGAGCCAGACATGGTCGTAGCAGAAATACTAAAATTACTGTCACGTATCGAGCAGTAAAAACCAAAAAAGCCACGGTAAACGTGGCTTTGTTGGATAAAGCTTAAACTTTTACTGTTCTATTATAAGAACTGACCTAGCGCTTTAACTTGGTCTAACATGCGGTTTGAGAAACCCCACTCGTTATCGTACCAAGCCATTACTTTAACAAGCTTACCATCTACTTTAGTTTGCGTAGAATCGAAGATTGAAGACGCTGGGTTGTGGTTAAAGTCGATAGAAACAAGCGGTAGTTCGTTGTATTCAAGAATACCTTGCATTGCACCTTCTGATGCAGCTTTAACGACTTCGTTGATTTCTGCTGCAGTTGTTTCACGCTTAGCAACGAACGTTAAGTCTACTAAAGAAACGTTGATTGTTGGAACGCGAACTGCCATGCCGTCAAGTTTACCCGCAAGTTCAGGAAGCACTAAGCCAACCGCTTTAGCTGCACCGGTTTTAGTTGGGATCATTGACTGAGTTGCGCTACGTGCACGGTATAAGTCTGGGTGATAAACGTCAGATAAGTTTTGATCGTTTGTGTAAGCATGAATGGTTGTCATGCTACCTTGCTCGATTCCTACTGTGTCGTTGATTGCTTTTGCAATCGGTGCTAAACAGTTTGTTGTACACGATGCGTTTGAAATGATGTTGCTGTCAGCGTTTAAAACTTCGCTGTTAACACCATGAACAACCGTTGCATCCATATCAGTACCAGGCGCAGAAACGATTACTTTTTTAGCACCCGCTTCAATGTGTTTAGCCGCTGCGTCACGTGAAGTGAATAAACCCGTACATTCTAATACGATATCGACGTTTAATTCCTTCCAAGGAAGGTTTGCAGGATCACGCTCTTGCGTAAGGGTAATTTCATCATTACCAATTAGCATGGTGTTTTCAGCAAGTGTTACTTTTTGAGAAAATTGACCGTGTACTGAGTCAAATTGAGTTAAATGCGCGTTAACATTTGCTGGTGCTAAATCGTTGATAGCAACAATTTTGATTTCGTTGTTTTGAGCTGACTCATAAAGAGCACGTAATACGTTACGACCGATACGTCCATAGCCATTAATTGCAACATTAATCATTCTAATATCTCCCGTTAATTATTTTACTTCACTTGCTTGGCGAGCAAGCGCTTCAATGGCTTGCCAGTCTTTGTTTTCAATAAGTTGTTTATCTAACATCCAAGTACCACCTACGCAGATTACGTTTTTAAGTGCTAGGTAGTTAGGCGCTGTTTCAAGGCTAATGCCGCCAGTTGGGCAGAAAGTCACTTGCGGTAAAGGGCCACCAATTGATTTAAGCATTGCTGTACCACCTGCCGCTTCTGCAGGGAAAAACTTTAAGAACTTAAAGCCTTGGCTTGCTAATTTCATTACTTCACTTGGTGTTGCTGCACCGGGTAAAAATGGAATATCAGACTCTTTAGCCAGTGCTAATAATTCGTCGTTTACACCTGGGCTAACCATAAAATCAGCACCAGCTTCTACAGATGCATTAAATGTCGCTTTATCAATAACAGTGCCTGTGCCTACGTATGCTTCAGGTACAGCTTCTTTCATAAGCTTTACTGCTTCTGCCGCAATCGGCGTTCGCAAAGTAATTTCTAATGCTTTTAAGCCACCGTTATAAAGCGCACGTGCAAGGGGTGCTGCATCTTCAAGTTTTTCGATAACAACAACCGGTACCACAGGTGCCGATGATAAAATTTTCTCAATGCTCATTGTATGTTCCTCATAGCCCAGTAACGGCGTATTATTATTCTAAACCGAAGGCGCTAGCGCCAAGGTCTGCACTACTTACTATATTTCTGAAACCTGCGAATAATTCTCGGCCTGTACCATATGTTTGGCTTGGTTGGCTAAGTTGTAATTCACGTTTTGCTAATTCTTCATCGCTTACGTGTACTTTTAATACACCCGCTGGTGCATCAAGTGTCACTAAATCACCTTCGTGAATTTTTGCGATTACACCACCTTCAACAGCTTCAGGTGCTAAGTGGATTGCTGCAGGAACTTTACCTGATGCGCCCGACATACGACCGTCTGTCACAATAGCTACTTTGTAGCCTTGATCTTGGAGTGTTGCCATTACTGGCGTTAATTTATGAAGCTCAGGCATGCCTTTCGCTTTCGGACCTTGCTCTTTAATTACAGCAATAAAGTCGGTGTTTAATTCACCACGGCTATACGCTTCTTGTAACTCGCCTTGTGAGCTAAATACTTTAGCTGGCGCAGAAACAACCTGATGTGACTCAGCCACTGCAGATACTTTAATAACCGCTTTACCAAGGTTACCTGTAAGAAGCTGTAAACCACCCTGCTTGCTAAACGGGTTATCAATCGGGCGTAAAACTTCTTCATCGTGTGACTTTTCAGGACACGCTACCCATTTAACTTTGCTTGGGCCTGTGCTGTTAGTCATGATCACTGATGAATCTTTATCTAACATTGGCTCTGTGGTGTAAGCTTCAAGGCCATCACCAACAATCGTTTTCACGTCGTTGTGTAGGTAACCTTTGCTAAGTAGTTGCTTCATTAGGAAGCCCATACCACCAGCAGCTTGGAAGTGGTTCACATCTGCTGAACCATTCGGGTAGATGCGTGTAAGAAGTGGCACAACTTCAGATAAGTCAGCCATGTCTTTCCATGTAAGGATCACACCCGCTGCTTTAGCAATTGCTACTAGGTGGATTGCGTGGTTTGTTGAACCGCCTGTTGATAACAAGCCGACTAAACCATTAATAATTGTTTTTTCACTCACTACGTCTGCAAGGCAGTTAGCATCTTTTGTTTCGATTAACTGCTTTAACATGGTTTCTACAGCATGACCTGTTAAACCATCACGTAGTTCTGTGTATGGGTTAATGAAAGAGCTACCAGGTAAATGTAGACCCATGATTTCCATTAACATTTGATTCGAGTTTGCTGTACCGTAGAAAGTACAAGTACCGGCACTGTGATACGACGCGCTTTCTGCTTCTAACAGCTCTTCGCGACTTACTAGGCCTTGTGCAAACTTTTGACGTACGCGGGCTTTTTCTTTATTCGGGATACCCGATTGCATTGGACCTGCTGGTAAGAAATACGTTGGTAAATGACCAAATGATAAGGCACCAATTAAAAGTCCTGGGACAATCTTGTCACATACACCTAAACAGAAAACACCGTCAAACACGTCGTGCGATAAAGAAACCGCAGTCGACATTGCAATCACATCACGTGAAAACAATGACAGTTCCATACCATCACGGCCTTGTGTTACACCGTCACACATTGCAGGTACACCACCAGCAACTTGTGCTGTTGCATCGTACTTGGTTGCAAGGCTTTTAATGATTTCTGGATAATCTTTGTAAGGTACATGCGCTGAAAGCATGTCGTTATAAGCGTTGATGATAGCTAGGTTTGGTTGCTCGTCAGCTTTTAAACGAGCTTTGTCATCGCTGCTACAAGCAGCCATAACGTGTGCAATATTACCACAGCCTAAACCTGCACGAACTCTTGTTTGTTTTTTTGCGTGCGCGATTCGCTCTAAATAAGCTTGGCGGGTCTCTTTACTACGTTCAATAACGCGGTCGGTGACTTCTTGGATACGAGGATGCAACATAAAATTCGACTCATCTCTATAGTTAGAGGATAAAGGCTCAGTAACAATTACAGACTCCACGAATATAACTGTACTGAGCATCTTTGATTTACCCGTTCAAAGGTACGCTATCAGGCTGTCTCTCACAACCAACCTGACACCGGTGTCACTGTATTAACTCATGACTGTGACACCGGTGTCAACCCTATCTGTTAAATTTAGTTTAATTTTTTTAAATGACCAAATAATGAACAATTTAATTTTAGTAGAATATGAGGATATTTCATGTTTATATCTACTTATAACGACTTAGATAAAGCTTACACATTGCCAAATTTATTATTTATAAACAGCAACTTAAATTAAAGTCCGCTCTTTTCTAGCTTCAAAATAAAAAAGCCCGAGAACGCGTCACTCATTCTCGGGCTACTGTGAAAAATATGATGAAATTTATTTAATTGCGGCTGTTGATTCGCGAGTAATTAGCTTTGCTTCAAGTGTCACTTGATAAGGTGACTCTTGTGGTTCACTAATATGTGTAATTAATTGCTTGACTGCTTGTTGTGTCATTTCTTCAACTGGCTGTGCGATGGTGGTTAAGCCTGGCCAAATATGACGGGCAATAGGTGCATTATCAAAACCTGCAATAGAAATATCGTCTGGCACTTTCAATTGCATTTGCGTAGCTAACTTTAATACCGCTGCTGCCATGTAGTCATTTGAAGCAAAGACTGCCGTTGGCCTAGGATTTAAATCTAAAATAGTACGGGCACTATCAACACCAGAATGATAACTAAAGTTACCTTCTTCGACTAAACGCTCATCAAATTCAATGCCGTTTGAGGCAAGTGCACGGCGGTAGCCTTTAAAACGTTGTTCTGTAGCACTATGATCTGGGTGACCTTTAATAAACGCAATTTCTTTGTGACCAAGCTTAATTAGATGCTCAGTTATTTCAAAAGCGCCCTGCTCGTCATTACTTCGTACAGAAATAGAATCATCTTCAAGGGTGGCTGAGGCTACACGAGCATACGGGATCTTTTTCGACTTTAAAAAACTCACTAATTGAGGAAAGTCCGAAAAAGGTGGAGTTAAAACGATACCATCTAAACGAGAGGTTTGAATTAACTGCTCAATGTTACTAATTAACTCTTCGCCACGTAACTCACAAGGATGGATCAATAAGTTGTAATTAAGTTCATGACACGCCGCTAAAGCACCTGTTTGCACACGGGTAATGTAACTTTTACTTGGGTTGTCGTATAAGCAACCAATTATGAAACTGCGATTTTGTGCTAAACCACGGGCAATAGGATTAGGCGTGTAATCTAACTCTTTAAATACTTTTAGTACCTTTTCGCGCGTTGCATCACTCACGTTTGGCTCATTATTCAGCACGCGAGAGACTGTTTTCTTAGAAACACCAGCATGGCTGGCAACACTGTTGATGGTAACTTTTTTCATCCGCTCTTAATCCAACTGCAAATTACGCGTTACTGTTTACATGTAAACACGCAGCAGCACCAATGAATGGAATGTTGTCTTGTGTTACTAGTGTAACAGGGATCTGTGAAGTATATTGCGACATAATACCTTTGTCTGCAAAACGCTCAATAAATCGACTAGATAATAGACGTTGTTGCATGCGTGGTAAAATACCACCACCAATAAATACACCACCTAATGCACCAAATGTAAGTGCTAAATCGCCGGCTACGCTGCCAATCCAATCACAAAACTGATTTAATGTCGCATCACACACTTCGCATTGGCCTGTAGTGGCTAATTCACTAATTTGCGCTGCATCTAAATTTTTAGCTTCAACACCTTTTACCGCAGCCATAGCACGATACAAATGCGCAATACCTGGGCCTGAGAACACTGTCTCTACTGACACATGATTTAATTGTTTTTTAAGCTCAGTGATTAAAAGGCGGTCTAATTCTGTTACTGCGGCAAGGGTAATATGACCCGCTTCGCAGCTAAGTACTGCGCTGCCTTGAGAGGTACGCACTAAGCACGCTGCACCAAAACCAGTGCCTGGGCCCATTACTGCAATATTTGCATTTTCATCTGCTTGACCTGCCTTAACGGCCATATTTTGCGAATCGTCTAAATATGGTGCTGCATAAGCAAATGCGGCAAAGTCGTTGATAACTTCAAGTTGCTCAAATGAAAACTCAGCTTTTAAATCTGCAACGTTAAAGTGCCAGCCAAGGTTTGTTAAGTGAACTTGGCCTGCTTTTATAGGGCCCGCTACCGCTAAACATGCACGCTTAGGCTTTGGAAACGATATTTGACTGAAATACTGATTAATTGCACTTTCTAAAGAACCAAAATCAGCACTTGGGAATGTTAAATTATGCTTTATAACAAACTGATTTGTTTGCGTATTAAAGTCTGTGATTAAAGCGAAACGAGCGTTAGTGCCGCCGATATCGGCAACAAGAATAGGAGCGAATTCTGTAGTTGTCTGTGTGTTCATGTTGTTTTCTCTATTTGTCTAAGCTATTGCCGCTTATTTTTCTAGTTTTCAATGGCAAAGCCACTGTGTCTGCTAAACTTTGGGTCGTTGCCTCAAAGAAGCTATCTTTTGTATTAAAAAAATGCTGCCCAAATGAATGGGCAGCCAAATACGTTTTGACAACAAAATGATAAAACAGTGACATTATGACACCGGTGTCAGATTCGAATCAATAAAAATTTTCATTATTTGTGAATGCATACGTATTTTATTAAAAAACTCACGCCTTAAGTGCTAAAAATCAACAAAATGCACAGAAATAACACCTATTAGCTCTGAGTTTTGCTTGTAATTAACCACTCGTCACAAATAGCTTGAAAAAAATATTAAATAGCCGAAAATGGCAATTACTACTTATGTTATTTGGTAACAATATGAAAGGTAAGGCGACATCTTTTGACATTGCACATTATGCGGGTGTGTCACAGTCAACCGTGTCTCGCGCATTAAGAAACAGCCCTTTGGTCAACGAAGAAACGCGTAGACGTGTTCATGAGGTAGCAAAACAGCTCAACTATAAAGTTGATAAAAATGCCAGTAACCTAAGAACACAACAAAGTAGCACCCTCGCCCTTTTGTTATTTGAAGATCCAACCTCAGATGAATCACAAATAAACCCTTTCTTTTTGGCGATGCTTGGTAGTATTACCAGAGCGTGTGCGAAAGAAGGCTATGACTTGCTTGTTTCGTTTCAATCAAGCAGCTCAGATTGGCAAGCTGATTATGAAGATAGTCACCGTGCCGATGGCTTAATCTTATTGGGTTATGGGGATTACCTCGATTATCAACCCAAATTTAAAACCTTAATTGACCAACACACTAAGTTTGTCTGCTGGGGTGCAAGCGTCGATAACCGCCCTGACTTAACAGTGAGCTGTGATAATTATGGTGGTGGTAAGTTAGCGGCAGAGCATTTATTAGCAACAGGCAGAACGGATTGTGCTTTTATTGGTGATGCCTCTGAGCATAGCCCTGAGTTTTTTGCCCGTTACCAAGGCTTTAAGGATGCATTTTTAGCCAAAGGTGTGACCCTTAACGAACGTAAAATGGCTAATGCCATTTCTACAGAAGAATCAGGCTATCATGCTACTCGATCATTGATTGCCAATAATATTCGTTTTAACTCTTTATTTGCAGCCAGTGACCTTATTGCTATTGGTGCTATTCGCGCCTTGAAAGAAGCAAAAATAAAAGTTCCTGACGATGTTCACGTTGTCGGTTTTGATAACATTGCTGTTGCCAGCTTTGTTAATCCGCCTCTTACTACTGTTCAGCAAGACACCACTCTTGCGGGGCAAATGTTAGTTGATAATCTACTTAAGCTTATTCGTGGTGAACAAGTAGAAAATACGCTTTTACCGCCTCGTTTAATTATTCGCGGTTCGAGTGTTTAACCCTTAGCGATAACGCCACAGTTATCGCTATCTGCTCTGCAAACTAGGCTTTTATTTATTAAAATCCCTTTTTTTTCGATTTACCCAAGACTATTACTTCGAAAAAGCAGATAATTACACCTATTATGATGAAAATGCTTATCTGGCTGTATAAAGCTTCAGATAGCAATGCGCACAAAGGTGGAATTTTTTAATGGAAATTAAAGTTAATTTTCTCGACAACCTCAGACTTGAAGCCAAGTTTGATGATTTCTCTGTCATTGCAGACCAACCTATTCGCTATAAGGGTGATGGCACTGCACCAAGTCCATTCGATTATTTCTTAGCGTCTTCTGCATTGTGTGCGGCTTACTTTATTAAAGTGTATTGTAATTCACGCGATATCCCGACTGATGGTATTCGTGTGGCGCAAAACAATATCGTTGACCCAGAAGACCGCTATAACCAAATTTTCCAAATTCAGGTTGAATTACCTGAAAGCTTATCTGAAAAAGACCGCACAGGTATTTTACGTTCTGTTGAACGTTGTACGGTAAAACGTGTTATTCAAACTGGGCCAGAGTTTAAAATCGATACTGTAGAAAGTATCGAAGCTGACGCACAAGCAATGCTGATGGCAAAACCAGGTGATGACAGCAACACGTTTATTTTAGGTAAAGATTTACCGCTTGAAGAAACCATCGCAAATATGACGGCCATCCTTGAAGAATTAGGGATGAAAATCGAGATCTCTTCTTGGCGTAATATTGTGCCTAATGTATGGTCACTCCATATTCGTGATGCAGCCTCGCCTATGTGTTTTACTAATGGTAAAGGTGCAACTAAAGAAAGCGCGTTATGCTCAGCATTGGGTGAATTTATTGAGCGCTTAAACTGTAACTTCTTCTATAACGATCAGTTCTTAGGCGAAGACATTGCTAATAGCGAGTTTGTTCATTATCCAAATGAAAAGTGGTTTGCTCTGACTGACGATGACTCTCTACCAGAGGGCATTTTAGATGACTATACCCGTGAAATTTATAATCCAGATGGTGAGCTATGTGGCTCACACCTAATTGATACCAACTCTGGCAATAAAGAACGTGGTATCTGTTCTATTCCTTATGTACGCCACTCTGACGGTGAAACTGTTTACTTCCCATCAAACCTAATCGAAAACTTATTCTTAAGTAATGGTATGAGCGCAGGTAACAACTTTGCCGAAGCAAAAGTACAATGTTTATCTGAAATTTTTGAACGTGCTGTTAAGCGCCAGATCATTGAGCAAGAAATTGTTTTACCAGACGTACCTCAAGAGGTTTTAAACAAATACCCAGGGATTGTTGCAGGTATTAATGGCCTTGAAGAACAAGGCTTTCCAGTTGTAGTAAAAGATGCCTCACTAGGCGGTCAGTTCCCTGTCATGTGCGTAACACTCATGAACCCTAAAACTGGCGGTGTATTTGCTTCTTTTGGTGCACACCCAAGCTTTGAAGTTGCGTTAGAGCGCAGCTTAACTGAGCTATTACAAGGCAGAAGCTTCGAAGGTTTAAACGATGTGCCTAAGCCAACATTTAATAGCATGGCTGTGTCTGAGCCAGAAAACTTTGTAGAACACTTTATTGACTCAACTGGCGTGATTTCATGGCGTTTCTTCAGTGCTAAACACGATTATGAGTTTGTTGAGTGGGATTTCTCTGGCAGCAATGAAGAAGAAACAGCGAGCTTATTCGGTATTTTAGAAAGCTTAGGTAAAGAAGCTTACATTGCTGAGTTCTCAGATCTTGGTACTGCATGTCGTATTTTGGTGCCTGATTACTCAGAAGTGTATCCAGTAGAAGACTTAATCTGGGACAATACCAATAAAGCACTTAATTTCCGCGAAGATATCTTAAATCTGCACCATTTATCAGAAGATCAACTTGCTGATTTAGTTGAGCGCTTAGAACAAAGTGAACTTGATAACTACATTGATATCATCACCTTAATCGGCATTGAGTTTGATGAAAACACAGTGTGGGGTCAGTTAACGATTCTTGAGCTTAAACTACTTATTTACTTAGCACTTGGTGATTTAGAAGCAGCAATGGAGCTTGTTGAAGCTTTCTTACAATATAACGACAATACTATTGTAGAACGTGGCCTATTCTACCAAGCAATGCACGCAACGTTAGAAGTTGCTCTTAGTGATGACCTTGAAATTGAAGATTACATCCACAGCTTTACCCGTATGTTTGGCCAAGAAACAATGGATGCCGTGGTTGGCTCAATCAACGGCGATGTGATGTTTTATGGTCTAACAGAGACCAGCATGAAGCTTGAGGGATTAGATAGACACCTTCGTTTAATCGAAAGCTATAAAAAACTACATACTGCTCGCGCTAAAAAAGCCGGGTTATAAAATCCATACCCCCCTCAAATTCACACTTTGAGGGGGGAAGAATACTATCTACATTTAATTTTTTTTGAGTACATCATTTTCTTTAGATACATTAAATCTCTCGCAGCCCCCCGAAATTCTTTTAATAATGACATACTATATTTAATTTCAAATGTAGACTCCGGGATAAAAGCATAGTTTATGCTGGATAGATTTTTACTTTCTATTGCCCTTCTCAATTCTTCATTATTTACTTTTTCGTCACCAAATAACGACCTGATGATAACATTTTCTTTTGGTACAGAATCACGTACTTTTTGTAGGTTAAATCTTTTTTTATGACTTTTTATTTTTTCATTCAGTTTTATTGAGCTAGTATTTTTATCTTGGAATGAAATTTTCAATACTCTTCGGTAATTATTATTTTTATTCGGGCTAGCTCTGTGAAATGCAGTTCTATTAAATAAAAAAGAATGTCCTCTTTTACCTGTTATACTGTAAAATTTTGAGCTCTTAAACAATCTAGGAAGATAACCTAACTTTTTTGTGCAAACTTCAAATGCACCATCATTGGCACCTACATCAGTTAGATATACAAAAAGGCTTATATGCTGAATACCTCCCTTTTCAAAATCATGAATACAGTCTATGTCTCTATGCCAACCGTCTAAAAAGTTGTCCCCTGCTATATGTGATTTTTGAGACTTACCATCAATTTCATATGAATGACAATGATAAAGAATTGGATTGGGCATTAGCTTATAAATTAATGATATTAAGCTTGGGTTAAAAACATCGTAAAGAACCCCTAAATCAAGCATATCTAAAGCATCTACATAGCGTCTAGATTGATTCTGCTGTAAGAATAATTGATCAAATTTAGTATTCAAATACTCTATGGTTTCATCTGAATAGATTGGTTCAATTGCGACAAAAGAATCTTTAGTAAGCTTTTCAGCTAATGTTGATTTAACTGTAAACTTACTAAGCATATCTATACATTCCAAAAATCAAACAGACAAGAAATATAGAACCATAAATAGTAATAAATTCACTCAACGAATATATGCCTATTAATGATGTTATTAATGTTAATACTAAGGCTATTACACCAAAGCTCTCTTTGATACGTTTTTTCATAATTCCCTTCACTTATCGAATTGTTCCTTTTTTGCACTTAAAAAGATTGAAACTGACAATTTTACTTGAAGCTTTTTATAAAAATGCTCAGCATAAGTTATAGGTACAAAATACCTTAAATTATTATAAAAACAAAATTTATTCCATATTCTTAATACAAAGAGCTATAAACTTTAACAAATAACGAACAATGCACGCTGTTATAGCAAAAACACGAGGTTATAAAATGCAAGACGATAGCAATTGCTTATGGCTTAATTCTGATACAGGAAAAACTATTTGCTAAGATTTGGTTCAAATCGATAGTGACCTGTAATTTTATAGTTAAATAACATATCTTCCATTTTCGGCCCCCAGCCAATGTTATGAACAATGAGAGGTCTTAATTTATCTTCAGATAGCTCATCTGTAACAATGCCGATATGAGGCCTATTATTAGGTAAAACCCAAGTCACAATATCACCAGCTTGGTAATCAGCAGCTGTTTTGCTAATAACTTTTCTTGTGCCAAATTTTTCAAAAAACACTTGCAGGTTAGGTACCCTTCGGTGGTCAATGTTGGTATCTGGTTTGGTCAAGCCCCAAATTCGCTTTGAAGGATATAAGGTAAAGTTGTCGCGCATATCTTCATGTACAAGCGCCTGTAAATCAATTCCTAAAGCTCTATAGCTGCGAATTATCACATCGGTACACACACCTATATTTTTTGGTACATCGCCATTGGGGTAGTCAATTTTTCGATAACTGCCGTTATAAACTACAACGTGTTCAGTACGCTCTTTCGCAGCTTTGACTAATTTTGCTTGAAAGCTTTGTGCTTGCGTATTAAACGCAATCAATGAAAATAAAATTAAGGCTGTTTTTATCATTTACAAACTCCATTTGGAAAAATAATACAGTACTTCACAGGCTACAAAATGCTACACGATTTCAACATTGCAGTTTCCAGTTTTTCCCTCAAGTAAAAAATTCTAACGCACTGTTTTAAAATATATAAATGAATAACTCAAGCTAAATACATACAACGATGTTATTTCAGGTTGTTACCTTGATATTGTTTTTATAGCTAGTCATTGATAAATTAATAATTAATTAAAACATGACAAGTTTATAAATGGACTTTATACGTTTTTTTATCACCTTATGTGCTTTATTTATTGCTTCATTCAGCCATTCAGTTTCAGCTAAATTGCTGATAGGTGTATCAAGTGAAAATGGCGAATCTTTAAAGTACTACCGTAAACAATTTCATGGTGAATTAAAGTCAGCATATAGCTGTGTTATTAATCATCTCGAATCCGACTTTGACGTTATTACAGTACCGCAAGCTCGTTTAATTAAAATGTTAAAAAATAATGAAGTAGATATCGCTATGCCATTATTACTGCTTCCTCAAAGAGATCTATTTGCGACTCGTTCAAAAACAATTTATCAAGTTGGTTACCAGCTCATAATCCAGGCAAATGAAACAGATTTAAGTATTAAAAATTTACGCAAGCAGGCATTATTACAAGGCATAGCATATAAGCGCGGTACTGGTGCGCGCACCTTAATACTTAAATATTTAGACATTGATGAAAATGAAATACTAAGCCATGAGCAACAAGTTAATACATGGCAACAAGCTGTTGAGTTTGTAGCTAAAAACAGAGCTGGTATTACAGCCCTACCCACTGTAATTGCAAAAGATATCGAGCCTCACCACTTTGATGGCGTTACACGCATAAAAATGCCAGACCACCAATTAGGCCTCTATATGTCAACACGTTTTGCCAAAAGCGCTGAAGCAACTGTAATCAATGATGCATCTAAAACCTGTAAAGAACTTAGATAAACGATTAATTAGTTATTTTTCTCAGTATTAAGTTCGGCTAAACGGCTTTCAACTTGCATCCGCTCTTGCTCTGTTAGTTCGCCATAGAACTTAGGATATGGCCAGCCATAACCCCAGCGAAAGCTGGTTGGTAAAAAAGGTGTACCACCCACTCTGACACCAGCAAGCATCAATACCGCAATCTCTTTCTCACCTACTTTTGCAACACACTCTTTTAAATCGACATCAGCTTGCTCACGTTGCTTGAAAGTACCGCCTTGCCAATATGCGAGATCATGGGCTGTACAGCAAGACAACCACAAGTTTTTATGTTCTATAGTTCCATCAGGGAAAGAGCTGCAACCATCACTGCTGAAGGGTTTTAATTTTGCATTAGCAACACTTAAGAAAGGGTAAGTAAGTAGCATTAGAAAAACAAAGCGAAGCATGTGTTTCATTGTTTTTGAGCTCATAGTTAATTTTCAATATTATAAACAGAGCCTTCACAACGCATTGATTTATAGCACTGATATGTATTTGACGTAGTATAACATTGAGAAAAAACTATACCATTACCACCCATTTTATGTGCTTTAACTTTTAAAGAATCTTGTAAAGTACCTTTTATATTGGAAGGATTGTAATAATAAGCATCTTCAGGGATAAGAGAGTCATTTTTTTCGTGACAAAAGTTCGATTCTACATTACCTAAATAGGTTGATCTAAAGTTGAAAATTTCTCGATCGTTATAAACCTGGACTTGTTCACCTCTTCCTCTGTTTTCGGCGTCAGCAATAATATAATTACCGAAGTTAGAATTAATAGAGCAAGAACATTGTAAAATCAGTAATAATATAAGTGAAATTCTTTTTAGCATATTAATTAAATTCCCTTTACTTTTAATTTAAACAAAGCTACTTAACCTGAGCAAAACCTCTATTTTTAAAAAATAGTGCAATTTTTGCTTTTACTTAAATAGGTGTTTTTCTCAGACAATTATATTTGCATAATGCTAAAATATCACACTATTTGAAAATTAATGTAAAAAAGTGCAAAACAAAAAAAACCGCCAAGTGTTAATCGGCGGTTTCATCATATGAAGCTGAATTATTTCAATGCGTCTTCAACAACTGGGTAATGGTCCCACACATGTTTATCGCTCACTGAGCGAAGTAACTTGATATATTCAGCGTGAGTCCAAGCAAGTGGTGTCGCTGAGTTTGTCCCCTCACCTAACTGATAGCCTGCTTTATTATTACCAACGCCATCCCAAACTTGCTCAGGTAACATCATGCCTTCATTAGCAAATGCTTCCATGCCTTTTACATAGGTGTCTTTAATCGCTTGTTGCTTCATCGCATCAAGGCTATTGGTTGCGTTTGCCGCAGCGATTTCGTAGTGACCACGCTCACCGGTGAAAAACGGCCAAACACGACCACGTTGACCTGGAGTGTTATTGCCACCTTCAGCATAGTTGTTACCTGTCACTTCATCTTCACCGTAACCATCGTTACCATAACGACGGTAGCCTGGGAATGAACCCGAACCATCAGCAAAGTTAAAGGTGTAGCGCACTTGCAGGTTATCAACTAAGGTTTCGTCATCATACTCTGGTAAAGTTTTTACAATGCTTGGAGCAAGTGCATCACGCACACCATAGCGAACAAGCTCTAAGAAACCGCCATCAAGGATTTGCTTTTTATCAAAGCCTTTACGACCGTTATTAGCATTAAGTGTGGTTGATGAGTTTGGATCTTTGTCTTGACCGATTCGGATGAAATATTCACCATCACTGTTTTCAGACTTAAGGTTACCTTGAGTCGTAAACATCGTGCTTTCAATTTCACTGTTGTAGGTTTTAGCCGTTGCTAGATAACGCTCTGCATTTTTAGTGTCACCTGCTTTTTTAGCAATATCAGCAGCCGTTACTAGGCCTGCAACTACCGCAGCTGTTGTTGAAGGAGAAAAACCATTTTGCTCTTCCCAGCGCTCTTGTTGCGTTGCTGGTGGTGTAATTTGTGTGTCGTTCCAAAGAATTTTCGCAACGCCACCATCAACTAAGAAATCAGCCGCTGGTTTTAACATTTTGCCATACCAATCTGTCAGCTCTTGATCGCTAAGTACGCCAGCTTGGTGTAGTTTCCACGCTAACATAATCGGCATTGCTGTTTGATCAAGCTGAACAGCTACCCATTCAAGCTCACCATCAACGTGCGTTTTTTGTAAGAACCAGCCCGTGTCACCACCATTGCCTGGCGTGCTGTCCGTCACTTGTACTTTTTCTAGATATTCAAACGCCGTTTTAGCTGTACGTGTATCACCCATAGCCATAAATGCCATAGCAACTTGATAGAAATCACGCACCCAAACGGCTTTATAACCAGTAGAACCAGTTTTAGCCGAAACCGTTTCACCCCAAGGGTTAGAAAGTGACGCAATTAAAGCACCTGCATGAGTTTTATCTTCTTGCGCTTTTAATACCATGGCGCTGGTATATAGCAATTTACCATTATCAGCAGTGCTGTTAGTTAATGTGCTCAAAGGTTCAAGGCTTGCTAAGTAATCTTGCCAACCAATTGCCGCACCTTCGCCGTTATAAGCAGCAAGCACTTTTTGGTAACCTTGGTTTAAACTTGTTTGACCTTCTTTTAAGCTTGCAGCTTCAGAATTACCAAAGCTTAAAGCTAAATCAAAGGTGGTGTTTTTAGATACTTCGCCAAGCTCTGCAAGTAAGCTTACATTACCCGACTTATCACCGGTATTTTGGTAAGTCGTTGAGAGTGATTGCGATGCTTTTAACTCTTTTAAGCCATCACTCACACCTGTAAAGCCAACACTTGCCTTTTTAAATGGTTGAGCGGCTTGTAAAGATAAAAAGTTATCATCTTGCCAAGCAACTAGACCTTTGTCGGTCACTTTTGCGAAATCGTCTAAACCGTTGTTATCAATGTAAGGATTTACATTAACGTAGGCTTTCACACCTTCAAGGTCAGTATTAAACACGCTACGAACAAACAATGTTTGCCCGTTAGGATCTGTAAAAATGTGTTTTTCTAGGGTGAACCGGCCTTGTTTATCTTTACTTACCACTTTGTACGCAAGCGATAATGGACGACCCGCGTCGTCTTTATATAAATAATCAATGCTAACATCCAGATCATCGTTTTCTGTTACGGTAAAGTCTTTACCAACTACAACAAACTGCATATCTTTGATTTGTGCTTGGTGAATTAAACCAAACATAGTTTCGGTGATCATGCCTTTAGCGATTGAAAACCAAACTTTTGATACTTTGCCAGTAGCAGCTGCATCGCTATAGTGGCCGTCTTGGTATTGCTCGTAAGAGGTACCAATACCCGTTTTACCTGAGTAAGCCCAAAAAGGCTCAACACCCGGAGCACCTGGCGCAGACACCTGCTCAACTGCTGTATTAACTGATTGCTCTGAACTACAAGCTGTTAAACCTAACGCTAAAAAACTTGCGGTAATAAGATTAAATTTTTTCATGGTGTGTCCTTATTATTGTTGCTTAACGCGCAGTACAGCGACCGCTGCTAGTACAAATGACACTGCACCTAGCACTAACGCATAAATCGGTTGATTATCAAAAAAGTGACGTAAAATTAGGCCTAATACGCTTGCCGCTAAAAGCTGCGGAATAACAATAAAGAAGTTAAAAATACCCATGTACACACCCATTTTTTTACTTGGTACTGAGGTACTTAACATTGCGTATGGTAAAGATAGAATTGACGCCCAAGCAAACCCTACTCCAATCATTGGCCAGATCAGTAAACTTGGATCTTTGATAATAATAAAGCTCACCAAGCCCAATGCACCTAACACTAGGTTGATAGCGTGAGCCATTTTTAGCCCTACTTTTTTAACGATTATTGGAATACACAGTGCTGCAATAGCTGCAAAACCGTTATAAGCGGCAAATAATACACCAACCCAGTCAGCACCGTTGTTGTAAGCAAGAGAACTTGTGTCACTGCTGCCGTAGTGGAAGCTAGTTACTGCCGAGGTGGTATAAATCCACATTGCAAACAATGAGAACCAGCTAAAAAATTGTACCCAAGCCAATTGTTTCATCGTTTCAGGCATAGTGAATACATCATTCACAACCTGATAAAAGCCACCACTGGTTGCGTTTTTAGCCTTTAAAGCAGCGGCAATAAATTGAATAACACCAAAGCTAATCAAACCACCTGCAAGCAAATACAGCTCTTTCTCAAGAGAAAGACCGGTAACGATACCAAGTACAACAAGGCCAAGCACCGTAAAGATTGCAGCGCCTTTGTTAAAGTTGACATTACTTTGAACATCAGCCGAGTCATCGCTTTGCTCTTGTTCATGAAAGCTTTCAAGCTCTTCTGGTGAATATTCTTTAGTTGTAAAGACGGTCCAAAACACAGCAATAATTAAAACAACGGCACCAAAATAAAACGAGAATTTTACAGAATCCGGGATTTGCCCAGCAGGTGCTGTATTAGCAATATCGAACCAGTTAGTCATCATCCATGGTAAAGCAGACGCGACAACCGCACCGATACCAATGAAGAAGCTTTGCATTGCATAACCAGTTGCACGTTGTTTTTTCGGCAGATTATCACTGACAAGTGCACGGAAAGGTTCCATAGTCACGTTAATTGACGCATCCATGATCCATAACATACCCGCCGCAATCCACAGGCTTGGTGAGTTAGGCATAATGAATAACGATAACGTCGTTAAAATTGCCCCATAGAAAAAGAACGGACGACGGCGACCTAACTTATTCCATGTTTTATCGCTCCAGTAACCAATGATAGGTTGTACGATAAGACCTGTAAGCGGCGCTGCAACCCAAAGGATTGGAATGTCATCAACATTGGCACCTAAAGTTTGAAATATACGACTCACATTACCGTTTTGTAATGCAAAGCCAAATTGGATGCCAAGGAATCCAAAACACATATTCCATATTTGCCAAAAGCTTAGCGTTGGTTTGTTATTATTCATAGTCAGCCTTTAAGGTAAATACTGCACTGCTTAAGCCGTTCAGTTGTAATTGAATTGGCGCCTTCGTTGCTGCCTCAGAAATCACAATGTCGGCATGATTTTCTAGATTGTCAGTTAACGTTAAACCACTGTGGTTAAGTTTAGGTAATAACGCTTGGTTAAGAGTAAGCTCAACATTCTGTGGATTTTCTGAAAAGTTACTTACTACAAGCACCAGCTGTTGACCTAGCTTACGCGTAAAGGCAATTACTTGCTCTGAGCCAGTCAATTCAACCGCTTGCATGTCACCGCCAACAATTGCAGGAAGTGTGTTTAATGACATTAACTTCGTGTAGTAAGCGCGAAGATCAGCTTGCTGCTTTGAAAGCGCACCGCCATCGAATTTACCATTATTCATCCATGCTTGATGCGCAGGTACACCCATATAATCGAAAATGCTGGTACGCGTTGGGTCACCAAAACCACCGTCTTCAGAGCCATCTTCACCAACAGCTTGACCAAAATAAAGTAAGGTTGGCGAACGCGACATTAATGTAGAAACCACCATAGCTGGCTTACCTTTTTCACTGCTACCAGCGAAATCCGGGCTAGCAATGCGTTGCTCATCATGGTTTTCTAAAAAGTGGAGCATGTGCTCTTCAATATCAGCCACTTGGCTTTGGATTTCAAAAATAGTTTCTGCTGATTGCTTGCCTTGCATCACAGCTTTAACTGTGTCGTAAAAACCGACTTTGTCGTACAGATAATCCATCTTACCCTGCTGAATATAAGGGCGATAAAGTGTTGGGTTATAAACCTCTGCCAGAATAAAGGCATCACTTTTTTGCATTTTGATTGATGAGTTTAAAAAGCTCCAAAACTCAACAGGCACCATTTCTGCCATGTCATAACGGAAACCATCAACACCTTTATCTAACCAATATAGTGCGATATCTCGGAATTTATACCAGCTATTTGGTAGGTCTTTATCCTGCCAAAAAGCATAGTGCGCACGGTAATCTTTTTCAGCGTAATCAGCTGGTAGTGTTGGGAAATCGTAGCTGCCGTCTGGTTTCACACCGTAATTGATTTTAACTGTTTCGTACCAATCATTGATGTCGGGTTTAGCAGCGCGTGCCCCATTGCCCGTCCATTTTGCTGGTGTTTCATCAAACTGATTATCTGCAAGTGGATGCGGGTTACCACCTAATACTTGGTAGCTATCGCTTGTTGGCACTTGAAATGACTGCCCTGTTACATAATAAAAATTATTATCGCGAGCATAGGTTTTCGTCGTGTCATCATCAGCGCCGAAATCTTTAACACCTTCAGGCTTGGCAACCGACTCGTAGTTACGCGCTACATGATTTGGCACAATATCAATAATAACTTTCATACCGTGCTCATGAGTACGATTGATAAGCTCAACAAACTCTTCTAAGCGGCGCTCAGGGTTAATTGCTAAATCAGGATTAACATCGTAATAATCTTTCACCGCATAAGGCGAGCCTGCACGCCCTTTTACAACATCAGGGTCATCTTGAGACAAACCGTATTCAGTATAATCAGTTACTAATGCATGACGCGGCACACCGGTATACCAAACATGTGTCGTGCCTAGCTCTTTAATACCTTGTAATGCTGCATCATTAAAATCAGCGAATTTGCCAACCCCATTTTCTTCTAATGTGCCCCACGGTTTATTCGTGGTGTTTGTATTACCAAATAATCGAGTGAATACTTGATAAACCACAGGCTTAGAGATAGCTGCTTGGCTAGATTCTGATTGTTGCTTTTGCGTGTTCTGCTGTACTGGCGCATCGTTACCACAGGCAGTTAAACCTAAAACCGAAGCCACTACTAGCGCAGTTATTTTGTATGTTGTCATCATTACTTCATTTTTCTGTAAATATCAGTTCATACTAATGTTAAGGGCTGCATACGGACAGTAAATGCATACGTATTCAGCCTATTAGTTGCAATTATTCAAGCTCGATTAAGCGTGCTTGCATAGCTTTTAAGCGGATTGGCGCTGCAAGATCAACAGGTTTTTCGCTGATTAAATCACGTCCTTTATTGTTGCCTTTCAGCACTTCTTGCATGTAGCTTAAGTCCCAATCAATGGCTTGTTGGTTTTTGTTAAGAATAACTAATACAGTTTGCTCATTGTGTTCTCTCACATAGCTATACACGCCTTGCTTCGGTGAAAAATGCATTAAACGGCCTTCGCTTAGCGCTGGTTTTTCTTGGCGCAGTTGAAGCAGCTTTTTAATGCTAGTTAACATCTCTTGCTGATCAGTTGAAAGGCCTTCGCCTGTGAAGGCATTCGCTTTTTGACCATGAAACCCACCCGGGAAGTCAATGCGAATATCACCGTGGTCATTACTTGGCGTGTTATCAAGCAACAGTTCTGTGCCGTAATAAATTTGTGGAATACCGCGAGTCGTTAACAGTAGCGTCATGGCTAATTTTGTTTTTGCTAGGTCTTGACCAAGCTCAGTGTAAACACGGCTCATGTCATGATTATCAGCAAACACTAAAATGTTATCTGTATCAGCATATAAAAAGTCATTCGCTAGCGATTGATACACTTTTACCCAACCTGTATTCCAGCTTTCTTCTTCGTTGAGTGCTTGGATCAGCGCTTCTTGTAATGAAAAGTCCATCACACTCGGTAAGTCAGAGGTATAGCCATCTTGATTTACTTTGCCGCGCTGCCAATAAGAAGCAATTGCCGGGTTGGTTGTCCACTCTTCACCTACAATATTAAAGTTTGGATACTCGGTCATAATGGCTTTAGTCCAATCGGCTAAAAATGCTTTATCTGAGTATGAATAGGTATCAACACGAATGCCGCTTAAGTTGGCGTATTCAATCCACCAAATGGCATTTTGAATCAAATAAGTAGACAGTAACGGCTGGCGCTGATTTAAATCAGGCATAGACTCAACAAACCAACCATCATTAAATTGACGTTTATCGTATTGGCTCGCATGTGGGTCTTGAATTGTTTGTCTGGCATGACTTGTGGCATTTTTGCCGTTTTCAAACTTGCCATCAAAGTTAACCCAATCTGCTGTTGGCATATCAGCCATCCACTGATGCGATGAACCAAAGTGGTTAAGTACCATGTCCATCACTAAGCCGATGCCATGCTCTTTCGCCTCTGCTGATAAGGTTTTGTAAAGTGCATTACTACCCATACGCGGATCAACTTTGTAAAAGTCAGTAATGGCATAACCATGATAAGAGTAACTTGGCATGTCATTTTCAAGCACCGGTGTTAACCAAAGTTGAGTCACACCTAAGTCCTCAAGATAATCTAGGCTATTAATAACACCTTGAATATCACCGCCATGTCGGCCACCTTTAAAGCTTGGGTTTGCAGCCTCCTTCATACCAGCAACGGTGTCATTGCTTGGATCACCATTTACAAAGCGATCAGGATTGATTAAATAAAGCGTGTCTTTATTTGTAAAGCCATGACGATTGGCACTTTGTTTATCACGGGCATTTAACGAGTAAGTAAAGGTTGCGCCATCTTCAGCTTTAAAAGTCAGCGTTCCCGCCTTTGCATTATCACTAATGGTTAAATCTAAAAACGCGTAGTTAGGGTTATTCGTTGTTGTCACCCCTTTAAACTCAACACCTTCATAAGGCATCATTTGCCAGGTTTTGTTAGCAATATTGTTCTCGTAAAGCATGACTTGTAACGAGTCATTTTGCATTCCTACCCACCAGTTTTCTGGTGACGCAGTAATTGCAAAGCTGGCTGTCGAGTTGAAAAGCGTAAATGCGGTCGTTAACGCTAAAAATATTCGTGTTGTTTTCATAGTTAATTTTGTACTTTTTCTAAGAATTGACTGTGGCTTGGCAGTTGCTCTACAGTGCTATTAATCAGGGTTTTTAAATTACTAAATAGCTCATTTAACTGCTCATCTGATAACGCATCAGTTAATGGATGGTGATCCTCTGCTATAAGCCCTTGCCCTATCATCACTTGTTGCCATGCAACTTCGGCAAATAGCTCATCGTCTTCTCTTACGAGCTTGCCACTGGTTTTAAATAGCTCAATTTTCTTTTTAAGACTACTTGGAATATCCATGCCTTTACAAAAACGCCAAAACGCACTGTCATCACGCTCAGTAATCTTGTAATGAAGAATAATAAAGTCACGAATTCGCTCAAATTCTGTTTTACTTTGTTGATTAAATTCATCCACAAGGCTTTGTTTAATACCTTGATGCGGAAAAAGCTTAATTAAACGAATGGCTGCACTTTGAATTAAATGAATACTGGTCGATTCTAATGGCTCTAAAAATCCGCTCGATAAGCCAACCGATACCACATTTTTATGCCACTGCTTTAAACGGCGGCCTGTTTTAAATTTAATAACGCGGGGCTCTGTCAGTGCTTTAGCAGGTAAGTTATCCAAGAGCTGTTGTTTTGCCGCTTCGTCTGATAAGAAACGAGAAGAATATACAATGCCGTTGCCTACACGATGCTGTAATGGTATTTGCCACTGCCAGCCTGAGTCTCTTGCAATTGAACGTGTATATGGAATTGCATCGTTAGCTGATTCACTTTGCACCGCAATCGCACTATCACATGGTAACCAATGTGACCAATCTTCAAAGCCAGTATTAAGAGTTTGTTCTATCAATAAAGCACGTAAACCGGTGCAATCAATAAATAAGTCGCCATCAATTTGCTCGCCATTTGTAAGCAATAAAGAGGTAATATGCCCGCTTAGGTGACATTGATTAACCGATTCAATTTTGCCTTCAATCCGTTTTACGCCCCGTGATTGTGCTAATTCTTTTAAGAATTCGCCGTATCGAGTGGCATCAAAATGATAGGCATAATGTAAGCCCGCTAACTGAGTATTTGGAATTTGTTTAAGGTGGGCAAATTTATGTGCTTTGGCAGCTTGGTAGTTAAGTGAAAAATCCCAAAAGTCAGGTGCATTATTAGCTTGATTTGCTTTTAACCAAAAGTGGTAAAACTCACAAAACGGGAAGTCTTTACCTATCTCACCAAAGGCGTGCATATAGCTGTGACCTTGACTGCGCCAATTTTCAAACTCAATACCCAGTTTAATCGTTGCGCCAGTGGCCTTAATAAATTCTTTTTCGGTTATACCTAGCGCACCATTTAGATGCAAAATAGGTGGAATACTGGCTTCGCCTACACCGACAGTGCCAATTTCTGCTGACTCTATCAGGGTTATATCAAGCACTTTACCCAGCACTTTATTGAGTAATGCTGCAGTTATCCACCCTGCGGTACCACCGCCAGCAATCACTACTTTGGTTATTTTTTTTGATTCCATAGTACACCTAACGCCAATTTCAATTCATTGAGTGTAGCTCACTGATATAAAAAAGCCCTTGTAAAACAAATCACAAGGGCAATTTTATATCTCTATTTAGCTCATTACAGCTTGTAGCTGAAGCCTAACAGGAATGTACGACCGTAGTCTTGATAATCACGTACTTGAAGTGAGTTATCACCTTGTAGTGATGTGAACGGCTCTTCTGTGATGTTCTGAACTTGGAAAGTTACAGATAAACCGTCAAGACTCTCTACACCGCCTTCACTAAAGTCATAACCAATTTGTGCATCCCAAATTGTTTCGCCTTTAATATCAACTTGTGTAGTAGCAAAACCTAAACCGTATACGTCACCTTTAAAGTCACTACGTTTACGCATGCTAGTACGTGCTTGGAAACCGTTACGCTCAAAGTAAACTGTTAAGCTATCGATTTGGTCAGATAAACCAGGTAGCTCATATTCGTTACCATTTTGGTCAGTTAAGTCTTGCTCAACACCTGTATGGCTTGCGATTAAACCAAAACCGTCTAGTGATTCACTGAACATAGTGAACGGTAGTGTTAATGAAAGCTCATAACCCCATAGGTCACCAGAACCACCATTTACTTTACCAGAACCAGTACCGGTTGAAGTTGCAGGGATTTCACCGGTAGACGGGTCAGCTACACCACTCATGTCGATTTCATAAGTACCATCGAAAATCCACTGAGTGATATCTTTATAGAATACAGCAGCTGCAAAGTAACCTTCTTCATGGAAGTAGTTTTCGTAGCTTACATCAAAACCTGTTGCTTCTTTTGGTTCAAGTTCAGGGTTACCACCTGACACACTCCAGTAGTTACCATTTTCATCAGGTTGTTGATTGTAAGAAGCATTAACTGATGAGTTCATTTCATCTAAGCGAGCACGAGAAATCGTTTTCGCCGCACCAAAACGTACAGTTTGCTCTTCATCAATTGCAAACGATAAATTGATGCTTGGTAAGAAGTGGCTGTAATCGTGGCTTACATCAGTTGGTGAGACAACAACTAAACCATTCACAGTGTTAGCGGCAAAGCCTTGTGAAGACTGTTCAGTTTTCACATAACGCACACCAACGTTACCTGTTACAGGGATTGAACCAATTTCAGCATTAATGTCAGCTTGAGCAAAAAACGCTGTTACTTCTTCTTGTACAGTCCAAGATTGTGTCTTGTGTTTTGAATCAGTTAAGCTTTCTTGAAGAAGGTTATAATAACCGTCGTTTACTAAACCGTTGGTATCGTATGCAACCATGTTGCCCATACCAATGAAGTCAAGGCTCGCTGTACCTAAACGGTATTGCTCAGGGATTGATAACATACCTGGGTTTGATAAAGAGAAATCTTTTAATGTCATGAAGTAACCTTCAGACACTTTGCTCTTTTCACGGTCACGGTAAGACATACCAAATGACACACGGCTGATGTAAGCGTTATCAAGTACTTTGCTTGCAGCAAGTTTTAATGTGCTTAATTCATCATTGATTTCTGGCGCGTTGATAAAGCCATCTTGCGCTGTATTTTGGTATTCAGTACCTGTTAAACCATACTTATCGTTAAGTGCAGCACTTGCACCCCAAGATAATGGGCCACCAAGTTGGATTAAGTCGTAATCGCTGTAATCAAGGTTGTGGCTGAATTGCGCGCCAGTGTTACCACCGTCAAACTCGTAACCAATCGTATCAGCAACACCATTTGCGTCACCACGACCTGTACCTGAGTAGCTTTCGATACTCCAGATTTGACGTTCAACTTCAGAACGGCTTACGTCAAATTCTACTGACCAGTCATCACTGATGTCGTATTTTGCATTAAAACCAAACTGAGTTAGCTCAGCGTTACGCTCTTCGTAGTCGTTACGAACAACAACACGTTGACCTTCAGTTACTGCACTTGTGATAAAACCAGAGTCAGCATCAATTACAGCTGAGCTTGGGTCGATTGAACCTTGGCCCCAAGCAAATGGCACTTCAATACCACGTAAGATTTTTTCATCCGAAAAATCAACGTATAAAGCATCGAATGTCATGTTAAGACGATCTGTCGGCGCAGCTTCAATAACAAGCATCGCTGTGTCACGCTCAAGAGTCGATGAACGTACGAATGGTTTAGCACCACCTAAAATTGAATACGTGTTACCATCTCCACCGGTAAACTCAGGGTAGCCCCATGAATTCCAACGTTTTTCTTGGTTAGGTGAGCTCATTGTATTGTAAGCAAATGCAACACCAATTGTGTCATCTGCAAACTGATCAATGTATGAAACAGTACCGCGGAAACCTTTATCGTCACCGTCTGGGTTTAATTTATCAAAACCAGTTTGCTCATATTGGCCATTGAACATGATAACTTGCTCACCTTTGCTTAAAGGTTTAACAGTTTGCATGTCGATTACGCCAGCAATACCTTCTGCATCAAGACTAGCGCTTGGTGTTTTATATACCGTTACGCCACTCATAATTTCTGATGGGTAAAGGTCAAATTCTACGCCACGGTTGTCACCGATTGATACTTGCTCACGGCCATTAAAAGTAGTAGCACTTTCGTTTTCACTGAAACCACGAACACTTACGCGGCTAGCTCGACCATCTAGACGTTGAGCAGTTAAACCAGGAAGGCGTGCAATTGATTCTGCAATTGATGAATCTGGTAGTTTACCGATATCTTCTGCTGAGATTGACTCAACAACTTCAGGAGTGAAGCGTTTAGTATTAATAGATTCTACAACACTGCCACGAAAACCTTTTACTTCGATAACTTCAACGTTATCGTTTTTTGCTTTTTGGTCTTCTTCTGCAGCATACGCTACAAAGCTATTTAAACCTGCGGCTGTTAAAGCCAGAGTTAATATACTTGGTTTGAACATAGACATGATGCTTTTCCCATTACCCAAATTGTAATGCCAACGCGATGCAGATATTTATTATCTAATAGCTGAAGTCGTTGACTGATTTTGTTGTCGGAATGAATATTAACGCCGAGATTATTTCCTTAACAAATTTATGCATACGTATTCAGCGTAGTTTAACCACTCAAAAATTAACAATACATTTACACAATTAAGACTTAACCCATTGTAATTGTTAACTTTAGTATGATACCAGCACAATTTAATAAGAATGAAACATTTTCGCCATAATTTTGAACCCTAACTCTCCAGTAGAAACACAAAAGCCTCCTCAACAGGGTGTTAGCAAAAGAAGTAATGTTAATAAACAGAAAAAGTTCGACAAACTGGAAATTGGTCTTACCAAATTTTATTTGCACTACTTTGGCCAGAAGCAACTGTTTTATGCACCAAGCTGGGGTTTTTTGTTTTTACAAATAACAAGCAAAGCCAATTGGTAAATTTTTTCATAGATGAAATAGCCAATTGAACTGGTGCAACGACGGATATTTTTTCAGTAATTAAAATATGAATTTAGCGTGCATACGTATGCAGAGTTTTTACACTATCCCAGCCTTCACGTATGCTTTTGACATTCCGGCAACATCTAGTTAGTTGCCCAACAGTTTACAAACACTGAGTGTCACGATGGAGAAAAACATGGCTCAAAAGCAGTGGTATAAAGGTGCGGTTATCTATCAAGTTTATCCGCGCAGTTTCCAAGACACCAATGGCGATGGCATTGGTGATATCAAAGGTATCATTGATCGCATCGATTATATTAAGAGCTTGGGTGTTGATGCTATTTGGATTTCACCTTTCTTTAAATCACCAATGAAAGATTTTGGTTATGACATAAGTGATTATCGTGATATCGACCCTATTTTTGGTAACCTTGCTGATTTTGATGATTTAATTGCACAAGCTCACCAACGTGATATTAAAATTATTATTGATCAGGTATTGAGCCATACCTCAGATCAACATCAGTGGTTCCTCGATAGTCGTGAAGATAAAACCAACGATAAAGCTGACTGGTACGTTTGGGCAGATGCGAAGCCGGATGGCACACAACCAAATAACTGGTTATCTATATTTGGTGGTCCAGCATGGCAATGGGAACCGCGTCGTGGTCAATATTACTTGCATAACTTCTTTGCAGAACAGCCTGATTTAAACTTCCATAATCCTGAAGTTCGCAAAGCCGTATTAGATAATGTGGAGTTTTGGCTTAAAAAAGGTGTTGATGGTTTCCGCTTAGATGCGATCAATTTCTGTTATCACGATGCACAATTACGTGACAATCCTGCTAAGCCGCCTGAAAAGCGTCAGGGTCGTGGCTTTAGCGAAGATAACCCGTATGCGTTCCAGTATCACTACTACAATAATACGCAATCAGAAAACTTAAGCTTTATGCAGGACATTCGTGCCCTATTAAATAAATACCCTGGCACGGTTGCTTTAGGTGAAATCTCATCAGAAGACTCATTAGCTACTATGGCTGAGTACACCTCAGGTGGTGATAAACTCCACATGGGTTATAGCTTTGAATTACTTACTAATGATTACAGTGCAGAATATATTCGTAATACCGTGAGTACATTAGAAGAGCGTATGACTGAAGGCTGGCCATGTTGGGCATTTAGTAACCACGATGTTGAACGTGTTGCTAGTCGCTGGAGTAAAGATAACACGATCAATCCGCAGCAATGTAAAATGCTGACCGCCCTGCTTGCTTCACTACGCGGCAGCGTATGTATGTATCAAGGTGAAGAGCTTGGTTTAGGTGAAGCTGAAGTCGCCTTCGAAGACTTACAAGACCCATACGGCATTACTTTCTGGCCAAACTTTAAAGGCCGTGATGGATGCCGTACTCCAATGCCATGGGACGCAAGCGATACTGAACAGGCTGGCTTCTCAACAGCTAAGCCATGGCTACCTATAGGCAATGCTCACAAAGCCGTTGCTGTTAATGCACAAGATCAAGACAAAAATTCGATTTTGAATGCCTACCGTGAATTTATGGCATGGCGTAAAGATAAAAATGTTCTGTTAGAAGGCGACATTGAGTTTTTAAACACTCCAGAGCCTGTACTTGCTTTTTATAGAACCTTTGAAGGCGTCAAAATGCTGTGTGCATTCAACCTAGGCGCACAAAGTAGCGAGTTAACAATCTCTGATACAGTGTCTTCACTGCATACGGAGCTATCGCATCACACAGCTGAGTTAAACAATAATACAGTCACTCTGCCCGGGTTCGGTTGCTTTTATGCAACCCTGAATTAATTATCAGTTGTTAAACACCAAGCCCTGCAATGCAGGGCTTTTTTATTACTAATAACACGATTAGTGATTCATGGTTTTACTATTAATGTAGTCAGTTAGTGCAAATAACACTCCCGAAACCACAAACGTAACATGAATTAACACCTTCCAAAGTAACTCATCCGTTGAATGGTTGTTTGAGCTGATAAACACCTTTAAAAGCTCTACAGCAGAGATAGCGACAATGGCGCTTATTAATTTCATCTTAAGCCCTGAAAAACCAACCTTTCCCATCCATACAGGTCTGTCTTCGTGATTGTCTATATTCAACTTTGAAACAAAGTTTTCGTAACCACTAAAAATAATGATAAGCAAAAGCCCAGCTAAAAGCGCAGTATCAACCAAAGTTAATATTCCCACCAATAACTCTTGATTAGTTGCCGAAAACGTATTTAAGGCCATGCTGTAAAGATATTTAAAAAACTTTAACAACAATAAGACTACAGCGACTAATAAACCTATAAAAAATGGCGCTAACAGCCATCGAGAACGAAAAATAAATTTTTCGACGACTCTCTCTAATGTAGAAGGCACTTTTTTGTTTTTAGTTTGATTAATCTGTTCAGACATTTCTAAAATCACTCCCATAAATATTAGTTTGATAATACGCGGTTTTTATTAGTAATTTCTATATTTGCAGCGCACTACTGTGACTATTTTTTGTTTATCTTTACGATAAAAATATTTCGTTATCTTTTTTACAGATTTCGTTTATAAATTCACTTAAGCAAAGCGGTATGCCCTTTGCGCACCTTTACTGAGCACTTTAAGCCAGTAATTATTAATTATGTTGATTAGGAATAATTAAATGAACAAAGCATTGCTAGCACTAATTTTGGCACCTGTATTAAGCGTGTCAGCGTCTAACGCAATCGCTAACGAAGCACCTGAAGCATCAGCTGAAATGATCAAAGAATACACTGAGATGTGTTTAAACTGGGCTAAAGATGATGACATCAGCAACGAAGAATTAAAGCCATACGTACTAAAATGTGTGAACGATGAGCTTGAAGCTGAAGGCTTTAAGAAAGTAAAAGACGTACAAATTTAATTTGTCGTTAAACCAGATATAAAAAAACCGGAATGACACAAAGACGTGCGCTCCGGTTTTTTATTGTCTTGAAAAGCTAAGGAATTATTCCTTAGCTTTTGTCGATGTTTTCTTTTTTGCAGGCGCTTTCTTTTTACTTTCTTCAACCCACTTGCCATTTTGGTAGTGAGCAGTCCAACCTGTCGCTTTGCCATCAACTTCACTCATCACATATTGTTCTTTATTTTTGCGGCTGTAACGAACAATTGATGGGTTACCATCTGGGTCTTGCGTAGGCGCATCAGCTAAATAGTAAAACTTCTCAGAAATACGATCTCTAAAACGTTTTAACTCTTCAACTTTAGGTGCACGAGTTTCACGAGACTTAGGAAAAGTATTCGCCGCCAAGAAAATACCTGAAGCACCATCACGAAGTACAAAGTAAGCTTCTGATTTTTCACATTCTAGTTCTGGTAAATGAACCGGATCTTCTTTCGGTGGCGCAGCTTCACCATTTTTGAGTAATTTACGCGTATTCTTACACTCTTCATTACTACAGCCAAAATACTTGCCAAAACGGCCTGATTTTAACTGCATATCTGAGCCACATTTATCACATTCGATAATTGGGCCATCGTAGCCTTTAATTTTAAAGGTACCTTGTTCAACGATATAACCCTTACAGGCTGGGTTATTACCACAGACATGCAGTTTACGTGTTTCGTCTATCAAGTATGAATCCATTGCCGTTTCACAGATTGGGCAACGCTTCATTTGCATTAGTGATTCTGTTTCAACATCTTCAACATCTGCGGCAATCGCTTCATCACCAGGCACCAAATTCATGGTTGTTGTACAACGCTCTTTAGGTGGCAGGTTGTAACCTGTACAGCCTAAGAATACACCAGTTGACGCAGTACGAATCCCCATTTTACGGCCACAGGTTGGACAATCGATGTCTGTTTCAACCATTTGATTTTGGCGCATACCACCTTGCTCTTCATCACCTGAAGCAATTTCAAGCTGAGTTGAAAAGTCTGCGTAAAATTTGTCTAGTACTTGTGTCCAAAGGCGCTCACCTTCTGCGATATCATCCAGACGACCTTCCATTTTAGCGGTAAAATCAAAGTTCATCAGATCTTCAAAATTTTCCACTAAGCGGTCAGTAACTATCTCACCCATTTTTTCAGCGAAGAAACGGCGGTTTTCAACGCGCACATAACCACGGTCCTGAATCGTTGAGATAATTGATGCATAAGTTGAAGGGCGACCAATACCACGCTTTTCAAGCTCTTTAACTAAGCTTGCTTCACTAAAGCGCGCAGGTGGCTTGGTAAAGTGTTGCTTAGGATCTAACTCAACAAGCGTTAGTACATCACCCTCTTTTACAGCTGGTAATGATTGATCTTCTTCATTCTTTTTACGAACAGCTGGCTGAACTTTTGTCCAACCATCAAAGCGAAGTACACGGCCTTTTGCTTTTAGCTGATAATCACCCGCACCTACGGTTAAAGTTGTTAGGTCATATTCAGCAGGTACCATTTGACAAGCAACAAACTGACGCCAAATTAATTCGTAGAGCTTTTTCGCATCGGCTTCAACACCATCTAAATGGCCTGATAATACCGAGACACTTGATGGACGTATCGCCTCGTGCGCCTCTTGTGCATTGCCTTTCGAGCTGTAACTGATCGGTGCTTTTGGTAAATACTTTTCACCAAATTGCTCGGTTACGTAATCACGACACATTTCAACCGCATCTTTTGATAAGTTGGTTGAGTCGGTACGCATATAAGTAATGTGACCCGCTTCATATAAGCGTTGAGCCAGCATCATAGTCTTTTTAACACCATAGCCTAAACGTGTACTAGCAGCCTGTTGCATGGTTGAGGTAATGAATGGTGCACTAGGCTTACTCTTGCTTGGCTTTTCTTCAACGCTAACAACCTTGTACTGAGCTTTCTCTAGGTCAGTAACCGCAGCCATTGCCTGCGCCTCATTAACAGGCTTAAATGCTTTGTCAGCGTGTTTCGTAACTTCTAAACGTAATGCAGCTTCACTATTTTTAACATCAGCGTGTACATCCCAAAACTCTTCAGGGATAAATGCTTTGATTTCACGCTCACGCTCAACGAGTAAACGCACCGCAACAGATTGCACACGACCGGCTGATAAACCACGAGCAACTTTAGCCCAAAGTAATGGTGACACCATAAAGCCCACTACACGGTCAAGAAAACGACGCGCTTGTTGTGCGTAAACCATATCAGTGTTTAGTTCACCCGGTGTTTCGAATGCTTGTTGAATTGCATTTTTAGTAATTTCGTTAAAAACAACTCGCTTATACTTTTCAGGCTCGCCACCAATAATCTGTTCGAGGTGCCATGCAATTGCTTCCCCTTCTCTATCCAAATCGGTTGCGAGATAGATTTTATCGGCGTTTTCAGCAAGCTTTTTTAATTCTTGAACAACTTTTTCTTTGCCTGGCAGTATTTCGTAATGTGGTTCCCAACCTTTTTCAGGGTCTATCCCCATGCGGGCAACAAGATTCTTATAATCTCGTTGCTTTTTATAGGCAGCTTTTTCTTCTGGTGACATTTTGCGAACTTCAGCAGGCGTTTTGGTCGCCGCTGTTTTCGTTTTGCCTGAACCTGAAGTTGGAAGATCACGCACATGCCCAACACTGGACTTGACGATAAAATCCTTTCCTAAGTATTTGTTAATTGTTTTTGCCTTTGCCGGAGACTCTACAATTACTAGTGATTTGCCCATAGTTGCCTATTTCTGACCGAAAGTTTTAAAGTTTTTTGCCCTTATAAATGTATATCCATCACATTAAACAAATAAGTATGATTTTTTAACATTGGAGCACGAATATTTATAGGTATATCTACAAACACCAATTGTTACAAGCTTTTAATCGAAACTTTTCTTCATTGACTGAATAATTAAACAATTTTTGTTGCTAATTTAGTCAATGTGGTGTTTTGCGGTAATTTCAAGGGGAATATATAGAACAGCAACAAAAATGCCAACCTTCTGGTTGGCATTTTTTAAATTTAATTGTGCTTAAATTTATTTATCATCAAGTATAGCAATTGATTTACTTACTGTTTTTGTAGTACCAAATTGATTCTCGAAATTAAATGTAATGGTCAGCACACCATCTGCGTCTTGGTTACCGTCAACCTCTCGAGCTATACGTACACTTGAAGACATTGTTGAGTCTCTATTTGTGCTTCCGATAATATCTTGATGTTGCAGTATAGAAAAATCACCATTGTCTGCAGTAATTGTTACCTCTGTACCTGCAGGTAATGGATTACCAAATTCATCACTGTAGAAAATTTGGATATTGATACCCGTTAAACCTATATCAATATCTTCTGGGCCTGAATCAGGATCATCCTCATCGTAATTCGGGTTAGGGCGTGTAACACTCGACAAATCAATCGATTCAACATCACACCAGCTTGCATTATCTGATTCTTCAAAGCCACCTGCAAATGTCGAACTACAATCAGCTGGCACAACTACTTCGTAAGGAGCAGTCACAACTTCATTTGATTTTAATACGGCGAATCGTACATAAGGTTCATCACCAGACATAACTACTTCAATCTGCTTACGAACTTCAATTAAATCACGCGTACATTGCCCAGCATTAAAGGCAGCTTCACTACATAACAATCCGTTATATTTACCATCAGGGCCGTCATATACACCATCATTATCAAGATCTCGCCATGTTTCATTATGACCGCCTCGTGAATTTTTCTCCGAGCATGGGTCTGAATCAGCATCGTAAGAATCTCTGGTTGCATCGCTACAGTTAGCTTTGTCAAAGGTATTATTTTCATTGTGGTCATTAAATGCTTCAGGTAAATCATATAACGTATAATATTCACCAACATCAAATAACCCGTTTCGACGAGTAACGCCATCTGATGACTCCTCATCCTCGTAGCTCTCTTGACCTTTCGCTACCGCAAGTATGCTTGTTCGTCCACCTCGAATTACACCATTTGGATCATTTTTAGCGCGAACTAAGGTGCCAATACATGGGGCTGCAATACCAAAATAAGGGTCGCAGTTTACTTCACCAGTTTTAGGGTTTATTCCTTCAGTAGTTGCAGTATTACCATCAATTTCACCAATTCTATTACCCCATTTGTAGTCATAGAAAGGTCGTTCCCCCTGAGAGCGCCATGTAACAACACATGATGCATCAGTAGTACGACATACTGCTTCATTACTTTGTGAACCTATAACACCTGACTCAGTTAAAACGGTTGATTCAACACCATCACTATTGAATTGATTAAATTGGTCACCAAAATAAACTGTCAGGTTATTAGTGACGCCATTATAATTTAATGCATTTGGATTTAAGACTTCTGGGCTTAAGTCAAAACTGTTTTGATCTGTAACACCAGAGTATAAAGCAAGTTGAGATGACACTGCGTTAATTTGCTCAGTTAAAGGTACTAAGTGAAGTGTCCCTGCTGGGCAAATTTCATTGCTTGGTTCAGCTTCGCATAGTTCAACTTCATCTGTCCAACAAGATAAATCATCACCTTCAGGCAAGGCAGCAACATCTTCTTTAGAAACAAAACATGCTTTAACGACAAGTGGCCCAGGAACGATGCCTGAAGTCACTGTTGTTTGTACAACACCATTGTTGTCTGTATTAGCAGTTCTTTGCGTTAATTTTGCTAAACCTACTGAGTCCGTCAATTTAAAATCAATACGTTGCTGTGCAGAAACAATACCATCCGCATCAAGTAATCTGAAACGAACGACTGATTGTGTTGGTAAACCACCTTCACCAGGTGGAAGCGCAATCACTGGCTCCGAAACATCAAGAAATTGTATTGATTGAACAGCCGATACTTCAACAGGTATAACAGTAGACGCCGTAAAATTTTTGCCGCCCGTTTCAACTGTAATATTAACCACATCATTGATTGAACAGCCGTTAGCACGGTATGTTGAGCTTGCAATACCTGCTGACGATTGTACTGATGCATCAATTGTCGAGTCATTATTTGAAACACACGTAGAGTTAAATTCTACTTCTGTAGGCGTGGTAAATAAATTACCTTGCTCGTCGCGAAGGGTAACTTCAATAATAGTACTACCACCCGCTTTCAAAGGAATTGTATTGCCTTCACTATCTGTGTTTAGTCCATTATCAACTTCTAACACTAGATCAGCGATACCAACAGCAAAGTTAAGATCTGCACTTTCACCTAACGATGACACCGAAATAGTACCAGCACCGCCTGTATTTCCTGGCTGTAATTTTAAAAGTGCAACACCAAAGTTATCAGTCAGAGCTCGACCTGAAGAAGGTAATACAGAACCAAGATCAGTTGTTACATCAACCAATGAGTTAGCAACACCATCACCGCCTTGGTCATTTATTACTTCTACAAATAAATCACCTAACTCGGTTGATGAAATTGAATTAGTAATAGTACAGCCAGAAGCTTGCGAAGTTGGATCAAGCTTCACATTATTTCGATTTTGATCCCACGAAGGGTTGCAGCCTGTTAGCATTAGAACAGACACTGAGTATTGGGCAGCATCAGAAGAAGCATCATCACCATTTGATATAAAACCTACCCTTTTCGTAATGGTGTTATCATTTTCATCTGTATATGTTGCGATAACTTGACCAGCGCCTTTTGAATCGCCACTACTTAAAGTGACATTTGCTTGGCCATTTTCATCTGTTAGCGCAGTACCTAGTACGGGTGTAATTTTACCTGTGAAGTTTGTAGTAAACGAAATCAATTGGCCAGCAATTGGAGTGCTTTCATCAAGTAAAGTAGCTGTAACCGTTCCTTTGTTGTTTTTACTAACCGGGTTGTCTGAAGAGAAAGGTAAACCAGAACTGTCAACAATCGAAAGCCCTAATGAAACTGTGCCACTGCTATCACCCGTTTGTGAACCATCGGATGTGAAACCAAAAGTATCACTAAAAGTCTCTTCACCAACTATGTAGGATGCAGTAATGATACCAGCTCCTGCCGTATCACCTGCAGTGACAGTAATTGATGCAACACCATTTGAATCGGTCAAGCTAGTACCAGAAGCAGGTGTTATCAAGCCAATACTACCATCAAGACTAAAAGTTATCACTTCACCAGATACAGCAACCCCCTGATTGGTCAGAGTTGCTGAAATAGTTAATGGTGATTCGACCGTTACAGAACTCGACTCTTCATTTGTGCCCGCTGTATAACCTTTCACAGATACAGAGTAACTTGGGGTATCAGTCGTACCACCATCCCCTCCATCAAGTGAACCGCTATCGTTCTCTAACGACCCACCGCCGCCACAGGCAACTAACAATGAGCTGAAAACTATAATACTTAGCCATCGCAATAAAGGCATTGACCTCTCCCTAGTTAGCTATTTTAAATTTATTTATATATTTACCTAATATTAACCTAAAAATTGAACGAATATCATAATTTTTTTATCAGATTTACAGCGAATTAATTTAAAATATTTGTCGAATTTTCCTGTATAAAAATCTTCAGGCTGGTAGGCTATGGCGAAATTTATAAAAATATAGACTAGGTATATGTCAAAAGTACGATCTTTAAGCCTTACGTCTCGTATCATGGTAGGTATGGTACTGGGTGTGCTTGTTGGTTTTATCTTTCAAGCGATTTTAGCGGGTGAAGACGATTTCCTAATTCCACTAGGATTATTCTCTTTACCAATTAAAGCATTTTTTGTGGATGGTATCTTCCATGTAGGTGGGCAAATATTCATCGCAAGTTTAAAGATGCTGGTTGTTCCATTGGTTTTTGTATCGCTGGTGTGTGGTACATGTAGCTTAAGTGACCCTAAAAAACTAGGTCGATTGGGTGGAAAATCAATCTTACTCTATCTAGTAACAACAGCAATAGCGATCACCGTTGCTATAACACTAGCGCTATTAGTTAATCCTGGTGAAGGTATTAACCTACCATCAGATGCGACCTACAGTGCTAAAGAAGCACCTACCCTTGCACAAGTCATTATTGGAATGTTTCCTACCAACCCAATTGATGCAATGGCAAATGGCAATATGCTGCAAGTTATTGTGTTTGCTTTGTTATTTGGTGTGGCGATGGCTTTAAGCGGTAAAGCAGGTAAACGTGTTGCAACCGTGTTCGAAGACTTAAACACCGTTATTTTAAAACTTGTTACCCTACTGATGAATATCGCCCCTTACGGTGTATTCTTTTTAATGGCTAAGTTATTCACAACTATAGACTTTAAACTCATCACAAGCCTTGCCTTATACTTTGGCGTGGTGGTCTTCGCGCTCTTAATTCATGGCTTTGTAAACTATAGTATCTTATTAAAAGTATTAACTGGTTTAAATCCAGTGACGTTTTTAAAGAAAATGAAAAACGCCTGTTTGTTTGCGTTTAGTACTTCAAGTTCAAGTGCAACAATGCCTATTACCCTTGAAACTGCTAGCAAAAAACTTGGTGCTCACAACTCAGTTGCTTCATTTACGGTACCTTTAGGCGCAACTATTAACATGGACGGCACAGCAATTATGCAAGGTGTTGCTACCGTGTTCATTGCACAGGTCTTTTCAGTTGATTTAACAATTTCTGATTATTTAATGGTTATTTTGACCGCGACACTAGCATCTGTTGGTACTGCCGGTGTGCCAGGTGTTGGCCTTATCATGTTAGCGATGGTGTTAAACCAAGTAGGCTTACCTGTAGAGGGTATTGCTATCATCATTGGTGTTGACCGTTTACTTGATATGACACGTACCGCTGTAAATGTTACAGGTGATTGTATGGTGACCTGTGTGGTTGCAAAATCTGAAGGTGAATTTGATGAGGACGTATTTAACGATCCAAATGCCGCTAAAGATTTAGAAGACTATCATAAGTCGATTAAGTAATAATTTACTTATGAACGACTCATAAAAAACCCGCTTAAATAGCGGGTTTTTTATTGCCTACATACTTTTTAAAACTGAAGTTTAAGGGTTTAAGCCTTTAAAGCGCGACATTAAACTCACACCTGCTTTACTCAAACCAGTGCTTAAGCCCACCGCTAATTTATCGCTCAAATTCTTCTTAATACGGTATTTCACTTTGAAGATTTGACGCTCTTTTGCTTGGCTCAATAAAATATCATCGCTTGTTTCAATTTTATCAACTAAGCCTTTATCAAAGGCTTGAGTAGCAAACCAGTGCTCACCTGTTGCAACCATATCTATATCAAGTGAAGGGCGTTGTTCACTAACAAATGTTTTGAATAAGCCATGCGTTTCTTCTATTTCCTGTTTGAATTTTTCGCGACCTTTGTCTGTATTTTCACCAAATAAGGTTAATGTTCGCTTGTATTCGCCTGCAGTAATTTGCTCAAAGTCCACATCATTCTTTTTCAAAATTTTATTAAAATTAGGAATCTGCGCAATAACCCCAATTGAGCCAACAATTGCAAATGGTGCAGCTACGATTTCATCAGCAACACATGCCATCATATAGCCACCACTCGCCGCTACTTTATCAATGGCTACAGTCAAATGCACTCCTGCATTACGTAAGCGTTGTAGTTGAGACGCTGCAAGTCCGTAACCATGCACTACACCTCCGCCACTTTCTAGACGAACAAGAACACGATCTTTTTCTTTATCTGCAATAGTTAAAATAGCTGTGATCTCTTCACGTAAGCTTTCTACTTCGTGCGCATCTACACTGCCATTAAAGTCAATTACATATAGACGTGACTTAGGGTCTTCACTGTGTTGTTTTTTTGCGGCTGCTTTTTGTTGTTTCTGGTGAGCTTTTAACTCTTTCTTTGAAAGTGTGTTTTCGATAAAGCTTTGTTTTAAATCATCAAGCTGTTCACTTAAATCATCAATGGTTATCTCGCCCTTCTTCGCTTTAGGTTTTACTGCAGCTCCCATGATAATGGCAACAATGACAGCAATAGCGATGACAAATGTGAGGGTTTTTGCGAAAAATAACCCGTACTCATATAAAAATTCCAATCAAACTCTCCACTTATTAATTATTCGCCACAATTTACCATGCTTTAAAGCAAAAAAAAGCCACATGATGTGGCTTTTTACTTAATTGGTTATTACTTAATTAATAAGTTTCAGTTATTCAGTGACAACATCTGAGTTTGTAACCTGAAGATACTGACCACGGCTTGCTAAGAAAGTCGCAATTTGCAGTTGCATCTCAGCTGTAGCTGCTGCACTTTCTTGTGCTGTAGCACCTGAGTCAGCAGTAGCTACAGGCGTTAACACTGAGCTGTGATGACCTTTCGTGAATTTAACCACATAGCTCATCGCATCAGCAGTTGGACCTTGTGTCTCAGCAACCGTTGATAAGCCCATTAAGTTGGCAAGAGGTAAACTACCAGCAATTGGATTACTCGCCACCATTGGTGGGATAACCATATCAGCATTGTTATTTTCACCGTCACCCACGACAACACTCATGTAGACTGGTGTGCCAAGCGCTGCAACTGATGCGGCGTAGTTTGAAGGATCACCACTATCAAGCGCCGTTTGTGCAGCAAAAGCAAACTGAGTAATAATGCTTTGAATATTAGCAAGTTTGACAGTTTCACCAGCCATAGTTAGCGAACCAATGTACTCTTTATACGCACATGTAACAAAAGCTGTTTGGTTAGAAGCAAGTGAACCACAGTTAGACAGCGCTTCATTTTGAGCATAAGCACCAAACTCTGCAGATTCAGCTGTGCCTGCTGCAAGTAAAACAGAGCCTTGCACAAAAGGACCAAATGTATTTGACTCAATTAAGAAACTGGCGATACCACCGCCACCACTGGCAAGTGCAACACTCTTCACGTTGAACATTGGATCAACTTGCTCAGCTAGCGGTGCATTAGTCACAGCAACAAATGCTGGAGCAACTACAGAGCCTAATGAATGGCCTAAGAATGAAACATCTTGGGCATTTAAATCAGCAGCACCAGTAAAGTTAAGACCTAAACGTAACCCCAGTAAATCAGCAACTGATTGACGTAAGCTATCACGCGCAACTAATAATGACTGTAAGTTCATGTAGCTTAAAACTGAGCCTGTAGAAGCATTAAAGTCATCAGTACCATCGCCGTCTACATCTACACCACGCTCACCATGCATTGGGTGGTCGATTGCAGCCGTTGCAAAGCCTTGCATTGTTAATTGTGCTGTAATTGCTAGCATATCTTCTTTTTTAGAAGTAATACCGTGCTGAAGAATCACTACTGGCCAACCACCTTCAGGCATTACCAGAGGATCCAATCCTAACTGACCACGTATTGCGTTGATCACAGGTAAAATTGGTTTAGTAACTTGTACTGGAACGTTAGCAATGCTTTGTGTTTTTGGAATTGTGTTGTATTTGGTTAAGTGTTTAGTTTGATCTAAACCTAAATCACGCAGTTTTCCACCACTTAGCGCCATACATAAACCATCAGTTTCGCTGATTGGATCTGTTGGGAATGAGTCACCTGCAGTAGATGCATAGCCAAGTACAGCAACACCACTGTCGCATAGCCCTTGCCAATAAGTTGCTGATAAATCATCAACCGTTTTGCCTGTAGGCGTTGCTAAATACATAGGTAACATCACGCTACCCTTTTG
This sequence comes from Pseudoalteromonas sp. Ps84H-4, assembly GCF_024124645.1. Taxonomy (NCBI): domain Bacteria; kingdom Pseudomonadati; phylum Pseudomonadota; class Gammaproteobacteria; order Alteromonadales; family Pseudoalteromonadaceae; genus Pseudoalteromonas; species Pseudoalteromonas sp. Ps84H-4. The sequence goes on along the minus strand of NZ_JAMXSK010000003.1, from coordinate 51,182 downwards.
ATATTGCACACCACCAAATACTGGTGAAACACCTGTAATACCTTGTGATGCGAATACTTGCTCAACTGTAATTACAGGTTGCTCAGGAATTTGAACCATCGGTGTTGGTAAGGCAGGTTGCGAAAGGCTAGCTGCTAAAAGCTGCTTAACAGTACCTAGTACTTGACCTGCTGATTGCATTGTCATCGCAGCAGAGTAAATAATTTCATCTTTTGTAATTGCGCCACCTGAGGTGACTGCATTTTCGTAGCTATTAATCACCGCTTGCAGAGATTTTTGTGAATCAGTAATTAGCGGTGTTTCTTCACTAACAAGTGCATAAGTTGAAGATGGTTCGATTGAACGCCCTTCTGAGTCCATTAAAGACGTTGTTAAAACGTTTATGTAGGTGCTACCCGCTTTAAAAGGTTTAAGTGGGATCACAGCAACTGCATCACCAGAACCTTGTGTAATGAAGTCAACACCAAAAGTAAGCTCAGAAACCAACTTACAGGCAATGCCTGCAGGTACTTGCGAACAGGTTTCATCTGTTTGACTTGCGCCCATCACTACTTCAAAAATACGAACTGCACCAGGTGAACCGGCAGAAGCCATATCAAGTGAGATACCCGCAGGGAATGCTAAATCGATTTTAAACGGAGTTTGTGTTGACCAGCCATCAAGGGCACCTAGTGCAAGCTGAGGATCAGCATAGGCTGCGCGTTCAACACTAACATTGTTGTCGTCTAATTCACCCGGCATATTTAAAGTGCCATCAAGTGTACCACTCATCAGTAAGTCATTAGGTACCGAGATAACGCTATTTGCAGGGTCAAATTTAACGGTCGCGGTTGGGATGACAGGTGGGGTGTCATTTTTAACATCTTCTAATGTTTCTCCTCCACCACAGCCGGTAATGACTGACGCAATGGCTAGTGAGAGTAGCATTTTTTTCATAATTTCGCTCCGCGCAAATCTTATTGTTATTGTGTGTTCAAAGTTAAACGTAGTTGTTCTACTACCTTTATTCTAAGTTAAATTAATGTAATTAGATTATTAATAAGACATTAGACCAGTTAAAGTTAACGTAAAGTTTCAATTTTCGCCACCTTAATTTGCAATAAATTCGATAACTTGGCTTTTTGCTATGTTAAAATAGCAAAAAATCTAATTGATGGTACTTTTATGCACACTTATAAAGCCGCAGAGAATGCGCTAAAAGACAAAGTAATTCTAATAACAGGTGCGGGTGATGGCATTGGTCGCGTAGCCGCATTAACTTATGCCAAGCATGGTGCCACTGTTATATTACTTGGTAAAACAACTAATAAACTCGAATGTGTCTATGATGAAATCGTGAACGCAGGCTACCCACAGCCGGCTATCGTGCCGATGGATTTAAAAGGTGCAACAAAACAAAACTACCGCGATTTAGCCGCAACTATAGAAATGCAGTTTGGCAAGTTAGATGGTTTATTAAACAATGCAGGTATTTTGGGTTCATTAGGGCCGCTTGAACATTTTTGTGTTTCTACCTTTGAAAACATTATGAAAGTGAATGTGACTGCGCAAGCCATGATCACTAAATTTATGTTTCCATTATTGCGAAAGTCACCAAGTGCATCTGTTATTTTTACATCCTCTGGTGTTGGTCGCAAAGGCCGTGAGCATTGGGGTGCATATGCAATCTCAAAATTTGCTGTTGAAGGCATGATGCAAACTTGGGCCTGTGAAGTGGGCAAAACCAATATTCGCGTGAACTGTATCAACCCTGGTGCAACTCGCACATCTATGCGTGCTTCTGCATACCCTGGTGAAGATAGAGATAAATTAGCAACGCCAGAAGATTTAATGCCAACTTATTTATACTTGATGAGCGACGACTCTAAAGAGGTGAACGGCCAATCTTTAGATGCTCAACAGAAGTAAGCTAATAGCTAGACACAAAAAAGCAGCTTTCGCTGCTTTTTTTAATCTTTAAGCCCACTAAATAAAGCGTTTGATAATAAAATCTACTTTTACACGCTTTGCCTGACCCAAAAGTTTCTTAACAGGCGCAGGATAATCATCCATTGTCTCTAAGTCTTGCGGGCCATTTAAACGACGACAGTGCTGCAAAATAGCGTGTTTTTCGTTTTCTATTTGCTCAAGAATATTTTGCTTCGGATCGTCAATTAAAATCCCGTTTTCGATATCTAAACCCCATGCTCGTGGATTCAAATTATGTCCACTAAGCAAATGTAAACGCTTATCTGAACAAATTCCTTTTAAATGGAAAGAGTTGCTTTCATGCTTCCATAGATAAACATTTAAATTGCCATTTGCGATGTGGCGCTTCTGAGACTTTAAAAATTTAAGTAGGATTGTTTCATATAAATAAGGGAGTGCACCAATCTTACTAAAAGGCTCACTAGGAGGCAGATAAAAATCGTTCGCAGTTTTATCACCTACCACAATTGTTACTTGCTTACCTTGTTTTAGTAATCGACGTAAAGAGCGCATTAATGGTGCTGGGAAATTAAAGTAAGGCGTATAAAGTACTAATTCTTCTTCCGTGGTATCAAATAATGACTTAATCAAACGATTTAGTTTATTACTTCGACGGCCTAAGCCTAAGAAAAGACGAACACCTAATTCACCCGCACTCGCCTCTGCTGCACTTTCATAACTTGCTGATTTAAGATCACGCATTAACTGCTTTTGCGCATTTTTAATATCGTTGAAGTTAACTAGAGGTCGCTTATCAATACGAGGAACAGCCTCAGAACTTAATAAGTGTGATTCAATAAACTCTACCACTGAGTTACACAAACCAGCCTGATGCACTAAAAAGTAGCGATCTAAACGATAACGGTCGTCCTGCTGCAAATAGACATTGTTAAGACTTGCACCGCTGTACAATAAAGTATCGTCAATCACAAAGCCTTTTAAATGTAACACGCCAAAAAGCTCTTTCGCTTTAACAGGAACACCATAAACCTTTACATTAGACTGGTATTTTTCCTGAAAGTCACAATACATACTGGCATTGCCATCAGATTTTGCAGCGCCAATTAAACCTCGCTGAGCGCGATGAAAATCAACCAGTACTTTTACCTCTAAATCTGGATTAGCTAATGAGGCTTCGTGTAATGCCGTTAAAATTTCTCGACCTGCTTCATCATCTTGAAGATACAAAGCAGTTATATAAATTCTTTTTGTCGCTGAACGAATTAAACGCAATAGTTCAATGCGATACTCTTTTGCATTGGTTAAGACCTGTAAGTCTTCCGTAGTCAGCCCGAATGCGGGCTTTTCCTGCCAAAATACCATAATTGCCTGTTCATTTATTTAGCTCATAACTAAAGCTAATATCAAAATTAGCTAAAACATACCAAAAAAATATTGCTTGGTCATGAATAAACGTACTTTGAAGGCATAACAATTGAGAAATAGTTCATTTAACAAGCAAAAAGAGCAGCTTAAATCATAATGAGTAAGGATTATTTGACAGCTTTGCGATTTACCAAAAAAAATAATCGAGCCTTTTGTTTACATCCGCCTTGTTTTTCTTAGAATCGGTCGCATAGACATCGTATTGAAACGTTTTTAGGAAAAACCATGAGTGACGCTAAACACTGTAAACTATTAATTTTGGGTTCTGGACCTGCGGGCTACACGGCGGCAGTTTATGCTGCACGTGCCAACCTTAACCCTGTTCTAATCACAGGAATTCAACAAGGTGGTCAATTAACAACAACGACCGAAGTTGAAAACTGGCCTGGTGATGCGCATGGCTTAACTGGCCCTGCATTAATGGAACGTATGAAAGAGCACGCTGAACGTTTCGAAACTGAAATTATCTTCGATCACATTAACAAAGTTGATGTTACTAAGCGCCCTTTCACTTTAACAGGTGATTCAGGCACATATACTTGTGATGCATTAATCATTGCAACAGGTGCGTCTGCTAAGTACTTAGGTTTAGAATCTGAAACAAACTTCCAAGGTCGTGGTGTCTCTGCTTGTGCAACCTGTGATGGTTTCTTCTATCGCGGTCAAAAAGTTGCTGTTGTTGGTGGTGGTAATACGGCAGTAGAAGAAGCTCTTTACTTATCTAACATCGCCGACGAAGTACACGTGATCCACCGTCGCGATAGCTTCCGTAGCGAGAAGATTCTGGCTGATCGTTTAAATGAAAAAGCGGCAAACGGTAATGTTGTTTTACATTACAATCGTACTTTAGATGAAGTTCTTGGTGATGAAATGGGTGTAACTGGCATCCGCATTAAAGCAACTGACTCAGAAGAGACCGAAAACCTTGACCTTGCTGGTGTATTCATCGCAATTGGCCATAAGCCAAACACTGACATGTTCGAAGGTCAGCTAGAAATGAAAGATGGCTACTTAGTAGTTGAATCAGGCTTAAACGGTAATGCGACACAAACAAGCGTACCAGGTGTATTCGCTGCAGGTGATGTGTGTGATCACATTTATCGTCAAGCAATCACATCAGCAGGTACAGGTTGTATGGCTGCCCTAGATGCTGAGCGCTTTTTAGATAATCTATAATCTATTGCTAAATACTAGCTTTGTAAGGGGTTGTCGAAGAACAGCCCCTTTTTTATGGCTAAAATTTTGCTAGAATCATAATAAATAACAACGATAATGCTGATATGATCAAGCAACTTTATCAGCTCTCACCCGAGAGTGTAGATTTCCCAAATCCTGAATATGCCCTCGATGAGCCTGATGGTTTATTAGCTATTGGCGGTGATTTATCAGTTAACCGCATTAAACATGCTTATAAAAATGGTATTTTCCCATGGTTTAGTGATTACGAACCAATTATGTGGTGGTCACCTAGCATGCGCGGTATTATTGAGTTAAATGAATTTCATGTCAGTCGTAGTTTAAAAAAGCACTTAAAACGTGCTCCGGTTCGAGTCACTGTTAATCACGCTTTTTCGCACGTTATCAATGCTTGCCGTGAGCAACGACTCGACGCCGAAGGAACGTGGATCACAGAGCAAATGATGCATGCTTATATCGAAGCACATCATCAAAATATTGCTCACAGTGTAGAGATATGGCAGGAAAACGAACTAGTTGCTGGTTTGTATGGCATCATGCAAAATGGTATATTTTGTGGTGAATCCATGTTTCATACCATCAGCAATGGTTCTAAACTTGCGATGTGGGCATTAGTTAACTGGCTAAAAAAACACCACGCCCATTTTATCGATTGTCAATTAGAAAACCCCTATTTGATCACTTTAGGCGCAAAAGTTATTCCACGTAGAGAATTTTTAACTAGACTTAAATTAGCCCATAGCTATATCCCCACAGCAAGTATGTGGCAACCGCAAGAGTTGATTGATATTTATGACTGAGCATTTACCCGCAAGACTAGGTTTAAGCCAACAATTTGATTGTAGTTATTTACCAAATCGCCAAGAACAACTATTGGTTATTCTTGATCCAAGTTGTTATGGCCCTGATAGGTTTGAGGAACTACTTGCTTTAGGGTTTAGACGAAGTGGTGATCAGATTTATCGTCCCCACTGCCCAAGTTGTAATGCTTGTAACTCAGTGCGGGTGCTTGCACAGCAATTTACTCCTTCAAAATCGCAAAAGCGTAAAATGAATAAAGCCAAAAAGCGCTTTACTGTTAGCTATAGTGATCATGAACGTGCTGAGTATTACCCACTGTACAGTAAGTACATCACGCAAAGACACCAAGATGGCTCTATGTATCCTCCCGAGCAAAATCAATACGCGAGCTTTTTATTTTGCAAATGGCTTCCTGTGACTTTTATTGAGTTGCGTGATGAGGATCGGTTAGTCGCAGTCGCGGTTACCGATTGTATGAAGAATTCACTTTCAGCTATTTATACTTTTTTTGACCCAGATTATGAACAATACAGTATCGGCAGTATTATGATCATGGAACAAATTGAGTTTGCAAAACAACAAGCAAAAGAATTTGTCTATTTGGGTTATCAAATCGATGAATGCAACAAAATGAAATATAAAACTCAATTTTTGCCGGCACAAAAGCATATTGGCGATCAGTGGTTGGCGATTTAATTGACAAATTTGAGCCCTGTAGCTTTACTTATTGCCGTATTTTCGGCAAAATCTGCAGCGTTTAACTATTAAAGAGGTGTTACGCTAAACATGGCGAAAGAAGACGTAATCGAAATGCAAGGTACGGTCCTTGATACTTTACCAAATACAATGTTCCGAGTTGAGCTAGAAAACGGTCACGTAGTTGTGGCTCATATCTCTGGTAAAATGCGCAAAAACTACATCCGCATTTTAACTGGCGACAAAGTAACCGTAGAAATGACTCCTTACGATTTATCGAAAGGTCGCATCGTATTCCGTGCTCGCTAAGTTAGTGCGATAACGAGAAATTTAGCTTTTTGCTGCTTTGAGTGAGCAGGTGTGTTTATTACAAAGAGCTAAAAGCGTTTGTTAAATGGTGTTAAAACTAACTTAGTTTTAATTCCATTTAATAAACAAAAAGCCCAGCAATTGCTGGGCTTTTTGTTTTCAGCTAAGAATCAACTTAAGCTGTTTCTAGGCTTGTCTCAAAGTCAAAGTGAATCTTTTTATCCTTCACCGAGACCTTAACCGAACCACCATCGGCTAATTCACCAAATAAGATTGCATTTGCCAGTGGCTTTTTAAGCTCATCTTGGATAACACGTGCCATCGGACGTGCCCCCATTGCCTTATCGTAGCCTTTATCTGCCAACCACTCTCTAGCTTTAGAGGTAAGCTCAAGATTAACTGACTTCTTATCAAGTTGCGCTTGTAATTCAACAATGAATTTATCAACCACTTGCAAGATAACCTCTTTCTCAAGGTGGTTAAACCAAATGATATTATCTAAACGGTTTCTAAACTCAGGCGAAAATACCTTGTTAATTTCACTCATCGCATCATGAGAGTGATCTTGCTCAGTAAACCCGATTGATTTACGAACAGTCTCTTGCACACCAGCATTAGTTGTCATAACCAGTACAACATTTCTGAAGTCTGCTTTACGGCCATTGTTATCGGTTAATGTGCCATGATCCATAACCTGCAGTAGAATGTTGTAAATATCGGAATGAGCTTTCTCAATTTCATCCAAAAGCACAACCGCATGCGGGTTTTTAATCACTGCTTCTGTCAGTAGGCCGCCTTGTTCAAAACCTACATAGCCAGGAGGCGCACCAATCAAACGGCTCACCGCATGACGCTCAACATACTCAGACATATCAAACCGTATAAACTCAACGCCCATGCACTTAGCAAGCTGCTTAGTAACCTCTGTTTTACCAACCCCTGTTGGGCCAGCAAACAAGAACGAGCCAATCGGTTTATCTTCATTGGCAAGACCAGAACGAGATAAGCGGATAGCAGATGTCAGTGCATCGATAGATTGGTCTTGACCAAACACCAGCATCTTTAAGTTGCGATCAAGATTTTTCAGCGTTTCTTTATCACTTGACGAAACACTTTGCTGCGGAATACGAGCCATTTTAGATACAATTAACTCAATATCTGCCACACCAATGGTTTTTTTACGTTTTGATGCTGGTTGCAAACGTTGATTTGCACCAGCTTCATCGATGACATCAATTGCCTTATCGGGTAAATGACGCTCATTAATGTACTTTGCACTTAACTCAGCAGCCGCTTTAAGCGCTTTTTGCGTGTAACGAATACCATGATGCTCTTCGTAACGTTCTTTTAAGCCGTTAAGAATTTTTGTGGTATCAGCCACGCTTGGTTCAAGCACATCAATCTTTTGAAAACGACGTACTAAAGCACGGTCTTTTTCAAAGATATTTTTAAACTCGTTATAGGTTGTAGAACCCATACAGCGAAGCTTACCGCTTGAAAGCAGCGGTTTAATAAGGTTTGATGCATCCATTACCCCACCCGATGCAGCACCTGCACCAATGATAGTGTGGATTTCATCAATGAATAAAATTGAGCCAGGTTTTGCTTGTAGCTCTTTCAATAGTGATTTGAAACGTTTTTCAAAATCACCCCGGTATTTAGTACCGGCAAGCAACGCCCCCATATCAAGTGAATAAACCACCGCGTCAGCGATGACTTCTGGCACTTCTTTATTGACAATGCGATAAGCAAGGCCTTCGGCAATCGCTGTTTTACCAACCCCTGCTTCACCAACCAGTAGTGGGTTATTTTTCTTACGACGGCATAATACCTGAACCGTTCTTTCAACTTCGTTATCGCGGCCTACCAATGGGTCGATGTTACCGTCGATAGCTTGTTGGTTAAGGTTCGTTGTAAAGTTTTCGAGTTTTGTTGGTTCTTCACCCTGCACTTCTTGCACTTCTTCATGGATATCATCATGGTCTTCACCACCAAGATCGTCATCAGTTTTAGAAATACCATGCGAAATGAAATTCACAATATCCAAACGGTTAATGTCGGCTTTTTTCAGTAAATAAACCGCTTGGCTTTCTTGCTCAGAAAAAATAGCAACCAGCACATTCACGCCAGTAACTTCATTTTTGCCTGATGATTGCACATGAAATACAGCGCGCTGTAATACTCGCTGAAAACCTAATGTTGGCTGTGTTTCTCTGTCTTCTTCAAGATCAGGAATCACAGGCGTAGTTTCATCAATGAATTCTGATAATTCAACTTTTAATGCGCCCATATCAACACCACAGGCGTTTAGCGCTTCTCCAGCAGAAGGGTTATCGAGCAGCGCAAGTAAAAGATGCTCGACGGTCATAAATTCATGCCGACGCGTTCTCGCTTCGCGAAACGCCGCATTCAGAGTTAGTTCTAAGTCTTTGTTTAGCATTGGCAACCCCTTACTGAGATAATATTTTATATACCGTTGTGACGGGTTAATCGGTTCACCCTACCTTGGTATTTATTCCTGCTCACAACTACAAAGCAGTGGATGCTCGTTATCTCGTGCGTAACGATTAACTTGCTCAGCTTTGGTATGGGCTACATCGGCACTGTAAACACCGCATATTGCTTTACCGTTATGATGAACTTGAAGCATCACATCTGTTGCTCTATCGCTATCCATATTAAAAAACGTCATAAGTACTTCTATCACAAAGTCCATAGGCGTGTAATCATCATTGTTTAAAATGACTTTATATTTTCGCGGCGGCTGCAATTTTTGCTTTTCACTATCGCGAACTGTATCAATAACACCAGAATCTTTCATACCACTCATAATAAATATAGTCTTGTCTTTAGAACTCAAGCAAACTTGAATAAAAAAATAAATAAATAGTTAAAAAATAGCCCAAAACACTTGACTGATTGGCCAAATAAACTACAGTCAAAGATAGATTGATTAATCATTAGTCAGTCTAGCAAATTACACGGTTTAGAATAACTAAATTAGTCAACTTATAGAAGGATGTAGAAGTATGGCTTGTGGAAAAGTCAAATGGTTCAACAATGCCAAAGGTTTTGGTTTTATCGTAGAAGACGGCAGCGAGACTGATATATTCGCTCATTACTCAACGATTGTAATGGACGGTTATAAAACACTTAAAGCTGGTCAAGATGTAACATTCGAATTGCAACAAGGTCCTAAAGGGTTACACGCAACGAATATTGCGCCTAACGATGAGATCTCTTAGGTGAACCTATTCGAGTACCAAGCGAGCGACCTTGTTAAGATCCTCGCTTACTTCCCTATCTCCCACTGATTTTTATTTTCAACTTGAAATTCCATTTCTTTACCCCAATAGTTTAATTGTTATTAGCCCTTTAGAGCCAAGCTTGTTACACTCTTGTTGCTTAAATTTAGCTTTTTCGTCATTTTGACGTAAGGCTTTTGGCTAATTTCAAAGCTAGCTTATTTGAGCTATAAGAATTTTATGCCTTTTTGCATAATTAAAAGATCTATTTTGCAAATTGGTATTACAGTCTGTCAGCTGTGGTTATTTTGATACTCTGTATTAAGTTGCAACAGCTAACAGACTGCTTGCTGTCGTTATATCGAAATACTTATATTTAAGACTTGATATACCATAGCAGTATAATTGCATTGTTGAATATGGCTAATTAAGGGTTACTGTTAGCGCAGTTACAATCAAACATTACGCCAACTATCTAGGAATGATGATGACATCAAAAATTATCTATACTAAAACAGATGAAGCGCCAGCTCTTGCTACGTATTCATTGTTACCAATCATCCAAGCGTACACAAACGCTGCAGGTGTTGAAGTTGAAACTCGCGATATTTCATTAGCGGGACGTGTAATTGCCAACTTCCCTGAGTATTTAACTGAAGAACAACGAATTGATGATGCACTTGCTGAATTAGGTGATATGGCTAAAACACCTGAAGCTAACATTATCAAACTACCAAACATCAGTGCGTCTATTCCTCAGTTACGTGCTGTAATTAAAGAGTTGCAAGCTAAAGGCTACGCTTTACCTGATTATCCATCAGAGCCGAAAACTGATGAAGAAAAGAAAATCAAAGCAACTTACGACAAAATCAAAGGTTCTGCTGTAAACCCGGTTCTTCGTGAAGGTAACTCTGACCGTCGTGCACCTGGTTCAGTTAAAGAATACGCTCGAAACAATCCACACTCAATGGGTGCGTGGAGCAAAGATTCTCAATCTTACGTTGCAAGCATGGAAGAAGGTGACTTCTTCGGTTCTGAGCAATCAGTAACGGTAGCTGAAGCAACTGACGTGCGTATCGAACATGTTGCTGAAAACGGCGATATTACGGTTCTTAAAGCAAGCACGCCACTATTAGCTGGCGAAGTTATTGATGCTTCTTGTATGAGTGCCGCTAAACTTCAAGCTTTCCTTGCTAAAGAAATTCAAGCTGCGAAAGACAAAGGCGTGTTGTTCTCGTTACATATGAAAGCAACCATGATGAAAGTGTCTGATCCAATCATCTTCGGTCATGCTGTAAAAGTATTCTTCAAAGACGTATTTACAAAACACGCTGATCTTTTCAAAGAACTAGATGTTGACGTAAACAACGGCTTTGGCGATGTATTCTCAAAAATCGAAAGCCTAGACGCAGCTAAAAAAGCTGAAATCGAAGCTGATATCCAAGCTGTATACGACAACAACCCTGCTATTGCTATGGTTGATTCTGACCGTGGTATCACAAACCTTCACGTTCCAAGCGATGTAATCATCGATGCATCAATGCCTGCTGCAATTCGTTCTAGCGGTCAAATGTGGAACAGCGAAGGCAAATTACAAGACACAAGCTTTGTAATTCCAGATCGTTGTTACTCAGGTGTTTACCAAGCAACTATCGATTTCTGTAAAGAAAACGGTGCATTCGATCCAACAACAATGGGTAGCGTACCTAACGTTGGTCTTATGGCGCAAAAAGCTGAAGAGTACGGTTCACACGACAAAACGTTTGAAGTTACAGCAGCTGGTAAAATCCGTGTAGTAGACACAGCAGGCACAACATTACTTGAGCATGCTGTTGAGCAAGGCGATATCTGGCGTATGTGTCAGGTAAAAGATGCACCAATTCAAGATTGGGTTAAACTTGCTGTTAACCGCGCTCGCGCAACTAACACACCGGCAGTTTTCTGGTTAGACGAAAACCGTGCACACGATGCTGAATTAATCAAAAAAGTAAACGCGTATCTGCCACAACATGATACTGATGGTCTTGAGATCCATATTTTAGCACCGATTGAAGCGACTAAATTCTCATTAGAGCGCATCAAAGAAGGTAAAGACACAATTTCAGTAACTGGTAACGTTTTACGTGACTACCTAACTGACTTATTCCCGATTCTTGAGCTTGGTACAAGTGCTAAAATGCTTTCAATCGTACCACTTATGAATGGTGGTGGTTTATTCGAAACAGGTGCAGGTGGTTCAGCGCCTAAGCACGTTCAACAATTCGAAAAAGAAAACCACTTACGTTGGGATTCTTTAGGTGAGTTCTTGGCGCTTGCAGCTTCTTTAGAGCATCTAGCGGTTAATACAGGTAACAAGAAAGCTCAAGTACTTGCTGATACACTAGACAAAGCTACAGGTACTTTCTTAGCTGAAAACAAATCACCTTCACGTAAAGTGAAAGAGATTGATAACCGTGGTTCGCACTTCTTCCTTTCATTATTCTGGGCACAAGAACTTGCTGCACAAAATGATGACGCGGAATTAAAAGCGCAATTCACGCAAATCGCTACTGATTTAGAAGCTCAAAAAGAGCAAATCATCACTGAGTTGAACGATGCACAAGGTTCAGCAATGGATGTGGGTGGTTATTTCCAACCAAATGATGAGCTTGCATTCAAAGCAATGCGCCCAAGCACAACATTTAACGATATTTTAGCAAAATTAGTGTAATTCGTTAGAACTCGCTAATCTTCTAAAAAATAAGAGAGTTATCTCGATTGCTGAGGCTCTATGAGCCTTAGCAAAAGAGCAACTCTCTTTTTTATACCAATTCGCTTAATTAAACCGTCTACTTTGATGCAAAAAACTGGCTGATAACAAAACACAAACTTCGTTATCTACTTGTTCTCGAAAATTGCCTCAACATTGTGCTAATTACTACATCCATACAGTCATAAATAAGTAATTTTTAAAGCTGTTAAAAAGCTTTAATCTCTTAAATGATTAAGCATGACTGCCAACTGATATTATTCCTTCCACCTAGTCAGCTGTTCATAAACCACAACATATAACAATGGCTTCGATTCAGTTTTAACTTATAACTAAGCGTTTGCTGTTTTCGCCTTTTTGTTTTTAGCCATACATTTAGCGCGTTTAATGGCAGATTTTTTTGATGCTTTCTTTTGCGCTATCTTGAGCACTATGGCCTCTTTTAGTTGCTTTTTAGCTGCTTTAAGACGTTTTTGAGCATTCTTAGCAAGACTTTCAGCTTCGTTTGCTTTATCAACGGCTGCTTGGGCTTGTTCAGCAGCCTCTTTTGCAATCGCAGCGGTTCTTTGTACTTCTTTTTTACTTTTAGCGAGGCTCTTCTCTAACTTTGCTAGGCGCTCGTCATACATTGGATCTGTAATTTCCATTTCACTCTCCTAATCTTAACGTTGAGATATTTTTGTTGGTTCACCAACAATTAATGGGTCAACTTGATCAACAATTTCATGGTCTTTGCCTGGATAATCTAAACAACTTAAAAAGTGACGCATGCAGTTAATACGACCACGTTTTTTGTCATCAGAACGAATTTGAGTCCACGGTGCGTCTTTAGTATGGGTATGAAACATCATGGCGTCTTTTGCTGCACTGTAGTCATGCCATTTGGCTAATGATGCCATATCAACCGGGCTCAGTTTCCATTGCTTTAGAGGATCGTTTTGGCGTGATTTAAAGCGTCTAAATTGCTCTTCTCTACTCACAGAAAACCAATATTTAAATAATTTAATACCACTGTTAACTAACATGCGTTCAAGCTGAGGTGTTTGCCGCATAAATTCGAGGTATTCTTGGTCTTCACAAAACCTCATGACCTTCTCTACGCCAGCGCGATTATACCAAGAACGGTCAAACAAAATTATTTCTCCCTTTGCAGGTAGATGATTGATATAACGTTGAAAATACCATTGATCACGTTCACGGGTAGTGGGTTTTTCAAGTGCTACAACATGCGCCCCACGCGGATTTAAGTGCTCCATAAAGCGCTTTATTGTTCCACCCTTTCCTGCTGCGTCACGGCCTTCAAATAAAATAACAATTTGTTGGTTAGTCTCTTTCACCCAACCTTGCATTTTTAATAGCTCAATTTGAAGTTCATGTTTATGGCGCTCATACTCTACAACGTCCATTTTACGCTTGTATGGATATAGGCCATCAGCATTCCATTTTAAATTTGGGTTCTTTACATTTAAGTCAAATACAACATCCTGTTTAGTTTTTCCCTTACTTACTTTTGTAGGCTTAATTAATACTGATTCGACGTTTACTGTCTGCATGGCAACTCCTTTTTAGTAAATATTTACGTACCTTCATTAAGAACTGTATATTTTTACTTTATGCCAGTTGCAGCATTATTTATTGATCTACATCTATTATTTATCGATATAGAAAAACCTTAAAAATATTTAATTTAGTTATTTTTTACTAACAACACCAAGGAGTATATTTAATAATTTTTAGTTAGTTTTAAATTAGCAAACAAAATTACTAACATTAAATATGTCAAGAACATAAGTAATTAATAAATAATAATTAAATTTCACACCTTAAGATCTTTTATTGTAAGAAAACTACCTAAATTAGTTGAAGCTATATTTTTTTACTCATTATTTTTATCTTACCTAACTTAAAACCAACAAAATAAGAGTAGTAAAGAAAATAAAAATAGAGAAGATAGTATTAGAACAATACTTGTTGATGAAAGGGTTAATTAAATATAAAAGCAAGCTAAAATAAATGAGGGAGCATAAAAAGCTCCCTCATATAGCACACTTTACATACGCACAGGGCATGTTGTTGATGCAGTTATTTAACAATCCATGGGGTTGCGCTGATCAACCGAGCACTTGTTTGCAGTTTTGTTTGATTGTCTTGCCAATCATCAGTCACCATTATTGCACAACGGCTTTGCTTGCAATTATCAGCCTCTGATATTGCCACATTTTCATCCGCAAATTTAAGCACAACTCCCTGTTGCTCTGGCAACAAAAACCACATTAATTTACTGACGAAGAATCCTGATAAATCAGATAGCAATTCATCAAACTCTTCATTTAACTTATAAAGGTTTGCTTTTGTCAGTGCAAAGTCACTCAGGTTGGTTGCTTCAATTTGTAGCTTTAATTGGCAATCATGCTGAGGATTCTCAGGTTGTACGACAATTACCGCCTTATCTGTATCGAGTTGTTTATCAAACGGTAGCAACAACTGGGCTTGATCTGTATAGGTAAGATCAAATTCTTGTTGTTCTGTTATTATTTTCCCTGACTTAATTTTGCATACATCATTTGTAGCAATGTCAGATAAATAAAAGTTTACTTGCGCGTACTGAAAGTCACCTTTGTTAACCACTTTAAGGCGGTCATAAAAGCCATCGTATGCAACAACAAACTCGCCTGCGGTTGCTGATCCTACAGAAGCACCTAAGGTAGCGGCAAACACTACCGCCTTGAAACATGACATAACTTTATTCATCAAAATATGCTCTGTTTTGATTTATCATTGTGTTTAACTCTTCAATGTAAGCTTCTCGTCGCTCAGAATAAGATAACAAGCCCTGCGTTAAAACTGTGGCTTCAATAGGCTTTTGTTGACGGCGTAAATCTGCTCTGATTGAACGTAAATCTTTGTATGCCGCATGAGTATTAATGTTTTTAAAGTAAGAGCTTACAGCAGCTCTTACAGACTTAAAAGCCGTTACTTCATGGGCAGCTTCATCAGCACGACGGCGTGGTACCATACCGCAACCTTTTTTGTAGCACCACTGACCAAAAAAGTTAAGGCCAATTCGCGCAAATCGCGATGTTCCCCAAGCCGATTCATTCGCAGCCTGCATCAAAGCAAGTTCTTTTGGAATAATATCAACACGGCGTAATGCCTGGGATAGTGACAGTACATCAATCGTCGTCGGCAGCTTATAACTGGTAAGGATTTTCTTTATATCTGATTTTTGTTTAACTGTTAAAGGCTCATTATATTCCAGCATCATGCGAGCTATTTCTAATGTTGCTCTTTGCTGCAAAATTTTCTTATTTTCAGCCTCAACATGCGGGCGTATAAAATCAAAAAATGCATGTTTCTTCTCTTTTACATCACTGAACGCAGCAAAATCAGGGAGTTTAACATTATGTAATGGCTTCTCTTTTTTTATAGTTTTCTGGCTGCCCTTGCTAGTTGCAAGGTCTTGTGAAGATACGTCAACATCACTTTCATTATCTATAAAAGGTGACAACAGTGCCCAAGTAAAAAAGGCAGCTAGTAAAATTTGAAAAACGTATTTAAGCATGTATTCTCTCAAGTAAACTACTACTCATGTGCGGTAACATCACACACATACAAAGGCGGAGTATATCAAACAAGCCAATCTTTGGCGAATTCGGTGCTATTTTTTTCACCTCAATCGTATTTAAAAAGTCTCATAATACATTCAATATACTCGCAATTTTCAAGCGGTTGCGTATACTTTCATTAACTCAGTCGCGAAACCATAGGCTTTTTTATTATGTGCCAACCTTGGCAAGCACGAATTATAGATCAACAAAAATATCGTCCCAATGACAACCGCTCACCATGGCAAGTTGACCGCTCTCGAATAATCCATGCCGCTGCTTTCAGACGTTTACAAGCAAAGACTCAAATTATGGGTATTGGCTTAAACGACTTTTACCGTACTCGCCTAACCCACTCTCTTGAAGTTGCACAAATCGGCAGTGGTTTGCTGCGCCATTTAAAAAAACAGCACCCTGAATTTGAACACTTCCCGAGTGGCAGCTTGCTCGAAACCTTATGTCTTGCTCACGACATTGGCCATCCACCTTTTGGTCATGGTGGTGAAATAGCTTTAAACTACATGATGCGCGAGCATGGTGGATTTGAAGGCAATGCGCAAACTTTACGCATTGTTTCTAAACTTGAACCCTACAGCAACGGTTATGGTATGAACCTAACGCGCCGGACTTTGTTGGGATTTATCAAGTACCCTGCGTTTATTGATGATGTATGGCATACCATCCCACCATTATCTGATACGCGAAGTTTCATAAAAGCCGATCACTGGCGACCGGCTAAAGGGCTTTACAAAGATGATAACGATGTTTTTAATTGGATTATTGCGCCGCTATCACAAAATGACAAAGCATTATTGACTAGCCACTACAAGGTGGATGAGTTTAGGTCTAAAACTCATTATAAGTCTATTGACTCTGCAATAATGGAATTGGCAGATGATATTGCCTATGCAGTTCATGACCTAGAAGATGCGATTGCCACTGAAGTACTAACGTTTGCTGATTGGCAAAACCATGCACTTATTCAGTTACAAGAACTCAATTCACCTTGGTTAACAACTCATTTAAGTGCAATTACCGCAAGGCTTTTCTCACATCATGAATATGAACGCAAAGACGCCATTGGTGAGTTAGTAAATACATTTATTATCCATGCCTCTTTAGAGGTACAAAATAACGAATTCGAATCAGAGATTTTACAATATACTGTTAGCCTGCCTGATGAGTTTTCAAAAATACTCAATGTGCTCAAACAATTTGTATTCAAGCGTTTAATTCGTGAACCTAAAATGCAACAGGTTGAATTTAAAGGTCAAAACCTGCTTATAGAATTATTTAGCGCTTTTGCTAGCGACCCGATGCGTTTATTACCAGAAACAACTCAAGAGATGTGGTTAAACGCACACAACAATAACGGTAATGCAATGCGGGTGATCTGTGATTACTTATCAGGTATGAGTGACGAGTATGCATATAAAACCTATCAACGATTATTTTTACCCTCAGCCTAACTATTTTTTGAACAGCTAAATATTATGTTCTAAAATTAAGTAGGTTATTTTAGCAAATAACCTACTAATTCTTTATGGATTTTAGCCAATCTGCTTACCTTATGGGCAGCTTGAGACACGAATACTTTGATGAGCTTTGTAGGTATTCCTGCTCAATTTGACCCTAAAGTAATGTGGGCTGGTTTTATTAAACATGGATTGAAATAATGCTCAAAAAACACCTGCTTCTTGGTTTATTAGTTGCTAGCCCATTTACAGGCTATGCGGCAGAATCACTTCCTGATCCACTACTTGAAGAACGCGGCATAATCATAAAAGATGCCACTCATTTTGATTGGATCCGACTTAACTCTGGTGAATGGCTCAAAGGTGAGCTCGTTTCAATGTACGATAAGGAGCTCGAATTCGATAGCGACGTACTCGATACCCTGATGATCGACCGCGAAGATATCTACATGATTATTTCTGAACGTCATCACACAGTTCGTTTTAATGATGGTGAA
The DNA here is from genome assembly GCF_024124645.1 of Pseudoalteromonas sp. Ps84H-4. Classification (NCBI taxonomy): domain Bacteria; kingdom Pseudomonadati; phylum Pseudomonadota; class Gammaproteobacteria; order Alteromonadales; family Pseudoalteromonadaceae; genus Pseudoalteromonas; species Pseudoalteromonas sp. Ps84H-4. Next base: position 33,254 of record NZ_JAMXSK010000003.1, on the reverse strand, counting down.
GAACTCAGCGGCACACTAAATATATCGGGTGGTTATGTAAAAGTAGGTGATGCTCCTGCTAAGTATCGTTATCGTGATTTAGTCTCTATCGCTCCGTCAATTGATAGTGAGCTTAGTGCTTGGACAGTAAAAATATCATTGGGCGCCGACCTATCTCGAGGTAATACTGATCAAACTGAATATTCAGCCAGAGCCGATATCAAACGCAGAACAGCGTCGAGTCGCTTTTTAGCTGAGTTTTTAGGGTATCGCACCACCAGCGATGAGCAAGTCACTAAAAATAACATACGAGCAAATGGAACCTTCGACTGGTTTTATACGCAAAAAATGTATTTTCGCCCTATTTTCTTTGAATACTATCGTGACCCATTTCAAAACATTGCCAATAAATACACTGTAGGTGCTGGTGTAGGTTATTACGTAATGGATACCGACAAAATTGAGTGGGACTTTTCAACAGGTCCTGCTTATCAAAAAACAGAGTTTGATACCGTTGCAAATGGTGAAGATAAATCAAATTCTTCAATGTCTTATTTTGTTGGCACTAATTACGAACTGGAAGTAACCAAAAATATCGATTTTAGTTTTAACTATCGATATTTGACGGCTAGTGAAGACACTGGTGGCGATTCACAGTATGCAATGGCAAGCTTTGAAATAGACGTTACTGATGACATTGATTTTGATATTTCATTAGTCTGGGATTATCTATCCGACCCGATAGCCGATGAAAATGGTGTAGTCCCCGAAAAAGAAGATTACAAAATGATTTTCGCACTGGGTATAGATTTATAGCAATTGCTATAAAAACGCCGAGCTTAAGCTCGGCGTTTTTATTTTATTTGAGTAAATATTATCTTATAGCGATTTAACACCCATGTTGTATAAGGTAAAGCCATAAATATCAGCGTATTGATCAATAATTTTACTGGTTGGTGTTCCTGCACCATGACCTGCATTTGTTTCAATACGAATTAGATACGGATTTTGTTTCGCACCTTTTTCTTGTAGCTCAGCCGCAAACTTAAATGAATGCGCAGGCACAACACGGTCGTCATGATCCCCTGTTGTCACTAACGTTGCAGGGTAGCTAACACCTTCTTTAACATTGTGAACTGGCGAGTAGCCTTTTAAGTACTCGAACATTTCTTTACTTTGCTCACTGGTGCCGTAGTCATACGCCCAACCAGCACCGGCAGTAAAGGTGTGATAACGCAACATATCTAATACACCTACAGCAGGCAGTGCTACTTTAAATAGCTCAGGGCGCTGCGTCATAACCGCACCAACTAATAAGCCACCATTAGAGCCACCACGTACCGCTAGGTAATCAGGTGAGCTGAATTGTTTTTCGTTAAGGTATTCTGCAGCAGCAATAAAATCGTCAAAAACATTTTGCTTTTTAAGCTGTGTACCATTTACGTGCCACTCTTTACCGTATTCACCACCACCACGAATATTAGCAACAGCATACACGCCACCATGCTCAAGCCAAGCGGCAACAGTTGGGCTATAGCTTGGTGTTAAACTTACATTAAAACCACCATAGCCATATAAAATTGTTGGATTTTTACCGTTAAGCTCAGTGCCTTTTTTATATGAAATTATCATCGGAACTTTAGTGCCATCTTTTGATGTGTAGAACACTTGTTCAGATGTGTATTGTTCACTATTAAATTGAGCGCCCGACTTGCGATATACATCAGACTGGCCAGAATCAACATTAAATGAATAAATGTTACCTGGTGTGGTGTAATTGGTAAATGAATAATAAAGCGTTTCAGCGTCGTGCTTACCGCTAAAGCCATATGCGGTGCCCACACCCGGTAAACGAATGTCACGCACTAGTTTACCTGACTTATCGTACTGTTTTACTTGCGAAATCGCATCAACCATATACTTAGCAAAGAAATAGTCACCGCCTTTTGAAATACTAAGTACATGGTCAGTTTCAGGAATTAAATCTTGCCAATTTTCTGGGCTTGGATCAGCGGCATCAACTGTCACTACACGCATATTTGGCGCATTTAAGTTAGTCACTAAATACAGTTTCGAGCCATCATTATCAATAATTGATGTATCTGAATCTGTGTTATCTAGAATGGTTACTAACTTGCTGTCAGGCTTAGTTAAATCTTTGATAAACAGTTTATTACCTGATGTTGAAGTACTTGCAGCAATTATTAGGTATCGATTATCACGCGTGACCTCAGCGCCAATATAACGATGTTTCTGTGCTTCTGTACCACCATAGACTAATTGGTCGTCAGCCTGTGCTGTGCCTAACTTATGATAATAGACCTTATGTTGATCTGTTTTTGCCGACAGCTCACTCCCTTTTGGCTTATCGTAGCTTGAATAATAAAAGCCATCGTTACCAAACCACGAAATACCGCTAAACTTAACATCGACTAATGCCTCTTCAATAGGCTGTTTAGTCGCTGTATCAATAACGATAATTTTACGCCAGTCACTACCACCTTCAGAAATTTGATAAGCAGCTAAACTTCCATCTTCAGTAAAAGTTAAGCCCGACATTGAGGTTGTGCCATCGGCGCTAAAAGTATTTGGATCTAAAAACACTTCAGCTTCAGAGTCACCTTTTTTACGGTAAACCACATACTGATTTTGCAAGCCATCGTTTTTATAAAAGTAAGTGTACTCACCCTCTTTAAATGGCGCTGTGACTTTTTCATAGTTCATCAGCTTTTCAAGTGTGGTTTTAAGCTCATCGCGATAAGGAATATTTTTAAGATAAGAAAAGGTAACGTCATTTTCGGCTTTTACCCACTGCGCCGTTTCTTCGCTCATGTCGTCTTCTAGCCAACGATACGGATCGGCTACTTTCTGGCCGAAGTACTCATCAACAACATTGCCTTTTTTCGTTTCTGGATAATTCACAGCAGCTTTAACCTCTGCAGTTTTTATAGTTTGTTCTGTTTTTGTTGGGGTAGATTCACTACACCCCGTCAGTGCAATAACAATTGCACAAGCAAGCGCTTTTTTAATCATAATAATTTTACTTTTTAGTTATTGTTAACAAAATGAAAGTAAAGTTAATACAAAAGAATGTCTAGTTATTTGCGGTCAAACACAGGAAGCGCTGTAAACCAATGTAAAAACAAAAAACCACGCAATAGCGTGGCCTTTAATTTTTCGCAATAGTAAACACTGTTTGCGTAATTATACTTTTGTTAACCAGCCATGAGTATCTGCTGATTTGCCCCATTGAATATCATTCAATGCTTGGCGTAATTTAGCGACTTTTTCACCTGGTTCACCCGACCCTACTTTAAACTCTTGGTCGTTATGAATAAGCGTGCCAACCGACGTCAGTACCGCAGCGGTACCCGATAATGCAGCTTCAGTGCCCGGCTTAGCAGCTCTTTCAAGCAACTCAGACACAGTAAAGTTACGCTCAGATACAGTCATACCTAAATCTTTCGCAATCGTTAAAATACTATTACGGGTCACACCGTGTAAGAATGTGCTATCAAGTGCTTTTGTGATGATTTCATCACCATCGATTAGAATAAAGTTCGCAGCACCGGTTTCTTGAACATCGCCACCTGGGCAGAATAAAATTTGGTCAGCTTTATGCTCAGAGCGAGCTTGTAAGATTGGACCTAATGCACTTGCATAGTTACCACCACTTTTAACCATACCCATGTGAGGTGCACAGCGCATGCCGTCTTCTTCAAGTAATACACGCAGTGCAGTAGCACCACCTGCAAAGTAATCACCCACTGGCGAAAGCAATACATAAAGCAAGGAACTCATTGACGGTGCAGCGGCTTTACCAATTGCGGCTTCTGTACCAATGTGAGTTGGGCGAATATACATAGACCCCGGCGGTGCTGGTGTTTCGTCTGCATACTCTTTAACAATGTCTTTGATCATTTGCTCAAGCATGCTTTCGTCAAAGTCAGGTAAGTTTAGTAATTTAGAGCTTTGCTTCATACGAGCAATGTTAGCATCCATACGAAAGATATAGACCGAGCCATCTTCGTGACGAAACGCTTTTAATCCTTCAAAACAGGTGCTTGAGTAATGTAATACGTGTGCACCCGCATGTAATTCGATTTTATCAGATGGGACCAGCGCGCTTTCACTCCATGAGTTATCAGCAAAACGTGCTTGGATCATTTGTGGCATAAATACAGTACCAAATGCGGCCATTGTTGTTCTCTCTTGTTTGGACTACTTTTGCCCCATTGTATGCTAATCCATCCCTGTTTAACCATAGCAAACTAGTGCCTTTTCTCGATAAAAACGATAAAAAAACGTTCACCTGGTATAAAAAATGCGCAACTCATGTGCGCATTGTTTAATGATAATTATTTATACGCTTACTAAGCGAAATTACCTGTAGTTCATTTTTGCTGTGAGGCGATTAAAAAAGCCCGGGAAAAAACGCTTTATAGTCGGTGCTAAACCACTTATTCCTTCACCAATCACAACTTCATCTTTCTCGGCTTCAATGGCTTTAATCATTTTTGCAGCCGCTTTTGCCACATCCATGCCGTTTTCGATTGATTCTTCGGGTTTATTTTGTGGCTTACCTTGGCCATCTAGCGAGTTATGGGCAATTGCAGTTTTAATTGAACCTGGGCAAATGGTTAAACATTTTATATTTTTGTCGGCTAACTCTGCTCTTAAGCAATCCATAAAACCCACTACCGCGTATTTAGAACCCGAATAACCTGTTCTGAACTTTGAACCGACTTTACCCGCTACACTGCTAATTGAAACGACCATGCCCATACCCTGTTCAACCATTTGCGGTACTACCGCTTTGGTTAAAGCTATTAAACCAAAGTAGTTTACTTCCATCAGTTGGCGATACACAGTGAATTCATTTTCTAAAAATAAACTGCGCTGCGACACTCCACCGTTATTGATAAGCACATCAATGCGGCCAATTCGCTCAATCACTGCGGGCATATCTTCAAGTAAGGCTTCAGGTTTTGCCAAATCTAGCGCAACCACATGATGATTGCCACCGAGCCTTGTATTTAGAGCGTTGAGTTTTTCTTCATTACGAGCAGACAATATCAGCACTGCGCCCTTTGCAGCTAATTGCTCACAAAGTGCTTCACCAATTCCAGAAGATGCCCCAGTTACCCAAACTGTTTTACCATTTAATTGCATATGTGTTCCTTTTTATTGTTGTTATGCTTTGTTAGGGCCTGCATGTTGTTCGATATGTTCAGCAATATCTTTATAAAAACCAAGCATAATCAAAAACTCTGCTAATACAAATAACGGCCCTATGACCAAACCAATTAAATCATCAACAAAGGCTGGCTTTTTACCTTCAAAATAATGGCCAACAAACTGAAATACCCAACCTACAACAAAACTACCAATACTTACCGCTAGCCATAATTCCACGTCAAGTGACACCACGGGCTCAGCGGCAATGCTCAACAAACTTAAGCATACAGTCATAATTAACCCCATTGATAAACTTAGCATCAAGTAATAAAGACAGCTAAGTACAATCACCACGGTTGCCAAGGAGATAAAAGCAGGCTCTGAAATAAGCGTGACTCGTTTCAATAAACAAATAATCGCAAATACAATTAATGGGATGCCAATAAAATGGGTGTAAATATTACGCTTAGAGCGGTGATAAAGAGCGTAATTTGTCAGTTGTTGTTTTAATGTTTTCATTATTTTTCCTGCCAAAATTGTGTTCAAAATTCAGATTAGCAGAAAATTCACCGTCAAGAATGTCAACTAACCGACATTTTAAAATGGCTATATTAAACTTACACATCAAACCAACGCATCGATGACCTTGCCTTTTTCAGCTTCTGGCTGCATATCCATGCGTTCACGTCCTTTTTGATATTCTTCATCAAGCATTCCTTGCAGTTCATTCATTTTTTCTTGCAGTGCTTTGGTGTCGGCACCTTGTTGCTGCATTTGTTCGGCAAGCTTTTCTATTTGCGCTTTTATTTCATCAATTTTCTCTTTATCAACCCCGAGTCGCTGATAAACCAAGGCTTCTTGCGCTTGTGCTAAAAAAGAACTGGGCTCAGACTGCTTTTGTAAAAGTTGCTGTGCTGAAGATGCAGGCGTATGCATGGCCTTCACATCATCGAGGCGAGTTGTTTGCGACAGCCTAGCAGCAGCCGAAACCTGATATGGGTTATATTGATTATGAAATGTAATTGCCACAAGTTGTCTTCCGTTTAAGCTTGATTACAACTTTGTAGCAATTTTAGTTCCAAACTAGCATTGAGATTGTAATTTTTCGATGTCAATTACTTCAATTGATTGATATTTAAGATTAATAATTGAATCAGCTTGTAGGGATTGTAATATTTGATTAATGGTTTGCCGTGTTAAATAGGTCATATCGGCAAGTTGTTGCTGGGTAAGCGGCAAACAGCTTTGGAGTGACGACTGATAAAGCATACATAACCGCTTACTCACCTTTTGCTTGGCCGTGAGGAGTGCGTGATCTTCCAAGGAGTCAAACAGGCTTCGCACTTTATCGGTAAGCAACAGCCCAAAATCATGCCAATAAGCGGGATGCTCTTGTAATAACTGAGTTAATGCCCGCTCAGGCACGTGTAGTAGCCGTACCGCAGTTTGTGCATACACATCGTGGGTGCGTCGACCGCCATCAAACAAAGCAACTTCACCAAACCACATAGCACTGGTTACAAAACTAAGCACCGCTTCTTTGCCTTGGCTATTAACCCCAGAAACTCTAAGCACGCCATTAATAACACAATACAGACCGGTATTTTCATCACCACGCAAAAACAATGCATCACCTGCCTTTAAGGTGATTAATTTAGCATTTTTAACTAGCTTGTCTTTAAATAATTGTGTGCGATTTTTAAACCATTTGTCTTGGTTAATTACCGAAAGGTCTTGTTCATTCAAGTGGTTATACTTTACATTGATGTAGTGCATATATCCAAGCCATCTCAAAATGCAGAATTCAGCGTTTCACAGGTGCTTAATATCAAGGCGTTACTTTGCAAGAATGGCATTCCCTTTTAAGAAGTAACAACGATGAGAGTAAGTGCCTGTGAAGCGCCCAAAGGGTTGGTTTAAAAGCGATTTATACTGCGTTAATGGTTTTAACAATAGAACATCTATTACTTCTAATCAATGCTTTACCTAAATCGCTTTTAATTCCAACTGAAACTAGTATTTTGAGATTGTTTGGATATCTAAATAATAAAAGGATACGGGATGTTAAACAAACTACTTTCGACCAGCCTACTTCTCAGTGCGATTTCGACCCCTGCATTTGCTAGTGATATTAATACTGAACTTAAGTCTGCCAATAAAAGCGTCAGCGAAAAGGTCATTAAATGGCGCCGTCATTTACACCAATATCCAGAGCTTAGTAACCGTGAGTTTGAAACAGCCAAATACGTGGCTAAGCATTTACGTTCATTAGGCCTTGAGGTTCAAACAGGTGTAGCTCATACCGGTGTGGTTGCCAAACTTAAAGGGGGCAAAAAAGGTCCGCTTATTGCGCTACGTGCTGATATGGATGCACTCCCTGTTAAAGAGCAAGTAGACTTACCTTTCGCGTCAACGCAAACAACAGAGTACAAAGGCAATACCGTTGGCGTAATGCATGCCTGTGGTCATGATAACCATGTGGCTATTTTAATGGCGGCCGCTGAGTCTTTAGTAAAAATTAAAGATCAACTAGCAGGTGATATTCTGTTTATTTTTCAACCTGCTGAAGAAGGTGCACCTGATGGCGAAGAAGGTGGTGCTGAGCTTATGCTTAAAGAAGGCTTATTTAAAGAAAAGCCAGAAGCCGTGTTTGGTTTACACGTAACCAGCTCACTTAATACCGGACAAATTGGTTATCGTGAAGGGCCGCTAATGGCCAGCGCCGACAAGTTTACAATCACAGTAAAAGGCCGCCAAACTCACGGCTCACGTCCTTGGAATGGGGTTGACCCAATTGTAGCTTCATCACAAATTATTATGGCAACACAAACCATCGCTTCTCGCCAAGTTGATGTGACCAAAGCGCCTTCTGTGGTTTCATTTGGTGCCATTAATGGCGGTGTGCGTAACAACATCATCCCTGATGAAGTTGAAATGGTGGGCACAATTCGTACCTTTGACCAAGAAATGCGTGCTGACATAAAAAAACGTTTAGCTAAAACCGCTGAGATGGTAGCTGAATCAGGTGGCGCAGAAGCACATGTTCACATTGACCATGGTTACCCAGTAACAGTGAACGATGTTGAATTAACCAAGAAAATGACACCAACACTTGCTGGTGTAGTTGGTAAAGAAAACCTGATTACAACACCACTTATCACAGGTGCCGAAGACTTTAGTTACTACGCCTTAGAAACACCAGGCATGTTCTTTTTCTTAGGTGTCACACCAAAAGGTCAAGATGCAGTTACAGCACCTAGTAACCACTCACCACACTTTTTTGCAGACGAAAAAGCTTTACAGCTTGGCGTAAATGCAATGACGCAATTAGTGGTTGATTACCTAAAATAATAATAATTTTCTTACCGGCGGGTGACATCACTACCCGCCCTATTTTCTTAGCTGTTCAGCATCAATAAAGTTCATTTTGCTAGGGTTTAGTTACTATAAACAGGTAAGGAAGCCCCATGACATCAGAATACTTTCATTTTTTAAGCATTATCGGTGTAGCGTTTTTTGCTATTTCTGGCACTTTGCTGGGCCATGAAAAAAGTGTCGGTGGTTTTGGTGTGGTGGTGGTTGCCACAGTCACAGCTCTGGGTGGTGGCACACTTCGAGACATATTGCTTAACAAACCAGTATTTTGGATAGCTCAGCCCGATTATTTGTACGCAACTTATATAGCCATATTCGCCTCTATCTTATCTATTCGTCACTTACCCGATTTAAGTAACACCACTATGCTATTAATGGATGCCGTGGGGATGGCTATTTTCAATATTATTGGTATCGAAAAGGCATTGATTGGCGGCGCAGATATGATTGTTGCCATCACCATGGGTATGACCACGGGTATTTTTGGCGGCCTGATGCGTGATGTGATCTGCCGAGAAGTGCCTCTGGTAATGGGCGAAGAACTCTATTCAACCGCTTGCTTATCTGGCGGGTTAACTTATGCGGCTTTATTCACCCTTGAGGTGAGTTATATTTGGTGCATTATTGGCGCATTTGCTGTGACGGTATGTTTAAGATTAGGCGCCATACACTTTGGCTGGCAACCTAATCTGTTTCGTAAAAGCAGCTTTAAACGCTCTTAGCAGGTCATATAAATACAGCCATCGAGTGGCATGTCCGCTGGATACTGGGTTTGTATAAAACCCAGTTTTTCATAGGCTGTTTTAGCAAGGGTATTGTGGCTATACACAAACAACGACAAGCTATCGCACTGCAACTGCTGTTTGCCCTGCTCTCCTAGTAAGTTTATCAACACTTATGCAAGACTTTTGCCACGTTCACTTGGCGCGATAACTAGCCGCCCTAAATGACAACGCCCTTCACGTAAGTAGTATTGCCCAAACCCTAATATGCGGCCTTCGTCATTAACCAGCGCGTAAGAATTCAGCGTATCTAGGTTTAAATCTGTTTTAAAGCTTTGCTTATCAAATGGGTAATTAAAAAAAGGCCCAGACCAAATACGCAGTTCAGCCTCTGAGTTAAACCAACCCATTAACTCGTTGAGTTGCTCACTCGTTACTTTAACTAGCTTCATGTTTTAACCTATCGTATAAACCTGATGCACGAGTAACAGATTTATTCATCGCCATAAGCAATACATTTTTATCGGCCACCAGCTCAAATGTGGTTTTCGCGCGGGTGATCCCCGTATAAACCAATTGCCTGTTAATGCCCTGATTAGCCTGTTTTATTGGTGGTAAAATCATTGCAGTGTAAGCAAATTCAGAGCCTTGCGACTTATGAATTGTCATGGCATACACTTTATCGTGAGCAGGTAAACGTGCGGGCGAAAAGGCGCGAATATTTTCTTGTTCATCAACAAACATGGCTTTTAACTGACCTTGCTCATCATGCATTAAAATACCTATGTCGCCATTAAACAATTTTAGCTGGTAGTCGTTTTGGCTGATCATAATTGGCATACCCACATAATGCCTTTGATAAGGCGAGATTAAACCTTGTTGAGCCAGTGCTTTTTCAATACGTTGATTAAGGCTATTTACACCGTAATCACCCTCTCTGACGGCTGCCAGTAACTGATAATGCGCAAATGCTTTATGCACACTTGCAACACTTGCCCCTTGCTGGATAAGTTGCAAATAATCGTGGTATTGCAACGCCGCTTGTTTCACAAACTGCTCTATCGGTTTACTAATTACGCTGTAATTAAGTTTAAGGTCTTTAAAGCCACCTTGATTAATCGTTTGCTCTACATAGCCCAGTAAGCCTGTGTTATTGGTATTTACAGCTTGTGCTAATTGACCAATGCCGCTGCTGCCATCAAAACGATAACTTTGCTGTAAAAACGCAATACAATCGTTAAGTACAAAATGACTGCTCGCCGCAGGTATCTCGCTCTGATTATTAAAACTAACGCGATTAAGCTGCGCTGCTCTTTCACTGCTGTAAGCAGGCATTTTGCCAAGCTCTAACCCTTGGCATAGGTCGCTAAGAATACTGCCCGTATCAACCGAGGCTAATTGGTCTTTATCACCCAGTAAAATAAGCCTTGCATGGTTCGGTAATGCCTCGATTAGTTTTGCCATAAGTGACAAATCAACCATCGATGCTTCATCAATGATCAGTACATCTAAATGCAGCGGGTTACGCTTGTTATGGCGAAACTTATTGGTATGCGGAATAACGCCCAGTAAACGGTGAATCGTTTGCGCGCTGTCTGGAATAAGTGGCGCGATATTATCAGGGATCATAGTGAGCTTTTGCTTTGCCCCTAAAATCGACTCTGTTAAACGAGCTGCCGCTTTACCTGTCGGTGCAACCAGCTTTATTGTTAGCGGTGCACTGGCATACAAGGATTGTAATATGGCCAGTAGCTTAGTTACCGTGGTGGTTTTACCGGTACCCGGGCCACCGGTGATCACACTAAAGCCTTTTGTTGCAGCGATCGCACAGGCTACTTTTTGCCAGTTTAATGTTTTAATAGGATCGCTTGGGCTGGTTGTATGTTCACTGCTAGGAAAATACACCTCAAGCAATACCGTTAATGCGGCTTCATCTAGGGTGAGCTCTTTCGTTGCTAGATGATGTAAACGCGATGCCAGTGTGGTTTCGTATTCTGCCAAACGGGCAAAGTAAAGTTTATTCGCAAACAATAGCAGTGGTTTGTCGTCCCCGACACACTCAGCATTCATTAGTTTATTAACGGCCTCAGTAAGGCCAAATTCTGATGCAAACGGGGTTAAAACATCAGGGGCTGCGATGCTGGCATCAGCTAAGCTTTGCTGTTTAATTTCAAACGGATTTTGCCAGTTTATATTCACGAGCTCTAAACAGCTGTGCTGACTTTGCTGCGCTACCGCAAGTAATAAAATCAGGTAAAAAACCTCACTGTGCGCTGCATCGTTATTCTCTATCAACGATTGTGAACCGGCTACTGTTTCTGTACCAGTCAATAGTTCAGCGAGTTTCACATCAACTAAGCGAATACGTTTTGCCTCCAGTAAATAACTCAGTAATGGCTGCGTTTTAATCTCTGTGGCAGGTAACACTGAATCGCTTTGGGCATGTTCTGCTGATTGTTCTGGCTGCTTATTCATTGGCTCGTTTTGCTCATGGTCATCAAAGCCGAATGTCATTTGACTCATAGCATGGCTCCTTGTGCGAATAGGCTATCAAGCTCAGTTATTTGCTGTTTTGTTAGCTGATTAAAATACACCCCTTGCCCTTCGCTCATACCACGTAAGAAGGTGTAGTAAACACCGCCTAAATGCGTGTCGCTATCGTAATCTTGAATACGTTGTTTTAATAAACGGTGCAGTGCTACGGTATAAATTAAATACTGCAAATGATACTGATGACTGGTCATGGCTTGTTCTAGTTGCTCATGTTGGTAATCAGCCGCACTGTTGCCTAAAAAGTTCGATTTATAATCAAGAATATAATACTTACCCTGCCAGCAAAATATTAAATCTATAAAGCCTTTTAGTAAGCCTTGTACCTCACTAAAGTCGAGCTGCCCAGGTAAGTTAAAATGTTTTACCAACACTTGGTTAAGCTTATCGCTTGAGAGCGATAACAGCGGTAAATTAAATTCCATTTCGACCAAACAGGTATCAGGCTCAAGTACTGATAAACTAAGCCCTTTATCGTTCAATGGGCAATTCAGCGCAGCAAGGAGCCACTGCTCGGTCATTTCCTGCCAGCTATCATCAATATGGTATTTTTCGAATAACTTTTTGATCACTTTATCAAGTGCATGGTCATCTTGTTCGCTGGCCGGGCGCTTTAACGCATAAGGGTCGGTAAAGTCTAATCGCTCAAAAATTTCATGCAAACAACTACCCGGCTTAGCCCCTTTAGGGAAGCTGTAAGGAGTTAAAGCATTGGCATTTTGGGCTAAAAACTCATCTTTTTCGTGGTCTTCATCACTGCGGCCAAGTTCAATATGATCAGTATGCTTTTTCAGCGTTAAGCTACTAAAACTGGTTGAGCGCCAATCACGCTGAATGTCTGCTTTTACAGTATTAACTTGATATTCTTGCTCACTGTCAGCGCCAGCAAATGTTAACTTTTCAAGCTCATCTGCTTGGCGAAACGCCTCATAGTGCATGTGCGCAGAACCTTCACAAAATTGTTGTAACAACGCGCGCCATTCATCGCCCGATTTGATCTCTAACCCTGCAAATAATACGTGGCCAATGCTGGTACTTTGAATACCAGGGCGAGCACTACGACCTTGCGAAATGTTATACATACCCACAGAACAAAAATGCACGGCACGAGTCAGCGCCACATAAAGTAAGCGTAAATCTTCAGCCAAGCGCTCTTGCTCTGCTTTTTGCATTGCGTCGTCACTTTTAGCAAGGTCATAAATCAGCTTACCGTCTTTATGATAAAGAGCTTCTTTGCTTTCGCGATAACCACAGGCAAACGGCATGAATACAATCGGGTACTCTAAGCCTTTTGAGGCGTGCATGGTGACAATTTTCACCAAATTAGCATCGCTTTCTAAGCGTACTTGCACCGCTTCACCATCTTGTTGACTAACTTTTTGTGCAAACCAACGCAGCAACCTGTGGGTGCCCTCAAGCTCAATTTGCTTTTGCTGTAAGATTTCCCCTAAATGGCGGAAATCGGTGAGCCAGCGCTCAACGTTGTAACCTAAGCCTTGCCAACGCGCTGCGAGCTGATTATGGCTTAATAAACGCTCGAGCATCGCCATAGCGCCTTGTTTATGCCAAATATGAGCAAGCTGAGCAAAAAAGTTTAAATGTTCTTGCCATGCGCTTTCATTTTCGTGAAGCTCATAAATACGGTTGTAGCTTAAGCAAAACAATGGCCCAGCAAGCACACCACGCAGTAATGATTCATCATACTGTCCATGCAATGCCGATAAAAAGTTCAGTAAATGATGACTAAGCTCTTGGTTAAAAACACTATCTCGCGATAAATACACACTGGCAATGGCGGCTTCTGCCAGTGCAGTTTTCATCAGCTGTGCTTCGTTTCGGTCACGCACTAACACACAGATATCAGCGGCAGTAAGAGGTTTTCCTGCAATGGTTGCAGCGCCTGCATCAGCTTGCTTGAGTAGCTCGGTGATTTTTTTCGTATATTGCAAAGCCAATGCTTGTTGAGCCACCCCTTTGCTAGTTGGCTTGTTGTTGGCTTCGGCGTATTCATCAACAAAAACCGAAAATTCAAATGCACTTGGCATTTCACCGTTTATTAAAAACGCTTTGTCTTGCTGTTTTCCCTTCGCATTAACCTTTTGAAATGGGATTGCGTCGTTATAAATAAAGCTATTGTCATTTTTAGAAAATAAGCGGTTTACGCTATCAACAACCCCTTCACTTGAGCGATAGTTGGTATCTAGGGTGTATTGCTTGTCTTTTTCAACGGCTTGTTTTGCGCCAATATAAGTAAAAATATCTGCACCACGGAAACCATAAATAGCCTGTTTTGGATCACCTATCATGGCAAGGGTGGTGTTTTTAATGCCATAAATACGGCTAAAAATGCCATATTGAACTGGGTCGGTATCTTGGAATTCGTCAATCATGGCAACTGGAAATAAAGCCGCAATTTTTTCACTTAATGCTTGGCCTTGCTCACTTAAAAGCGCCTGATGCAAGTTACTCAGTAAGTCATCTGGAGTAATAACGCCTTGTTCTTGCTTGCGTTTAACTAATGCATTTGCGACCCATTTAGCTGCGTATTGCACTATCGCAATATTCAATCCGTTATTGATAAGGCTACTAAGTTGCGCCATTTCATCAAACCGAGCCAGCATTTCGTGACTGAGTAAGCTGCCGTTTTTCTTATAATTTGCAGGGTCGCTTAAATTCTCTGTGCTCCACACTTCAAACGAGTATTTACTCGTACCAAATACAAAAAACAACTCGTCATTGTTTAAGTATTCTTCAAGCGCTGCAAGGCTGTTTTTTCGCCCTGGGGTTTTTGAGCCACTTAAATCAGACGCTTTTACAGCATTAATAAACTCACTCTCACGGCACGCCTTTTTAAATGCCGGGACTTTTGCCACAAAGTTATCGCGTGCTTGCCATATATCGTCAAGGTCATACTCGGGGGTGATTGTTGCCCCTTGTTTATTGAGTAAACTCACTACCTGTGAATACAGTGACGCAGGCACTGGGAAAATATCGGTAATTGCTTGCGTGCGCTCTTTTGATTGTGGGTAAACAAAAGCACGCCAAAAGTCATTAAGGGTTTCTTGAATAAGCTCACGCTCATCTAAAATAAACTCTAAGTTAAACGCCACCCCTGATTCAAAAGCATGTTGTTTCAGCATTCGCTGACAAAAGCCATGAATGGTGAATATGGCAGCTTCATCCATCGACTTTGCCGCAGCGTCTAGCAAATCAAATGCGGCGTGTTTGTCACTTACCTCGTCAATTACTTGCTCAATCAGCTCATCATCGGGCTTTTTGCCAAGCAGAGCATCTCTGGCATTGATTATACGCGCTCGCACACGGTCTTTAATTTCTTGGGTGGCGGCCTCAGTGAAGGTCACCACTAGGATTTGCTCAACACTAAGCGGCGTATTTAATTGTTGATCTTCCCCGGTCGCTTTTTGTAAGCCCAACAAATACCGTAAATACAAACCTGTGATTGTATAGGTTTTACCTGTACCGGCACTGGCTTCAATAAGGCTTTGCCCACACAGCGCCATACTCATTGGATTAAGCGTTTGCATGATCGGCCTCCTGTGCTAATTCAACGAGTGGCGATAACAGCAGCTCGCTCCATTTTATAAACTCTTCTTCACAGTCTTTAAGGCTCTTTATGGTTAAACGAATATACGGATTTTCACCCTCACCCATGCCTATGTATTGCGGCGCGAATTTATTGTTTGCTTTGACCATATCTTTATCTGTTTTTATGTACTCGTAACCACTGACCGGAAAGAACGCCACTGGGCGAGTTAAAAGCGTTTCATAAAGCGAGAACCAATCGTTTAAATACTTGCGGGCATCGTTTTCTGACAAGGGTGAAAAACTAATTTGCTTGTCTAAACCAAGAATAAGGGTTTCAACTGGCTGGCCCATTATTTGCGCCGCTAAATGATGCACAAAGCCACGAATAACATCTTTTGCTTTAATACTGGCGGTGCGATAAAACACCTGTTTTTGACCATAAATATGATTTAACCAACCTTCTAGTGTGGTATTGGCAATTTTAATATTTACTTCAACGGGTAATGCTTCATCACCTTGAATATGTGCTTTCACTTGCCCTGCAAGCGCATCAACTCGGTGCTGCATACTTTCAAATACAAGATCGCCAACATGGGCTTGAGGTAACTCACCGCGCTGCATTATTTGCGCTTGGTTCAGAGGAATTTCTTGAATGCTGGCTTCGAGAATTTCGTCTAGGTAAAAGTAGCGACGTAATGCGTCTAAACTAAATGGCTCTTCATCTTTAGCAATATCGTTAAATTGCGGCAAGCGTAAACCCAAACTTTGCTGATAAAAGCTCTCGTGCGGCTGGCAAATACTACGAATAAACTGAGTTAACTCAACACTGCTTTCTGGCTGGACACTAAGCGCTTGCTGAGGTTCAGGGTTAACAGCTTGAGTTGGCATCCACACTGGGTTATAGCTGTGTAATTGTGTGGCTAGCGGTTTGTTTGCTTTTTGCTCGCCATCAGTTTGGTTTTTATTACCTTCTTTGTTAGTGGTCAGATAATAAGCCGGATTAAATGGCTGTAAGTGCTGATAATTAATTAGCGCCTCTGGTAGCTTTAAGTGAGTGTCTTGATCAGCAAATTCAAAACTACGGGCTATGTATTCCAGCAGTTCGCTCACTAAAGTTGAAGGCATTCTTGGTTGGTTATCAAAACAAGAACGACCAATATAACTGATGTATAAATTCTCACGGGCACTTAAAATCGCTTCTAAAAACAGGTAACGGTCATCAAGTTTGCGAGAGCGGTCGCCTTTTTGGCGTTTTGAGAAAGGCACTAAGTCAAAACCAATTGGCTGAACGGTACGCGGATAATCCGCATCATTTAAACCTAGCATGCACACCACTTTAAATGGCACCGCACGCATTGGCATCAACGTACAAAAGTTAACTTGGCCCACTAAAAAGCGCTGCCCTACGCCTTTTTCTTGAATACCTTGTTTAACCAAGTAACTCACAATACGCTGCGAAACGGCTTGTTGGTAATCGCCATTATCATAATGCTTAATCAGTGTATCGAGCACTTTTTGCAGTACTAATAAATCCCAGCTTTGTTCACCTTCATCACTGTATATATCGCTTAATAACTCTTTTAGAATTTCTGCCTTTTCATTAAGCGGTGCATCAGCTTGCAGCTTGGCTTTATAACGGGCCAGTATATCAATAAATTCAATGAGTTTATTTAAGGTATTTAGTGCCATACCTTCAACTTCATCGGCACTGTAAATCCCCGAGAAAGGCAGTTGTTCATCCCGTTGTGCAACACCTAATAACAAACGGTTTAAGCCATGTTGCCAGGTATTTAAATCTATTGCGGGTAAGCCAAAACTGTTTTTGTGAGCGGCATCTAAACCCCATTTAACCCCAACGCGTTCAAGCCAAAAACCTATTTGCTCATACTCATGAGCTTCGAGTTTAAATTTTTCGGCAATTTGCGTGACTTGCAGTAAATCAAGAATGTCAGATACACCAAAGCGTGAGTATGGTAAATCAGCTAAACTAGCAAACGAACTAAGCACCGGTTTTTCTTGCTCTATGGCTAAATCGGCTAACGCATAAGGGATAAAGCGTCGCCCCTCTGCACCACCAAACACTGCCTCAATATACGGGCTATATGTGCCAACATCCGGCATCATTACAATAATATCTTTCGGTGTTAGTGCTTTATTTTCATTGAATAAATTAAGCAAGTAATCGTGTAGTCGTTCTACTTCACGAAGTGGCGTGTGACAATCGCTCAGCACAATACTGGTGTCATCAGCCTGAATCGGCAATTTGCCTTCGTCATTAATAAACCATTCTTTATCAGGCGTTAGTGATTCACCTTTAAATGCTAATTGGTAAATTTCAGACTGAATTTGCGATAGCAAGCTTTGATCAAACTCGTTATCGAATCCGTCAAGCCACTGCGCGTCTAGTTGTAGTAACTGCTCAAAATAATCTCGGCCTAATTTACCCCACGACGAGAGTAACGGGTTACCAATAAAAAAGTACTCGTGTTCAGGGTTTTTAGCGCTGTCTTCAAGCGCTTGTAACTGCGGGCGTTTGGCATATTTAGCAGCAATCTTGGCTGCTGTTTTTTCATCGAGTGTGTCGCCCCAGTAATGTTCACTTGGGTTAAAGAAAAACAAAAACACCTGCGTTTTTTTCGCAATGGCCTGAAATACTTCAAGCTGGCTGCTAGCAATTGCAGAAATACCAAATAAACTAATACGCTCAGGTAATAGGCTTGCGTCCATTTTTTCAAGGGCTGCAAGGAGTTTGTCTTGCATGTTGGCACGGTGATATTGGCTTTGCCCAAGTTCTTTACTGTGCGCCACCAGCTTGCGCCAAAGATCCGGTTGCCATGGCGCAATGCCTACATCAACATCATCAAGTTCATTGATGCCCTGCTCCCAAGTGGCAATCCAATTAGGGCGATACATTAAGTATTGGTCATAAACGTCGGCAATTTTCTCGCACAAGGCAAAGGTTTTTTGCCCTTCGCTATCACCCTCTAAATAGGTTTTCAGTGGTAAATACAGCGGCTCATCAATGCAGTTTGGTAAAATCGCAAACAGCTTCCAAGCAAGGTTAGCTTTGTTATACGGTGATTCACTGGGTACATCAGGCAATAATTGTTGGTAAAGCTGCCAAATAAAACTCGAAGGCAGCGGAAAATCGACCTGAGCGGCAATCCCTAAGTGTTCGCTTAAACCTATTTTTAGCCACTGCGACATACCCGGTGACTGCACGAGCACAATTTCTTTTTTAAAGGGGCTCGTTAATGGATTAACTTTAAGAAGAGCGTGAAACCGCGCTTGCAGTGCTTCCATGCGATTTGATTGAATTATATTCAGCACTCTACACTGTCCTTGCTTGAAACTAACTAATTGACACAGTGTAAGATATTTTAATTAGATGGGATAGAGAGAAATACCCGCAAACAAGGCTTAATTCCATGTTTGCCATGAGCTGCGGGTACGTATTACGGGTATGCGCTACAGGCAATATTTACTGGTATGGACTTATCGTCGATAACGCAAACTCGGTGTGCATTATCTCATCACCCTTGATACCTTTAAGCGCAATACGAATGGTAGGATCTGCTTTTTGCCAATCGATTGTTAAATCGCCGTAGTTAACCTCATGAGTGTAATCACCAACACGGTGTTTATTGGGGCTAACATCTTTCCACTTTTCTGTTAGTCCAGAGCTGGTCATCTCATAAAGTGGGTAATCTAGGTTTTGTTGATACTTAGACAACTCCCCCCAGTGGGTATCGCCACTGACAATAATCACACCATTTACTTTATGCTTTTTAATAAGCGCAAATAAACGCTCACGATCAGCCGGATAATTTGCCCATGACTCCCAGCCTGTAAAATCAGCCAATAGCTGTAAGCTTGAGGCAATGATTTTTATCTTTTCGTCTGACTTAAGCTCTTGCTCGAGCCATTGCCATTGTCTTTCACCAAGCATAGAGGCGTTTTTATCGGTTGTTGGGCTATAAGGCCCTTGTTTTGCAGGTTTTCGTTCAAGCTGATAGGTCATCGCCGATACGTGATTCAACGGTGCGCGATTAAAACGCAGATCAGGCATGATCACCTTTACTGTTTGTTCACCTTCACCGTAAGTGTACGAAGTGTAAATACCATCTTCACGAGTCCTGCGAGCAGAATCCGCAGGCTCTTGCCAAAAATCGAGCATGATTTTTCGTGACTGCTGTTTTTTGGGGTATTCACTGCCAGCGTCATTTTCGCCATAATCATGGTCATCCCACATGGCTATTATCGGGGTATTCGCACGTAATGTTTTAAAGCCCGGCTTTTGTCCTAAGCGTTGATATTTATCGGCAAGTACCGACATATCTTCGGTATCACCATAAATGTTATCGCCAAGGAACATAAATAAATCCGCTTGCTCTTTGTTGATGGCATCAAAAATTGGAATAGCTTTATCTTGATGACCACATGAGCCAAACAAAATTTTACTTGGCGCAGCAATCGCACTCGCACAACTAACCAGCATTAACCCAGATAAGGTGCTTCTAAAAAAACTAAGCGTTACACTCATTTTAAAATCTCCTTAATCGGCGCCGCCATTTTCGGATTAACTTGCTGACTATTTACACCTAAAATGCTCAGCACAGTTGCCGCTACTTGTGCTTGTTTAAGCTCATTTTTGGGCTTTATTAAGCCTGTTGCTTTTATATCTGGGCCGATGGCTGCTAGCCAAATGTGTTCAGAGCCAACAATACCATTTGGAAAGTGCTTAATAGCTTGCTCTGAACGTGCCAGAGCACGCTTCGAACTATGATGCTGCCAATCATCAGCATGGCTGCCACGGCCATGATCGGTGGTAATGATCAATGTGGTATTGTCTTTATAGCCCGGTGTTTGTTGAATTGTTTGCCAAAGGTCACGAATAAACGCATCACTTTGTTTAGCCGATTTTAAGTAGGCATCATATTTACCGTTATGAGCAAAGTCATCGGTTTCACCCAAGCTAATAACCAGCAAACGCGGCTGTTTATTTAATAAATATTGTTTGGCAAATCGGTAGGTAAAGCTGTCGAGGCGAACATTGTGCCAAGGGCTTGGAATTTCGCTTTGCATTTGGTTTAGCAGAGTCACTTCGGCTGATTTCACCGCATCAAAAGATTCAAAGCCAGCATTAACAAAAACTCCACTTCGTTCGCGATTTACAATATAAGGAAACACATCCCAGCTACCAAAAAGCGCGGTTTTACCTTTAAACTCGGGTTGAGAATTTAAACTCTCTAAAATTGTTTTATTGTGGTTAGGCACTTTATCGTTGCTATCGATATTTTCATCTACAATGCCGGTTAATATTTCACTGTAACCTGGGTATGAGAAATACCACGGGTTTCTTACCGACATAAATGAACCTTGAGTTCTATCACCAATCAAAACGCCCTGCTTTGCCAGTGTTTCGCTAAAAAATGGCATTAACGCTTGTGTACGCTGTGCTTGGTCATCTCGCCAAAAAAGCGCCTTTAGCTCATCTGTATCTGCAACAAAATCAGTGTTATCAATTAAGTTTTTATCTGCACCAGAGAACACTTCTTGCCAGCGAAGTCCATCAAGAGTAACGAGCACAACATTGTCGGCAGCTTTACTGTTTAGGCTTAAAAAAGATGCTGCGACCACTGCCGTCGCTAAAATTATTTTTTTCATATATCACCTGCTAAAAAGCCCATCAAAGATGGGCTGTTTAAAACGTCGCTTATTAATTAGAACTGCGCAGTAAGTGTTAAAGCTGCGGTACGTGGTGCACCAATAAAGTAGGTTGAACCATTACCTGTACCACCCGCAAGATATGATTTATCAAACAGGTTATTAACCACAAATGCAAGGTCAAGTGATTTAAACACACCCGAATCAAGGCTCGTGTTATAACCAATGTTTAAATCAACCAAGGTGTAGCCATCAACCTTGTTACGTGTACGGGTTTGTTCATCAGTCCATGCACCTAAACGCTCACCGGTGTATTTAGCCGATAAACCAAAGCGGAAATCACCACTGTAATAATCTGCTGATACCACAAATAAATCTTGTGCTGAGTCAATCACTTCATCACCCGCTTTAAAGCTTGCAGATGCTTCATCATGTAACTCACCATCGCCGTTATATGCACTTGGATCGTTCGATTGATACTCAGAGTTATTGTAGGTATACGATGTGTAAAGGTTCCATTTGTCAGTCAGCATATAGCTTGCAGAAAGCTCCACACCTGTTGACTCAATACCGCCTACGTTGATGTAAGAACCGTTCGTGCCAATCGTGTAGTCAATACCATCGGTATCACTGCCCGGGGCAATAAAGGTAATACGGTTATCAAATTCGATGCTGTAAGCCGTTGCCGTTAAACGTAAACGGTCATCACTGTAACGCACACCTAGGTCGATGTTTTCAGCTGTTTCAGGTTCAATTTCGGTCAGTGTTGATGAATCGCGTTCAAGTACGCCATCTTTAATTGCCGCAAAGTTTTCGCTGTAACTGGTAAATAACTCTGTGCTTGCAGATAGCTGATACAACACACCGCCGCTGAATAGTACGTCTGAATCACTGTCGATTTTATCTGAATATTCATCTTCAAAATGGTTATAACGCTGCAGTTCAACAAGATACTGTTTAGCACCTAAATTAAGTGTGAAATCGCCTAAACTGATTGAGTCTTGCACGTACCATTTGAATGTATCTGTTTCAAACGTGTTCTTGTACTGTGTCCAATAAGGTGTTTGGTCAAAATGATGATAGACACGGGCATCAATAACTTTATGCCAGTCACGTGATTCATCGCGGTCTGTTTGTTCAAACCAAAAGCCGGCTTCAATATCATGATTGCCAAGCGTTACTTGGTACTCACCGGTCATACCTAAGCGGTCTTTTTTGTAGTGAGTATGACGATACGACATAACCGGAATGGCATCATCTGGGTAACAGGCTGGGTTTAAGCCGGGGCCAGATGACCATGGCCACTCTAAACTTGCCGTACAACCTGCAGCAGGTGCAAGTGGATTACCGTCGCTATCTGTAAAGCCATAGCTGCCTGCGTTTTCACCACCAATTGTTGTTGGGTTACCATCGCCATCAACTGGTGACGTTAAATAAGGCGGGATCCAATCACCACGACCCGAGTTTTTATGGTAGTAAGGCGACAAGCTTAAGTTTGAAGTGGCACCTAATGCGTAATCAAACTTTACATACGCAAGGGTATTTTCACGCAATGTACCCCAGCCCTCAGCAAACATTTGATCAAAATGCGGCACGCCAGTCCAATTCCAAGTTAAACGATCCCAATCAGGGTTTTGTTCAAACTCACTAATGCTGATGCTGTTATAGTTAATTTCGTGAACATCATCATACGAAACACGACCCGTTACGGTTAGGTCGCTAAAGTCTGATACAAACTTAGCTTCGATATGCTGGTTGTCTTTACCACCATTGCTGCCATCGCCAATCCAGCGGCTAGTGTCTGTTTGCGAATAGCTAATATAGGCTTGCGTGTTATCAAACACAGTGCCGGTTTCGTGCTTAACAAAGTAACGGCTAGCATTGTGATCGCCCGTTGTATAAGCAAACGTGGTGCTTTGCTCAGTACTCGGTTGTGCACTCACAAAATTAAATGTACCGCCTAGCGCTTCGAGTGATGCAGAGGCAATATCAGACGTACCTTGCCCTACTTCAACCGTTGCTAAGTTTTCGCTGTCAAGATAACGGTTTGCTTTTGCGCCGCCACCATAGTTAGAACCGCCATTAGGAATACCATCAATCGTCATACCTAATTGCTGTTGATTACCATCGATACTAAAGCCACGCATAGTAATGGTGGTTGACCAATCGTCACCACCAAATGCATCACCTTCGTTGATGCTAATACCCGGTAAGTTATCAATCACGGCTAACACACTTGATACTGAACTTTGTTGCTCAAGCATGGCAGGTTCAATGACGTTATTTGCATAACTGGTTGGCTTTGCAACAACGGTAATTTCTTCAATTTCGTTATTGGTGTTTGCATTTGCCGATGTTGCTAAAAGCGTTGCGATTACAAGGCTTAGTTTTGTTTTTTTAGTTACTGTGCTCATTGTTTTTCCAAGGTTACGTATATAAAAGCGGGCACAGTATGCAGAGCGTGTATGACATTTAGGGTCAAAATTTTTGACACAACAGTTAAACAATTAATGCATTTTCATGGCAGATTTAAGACTCAACTGTTTAATAAATAAGAAAGTATTAGAAAAACGCCCAGTCAAATTAACTGGGCGCTTGTTGGTTGGACAATATTATTAGATTTGCTTAAATCAACTCAGCCAGCATTTCTTCGCTATATGGTGTTAACGCTTCACCATTTTTAACTTTACTGATGTAATCTGGGTTCGCAATGAATGGGCGACCAATCGCAATTAAATCAAATTGGTTGTTATCGATAGCTTGATTTGCTGTTTCAAAGCTATAGCTACCTACCCCTACCAAGGTACCTTTATAAGCACCACGCATATATTCAGACGCCGACTTATTACCTAAACTTGCAAAGCGCATGCTGTCATCAAAGATACCAACATGTAGGTACGCAAGGTTACGTGTTTCAAGTGCTGGTAATAGATAATCAAATACTGCT
This sequence comes from Pseudoalteromonas sp. Ps84H-4, assembly GCF_024124645.1. Taxonomy (NCBI): domain Bacteria; kingdom Pseudomonadati; phylum Pseudomonadota; class Gammaproteobacteria; order Alteromonadales; family Pseudoalteromonadaceae; genus Pseudoalteromonas; species Pseudoalteromonas sp. Ps84H-4. The sequence goes on along the minus strand of NZ_JAMXSK010000003.1, from coordinate 9,290 downwards.
TTATCACCGTCGCTTTCAGTCATATTAAAATACGCACCTGGCGATAAGCGTAATGCTGTTTTATCTGCACCAATGGCTGCCACTACAGCATCAACAACTTCAAGAGCAAAACGTGACATGTTTTCTGGTGTTTGACCGTATTGGTCTTCACGTTGATTGGCAGCAAAGTGTAAGAATTGATCAATCAAGTAACCATTCGCACCATGAATTTCAACGCCGTCAAAACCCGCTTCAATTGCATTTTCAGCCGCTTTTGCGTAGTCAGCAATTAAACCTTGGATGTCTTCGATGGTTGCAGCTTTTGGTGTCACGTAAGTTAACTCGCGCATTCTTGGTACCGAACCCTCTACACCAATTGCTGATGGTGCCAGTACATCACCACCAAAAAAGTGAGGATGAGCAACACGACCTACGTGCCAAAGCTGAGCAAACATTTTGCCGCCTTTCGCGTGCACAGCATCGGTCACTTTCTTCCAACCTTGAATTTGTTCACTGGTAAATAGACCCGGTGTATTTGGGTAACCTTGAGCATCTGGGCGAATAATCGTTGCTTCGCTAATAATTAAACCGGCATCGGCACGGCGCGCATAATAATCAACCATCGCTTGGGTTGGAACGAGGTTATCGTCGCTCATACAGCGTGTAAGTGGGGCCATTAGTACACGGTTTTGCAGCTCAATACTGTCGTTTAGTTTAAATGGAGAAAGTAAATCGGTTGTCATGGTTTTATCCTTATCTTGAACATACATTCAAGATAAGGGCGAAACATACTAACTTCAAGGTTTATTTTGAATATTCGTTCAAGATTACGTAAACTTCGTTTATAAATCGTGAGGAGCCTTAATGAGAACTGCTGAATTTGATACTGAATTTGTACTACGCCAAGCCATGCATGCCTTTATGCAACATGGCTATGCGAAGACCAGTATGCAAAAATTAAAAGAAGTGACTCATCTTCATCCGGGCTCTATTTACGCGGCTTATGGCAACAAAAAAGGCTTATTTTTAGCCGCTACTGAGCAGTATCAAAAAGACAGAAACCAACAATTTACTGCCCTTTTTAATGACCAACAATCAATTTTATCGACCCTCAAACATTACTTAACTGTGATTGTTGATGAATGTATTGAAGGTGAAGTTGCCAAGGTATGCTTGCTTACAAAGAGTATTTCTGAGGTTGAAGGCAATGATCCACAAATTTGTAGTGTGTTGCGTGGTAACCTTAATGCCTACGAGAATGCCCTCGCCGAACAAATTCAAAAAGCCCTTGATAACAACGAATTTAAAAGTAGTAAGCCAGCTCAACAGTTGGCGCGCTTTTTAGTAATGGGTATATACGGTATTCGTACCTATGCACTAACAAATCAAGATCCAAAATCTCTGCAACAACTTGCTGACGATCTATTCGCTGCATTAGTAAATTAATTTAGCTATTAACTTTACTTGTCATATTTATTTATCACCTTATGATTAAGGTGTAGCTGTGTATAACTAAAAGAGTGAGCCTGTCATGAATAATGCAACTGCTAAACGTGTTGAAACTGAGTTTGATGCTGTACTCGCCTTAGGCGCAAAGAAACGACTCGCTTATATGTTTGAAACGGTTCAAGAGTTTAAACAAGTGTGGATCCTCAATGATGAACATGGCTGTGTCATGCTCTCTAACGAAGACGACGACTGTGTTCCTGTATGGCCTAGCCGCGAGTTTGCACAAAGCTGGGCAACCGGTGAATGGCAAGATTGCGAGCCCAAAGCGATTCCAGTAAAAGATTGGTTAAGTCGCTGGACACCCGGCCTTGAACAAGATGACTTACTGATTGCGGTGTTCCCAACAGATCAAGACGACGGCACCATTTTATTCCCCGACGAGTTTGACTCACAACTGAGAGTGCCGAAAAAACGATTTTAAATACAAGGGAGCCATGCGCTCCCTTTTTTATGCTATTTGTTGTAAGCGCAGTGCTGAAATATCTTTTATCGGTGGCTTACCAAAAAAGCGAGTGTACTCGCGGCTAAACTGGGATGGGCTTTCATAACCCACTTTTAAAGCTGCAGAGCCTACATCTATTCGCTCATTGAGCATTAGTTGTCTTGCCGCTTGTAGCCGTAAGTTTTTTACATACTGCAATGGGCTCATTTTTACTACATCACGAAAATGCAGCCTGAATGTTGACGGGCTCATGTGTGCATCACGAGCCAAATCATCGATTGAAAATTGACTAGTAAAGTTTTCTTTTAACCAACATAAGGTTTTGGCGATTTTTTGATGGGCAGAGCCAGACATCACAATCTGTCTTAAATAAGGGCTATGCGGACTATTTAACAAACGCAATATGATTTCTTTTTTAATTAGTGGCGCAAGATTAGCTTTTAAATGTGGCTCATTGTCGAGTTGAATTAGCCTAAGCAAAGCATCAAGTAAGCCGTTATCAGTATCAACCACCGACATAGCTTGATGTTTAGGGAACTTATCTTGCCCTGCAAACTCCATTTCAGCAACAATATGGCTTATTTCATGAGCATCTAAGCGTAGATATAAGCCGTAAAATGGCTGCTCTTTACTAGCACGAGTAATATGTGAGGCAACAGGCACATCGACTGAGGTCACGAGTGATTGGCCGTCAGTGTAATCATAACTATGCTCACCTAGTACCACTCGCTTTGCGCCTTGCAAGCTAATGCCCAGTCCTAATTCATACACGCAGGCCATCGGCAATGAAACTTCGCTTCGTCTGAACACCAATAACTCTGGAATAGCTGTTTCAAAACTACCATCTGCAACCGCTATCGCTTTCACTGCTTCTAATAATGCCTGACGCATTTAGATTACCTCTAATAAATACTCCATTAAGTGTATCACCGTAATTTGAGGTTAGGACCATTTAAGGTAACAGTTCGTTGCTTTAGGCAAAAATTACATCATTTATGGCAAGCAGAAACCGCCATCATCGACCATAATGTATTTTCAATTTTTCGATTACATACTCTATGTAATCAGCCACTGCTACAAAACTTCAATATATTCAATACCTAAAATCAAAAGAGAAATTATGACCCCAAATAACACGGATCTATTTGTGTTTGTCGCGATCGCTGCTTTGGTAACCGTTCATGACAAGCCTTTGTTAAAACGAGCATGTCAGCACGCATTGAATGATGGCGTATCAATGCAAGAGTTGTGTGATATTTTACCGCATATTAGTGTGTATTCTGGGGTGCCAAAAGCATTGTTGGCGCTAGATATTTTAAACTCGCTTGATGATATTCAAGGTTCAAATTCGCTGCTTATCAAACGCACAGAGCAGCAACTAAAAACCGCACTGACATTGGGTCAGCTGCCTTTTGACAAAAAGCAGCAAAACAACAACGTGTTTGAGCTTGCCTCTTTAGGTGCATTATTTGCGTTAGACGATGCCAGCAGCTTAGTTAGTGAGCAACTAAAGCGCTGTGTAATACTTGGCTATAGCCGTGAACAACTTGAATTATTAGTAATAGAACTTGCCAGAAAGGTCAGTAGCCACATAGCCATGCGCGCTAAATGTTATCTCGAAAAGCACTTTGCTATGGTAGGTTAATAAAACCTGCCAAAGCGCAATTTTCCTCATTGACTTTAATTCATGTAACAACTTTTTGTTTCCTCATATCGTTTGGCAAAGTAACTCTGAAAAACCTTCAAACAACTATACTGTAGAACATTGAATTTACTTAATTAACCATCCTTAAGTTACGAAAAATATAAATTAAACTAAGATGAAAAACCTATGATTTTGTCTATATTTAAGAAGATATAACTTAAATAGTGAATTGTATTAATGAAATCAACGATTTTGGGAAAGCTCAACTTTTTTAAAAGTAATGGGTTCACATTGGTAGAGCTTATGGTGGCTATATCAATTATAGGGATCTTATCCTTAATCGCCCTACCTAATTATCAAAGCTATGTAAATGAATCTAAAGCAGCTACCTTGTTATATAGAATCCATTCTATAGGGCTTGCATATCAGGATGTTATAGCAACTTCACCAGATGCACTGGCAAAGCCAAATGAGCTTTCAAGTTCAAGTTTTGGTCAAGCCCCAAGCTATTTACCAGGACTTGCCAGTCAGTTTTATGAAGAGTTTGATATTGGATTTTCAGCTCAATTAGTTAATCATTCTGGGTTTTTTAATTTTACCGGTCATGAGGCTTTTCCTGTTTTATTTTTAAAAGCAAATAGTCAAAACGGTTTAAATGTACTTAATGCCTTAGATCACATAACTGAGTTAAAACACTCTTTCGTGACTCCTAATATTATGATTATTGCGTTAGCAACACCTTATGAGACACACCAAACAAATAAAGAACCTTTAGCTGCAAATTCAAACCTTCCCAAAATCAATCAACCACCTAAGTTAGCTAATGCTGGGACTAGCAAGCAACCTGAAGCAAGTAATAATGGTAACCCCCAACTTCCTGATGCAAGTAACACAGGTAACACCCCACCTCCAGATAGAAGTAGTGGTGATAGCAACACGGGTAGCCAAACGAGTACAAGTACAGAAACTAGTACCAATGGTGATTCAGAATCGGGCAGTCGAAGCAATGCTGGTTCTAACTTGAATTGGCCTCCGGGCTGGGTAAAACACCCTGAACAACATGAAGGTCAGCAGCACGGCCATCACGAATAAGTAACTAGGAAGATAAAAATGATTTCAACCAATAAACGATGGCAAGAAAGTATCGCGCAAGCGATGGATGAAACGCAAAATACTCAACGAAATAAAAATCGATCTTTTATTGTTTTACCGAGCTGGCTTCCTTATGCAACATATATTGCTTTTGGGTTTTTGTTAGCAAAAGCACTAGTTATCGGTCATGAAACTCACCCTGTAAATTATGACAGAGATTATCAAACGGGCAGCTCAGTAGCATTATTAATGATTGCAGAAGATGTTGAACATTACCGCACAACTTACGGAGAACTGCCAGATGATTTACCAAGCCCTATTGCATCTGTTATGGATGTAACTTATGAAAAAATTACCAACGAACATTTTCGCCTAACCATTCCACATGGTAATTCAACAATTACGTTTGATGCCAAAGACGACAAAATATATATGGAATGAGTATGGCTGATAAACATGAGGTACACAGAAGTAATGCCACTTTTAATTGGCTAAAACGATTTTGCATTGAAAAATCAACTAACAGCAATATTAATATTGAAGAAATGTATAACGGTGAATCTGCGATTTCAGCATGGAAAAGTGCAGAGGCAATTTTGCAAGTCGACAGCAAAATATTAACTGAAATGATTGCAAAGAGTTACCAGTTAGAGGTTGCAAAACCTCCTACCAATGTGCCGGAAGAATTGCTTCATTATGTTTCTCTTAAAGTAGCCAGAGAGTATGGCATTTTTCCTGTGGACTTTACTGATGACTTATTAACAGTTGCTTCACCCCACCCATTTGATACTGATATGGAAGCAATGGTTGAATTTTTAACGACCCTGCATGTTAAGTCAGTATTGGCATCACCCGAGCTCATAGCAAAATGGACAGAAATGTTTTATCAGGAGCAAATGCTATCTGAAAATGACATTATTATAAAAACAACCCAACTTAAAACACGAACCAAACGAAATGAGCCCGACTCTTCAAACTCAGCCATCGTTAAAATTGTATCTGAAATGCTGTTAGAGGCATTTATATTTAAAGCCAGTGATATCCATATAGAACCCTTTAATAATGGCGGCATCGTTCGTTACAGAGTAGATGGCATGTTAAGGGTCATATCAGAATTACCTGCACAAGTTTTTATCCCAATAATACAAAGAATAAAAGCATTAGCTGGCCTTAATTTAGCAAAAAAAATGGTCCCACAAGATGGTAGTGTGAGTTTAGAGCTTAAAGGCCAAGATGTTGACCTACGGGTATCGACATTACCTGTTAAAGGGGGAGAAAAAGTAGTCATCCGCCTGCTAATCAAATCTGTTGTAAACAAGTTAGATGATATTGGTTTACAACAGCAAGAGCTCGACACATTTAAAAACTTACTGCAAAGTAGCGAAGGTATCTTTGTGATAACAGGCCCTACCGGGTCAGGAAAAACAAGTACACTTTATGCTGCCTTAAAAGAATTAAACTCACCCGAAAAGTGCCTTGTTACAGTTGAAGACCCTATAGAATATGAAATTGAAGGTATTGCCCAAGTTAATATTAATCCTCAACAGAACCTTACCTTCTCCAGCGCCCTCAGAAGTATTTTAAGACAAGACCCTGATGTAATATTGATGGGTGAAGTTCGCGATGAAGAAACCGCAGAAATGACCTTTCGCGCTGCAATCACCGGGCATTTTGTAATGACCACCTTACATACTAGTGATGCAATTACGACTATTTCAAGATTAATAGGCTTAGGTGTGTCACGGCCTATTATTGCCGACTCTTTAAAAGGTGTTGCAGCACAGCGCTTAATTAGAAAACTATGCCCTAGTTGTAATCTAAGTGGCCCATTGGCCACAGATACCCATGGCAAACGCTTTAAAAGCATCTTTCCTGATATAAATATTATGTCGCCATCAGGTTGCGATGAGTGCGATCACACTGGTTACAAAGGACGCATTCCTCTGTTCGAAATAATCACTATAGACTATCAACTAGCCGATGCAATTAGAGCTGGAGAGAGTACCAGTACGTTAAGAGAGGTTGCAGCTCAAAGCGGTGCGAGGTCTTTATATAAAGTGGCCTTAGAAGCATTATCAAAAGGCCTCACTTCAGCAGAAGAAATAAACAGAGTATTAGGACAGTCTTTTTGGAAAGAGTGTGAAAGAATTAACAGCTTGGATAATTAGACTAGCTAAAATACGCCTTTAAACCATTTGAGAATAATTAAAGTAAGCTTGGTAGATAAAGAAATGGCGGTGACGGAGAGATTCGAACTCTCGATACGTTGCCGTATACACACTTTCCAGGCGTGCTCCTTCAGCCACTCGGACACGTCACCTAAGGCGCTTAGAGTTTAGCGCGGCGTTATAGTATGAAAACAACCCTACAGACGCAAGGGCTTTTTAAAATAGTGTAGTTAAGTGATTAGTAATCAAACAAAAAAGGCAAGGTAGACACCTTGCCTTTTGTATATAGTCAATTCGTTGTTAACGCTGAAGCGTTGCTGAGAACTCTAACATACGGTTAAGCGACTTTAATGCGCCTTCGCGTAAGTCCATATCAACAAACACTTCTTTACCTTCTGGGTCTGTCAGTGCTTCTTCAATCGCTTTTAAGCCATTCATTGCCATCCACGGGCAATGTGCACAGCTTTTACACGTTGCGCCTTCACCTGCTGTTGGTGCTTCAAAGAATTCTTTCTCTGGGCATAACTGCTGCATTTTGTAGAAAATGCCACGGTCAGTCGCGACGATGAACTTTTTGTTGTCCATGGTTTGCGCTGCTTTGATAAGTTGGCTTGTTGAACCAACTGCATCTGCTAAGGCTACAATCTCCGCAGGTGACTCTGGGTGAACCAATACAGCCGCATCTGGGTGTAAGGCTTTCATATCCTTAAGTGCTTTGGTTTTAAACTCGTCATGAACGATACAGGCGCCATTCCACATGATCATGTCAGCACCTGTGTTCTTTTGAATATAAGAACCTAAGTGTTTGTCAGGACCCCAAATGATTTTTTCGCCTTGCTCATCTAAGTGCTCTACGATCTCTAGGGCACATGAAGAAGTCACTATCCAATCAGCACGCGCCTTAACTGCAGTTGATGTATTTGCATACACTACTACTTTGCGATCTGGATGCTGATCACAAAACGCAGAGAACTCTTCGATTGGGCAACCTACGTCTAATGAACAGGTTGCAGCAAGTGTTGGCATAACAACTGTTTTATTTGGCGTAAGGATTTTTGCTGTTTCGCCCATGAAGCGAACACCCGCAACCACAATTACATCTGCGTCGTGCTTAGCGCCAAAACGCGCCATTTCTAGCGAGTCAGCAACACAACCACCTGTTTCTTCAGCAAGCGCTTGAATTTCAGGATCAGTGTAATAATGGGCAACAAGAACGGCGTTCTTATCTTTCAATAATTGTTTGATACGTGCCTTGTACTCGGCTTGCTCGTCTTTAGATAACGGAGCTGGCTTTGGAGGGAAGATATAATCTTCAGGCATAATTTGTTCAGCTAGACTCATTTCTCGACCACTTAGTCCACAGTGCATTCATGGCGCGAATTATACGAGAATCTTAAGCTAAAGAACAGTATTGCTGTGCGCTGTTAAGATAAATAAAGGATAACTTAGATAGAAAAGGTAAGTAAGAGATGGTGGGTCATGATGGACTTGAACCATCGACCAATGGATTAAAAGTCCACTGCTCTACCAACTGAGCTAATGACCCGCTCTGAATATTTAGATGCGTAAATCCGCCGATGTGAGATACCATTTTTAGAAATGGTGGGTCATGATGGACTTGAACCATCGACCAATGGATTAAAAGTCCACTGCTCTACCAACTGAGCTAATGACCCGCTCTGGATATTTAGATACGTAAATCCGCCGATGTAAAATACCATTTAAAATGGTGGGTCATGATGGACTTGAACCATCGACCAATGGATTAAAAGTCCACTGCTCTACCAACTGAGCTAATGACCCGCTCTGGTATTTAGTGCGTAAATCCGCCGATATAAGACCATTCGAAGAATGGTGGGTCATGATGGACTTGAACCATCGACCAATGGATTAAAAGTCCACTGCTCTACCAACTGAGCTAATGACCCGCTCTGTCGCTTAATTAAAGCTGCGTAAATCCGCCGATTTGAATAATACCATAAAATGGTGGGTCATGATGGACTTGAACCATCGACCAATGGATTAAAAGTCCACTGCTCTACCAACTGAGCTAATGACCCGCTCTGGTATTAAGTGCGTAAATCCGCCGATGTGACCATTCAAAGAATGGTGGGTCATGATGGACTTGAACCATCGACCAATGGATTAAAAGTCCACTGCTCTACCAACTGAGCTAATGACCCGCTCTGCTGCTTATAAAAGCTATACGTAAATCCGTCGATTAAAGATTACCATTCTAATAGAATGGTGGGTCATGATGGACTTGAACCATCGACCAATGGATTAAAAGTCCACTGCTCTACCAACTGAGCTAATGACCCGCTCTGATGCTTATAAAAGCTATACGTAAATCCGTCGATTAAAGATTACCATTCTAATAGAATGGTGGGTCATGATGGACTTGAACCATCGACCAATGGATTAAAAGTCCACTGCTCTACCAACTGAGCTAATG